>UQAQ01000006.1 GCA_900539115.1 uncultured Roseburia sp.
CCCCATTGTGCAATATTCCCCACTGCTGCCTCCCGTAGGAGTCTGGGCCGTGTCTCAGTCCCAATGTGGCCGTTCACTCTCTCAAGCCGGCTACTGATCGTTGCCTTGGTAGGCCGTTACCCCACCAACTAGCTAATCAGACGCGGGTCCATCTTGCAGCGATAAATCTTTAAGATCATGATCATGCGGTCTTGATCTATTATGCGGTATTAGCAGTCGTTTCCAACTGTTGTCCCCCTCTGCAAGGCAGGTTACCCACGCGTTACTCACCCGTCCGCCACTCAGTCACAAACATCTTCCCTCCGAAAAGTTCTGTCGTAAGTGCTTCGTTCGACTTGCATGTGTTAAGCACGCCGCCAGCGTTCATCCTGAGCCAGGATCAAACTCTCAAATTAAAATGTTTGATTCTGCCAAAATTTCGCTTGGCTAATCCGTTCAGTTAAGCACTTCATATTTGAAATAAATATGAGTTCTTTTACTGGTGTTTCTTCTATAAGAAACGTTCAATGAAAATTTCAAAAGAATCTTCAGGAATCAATCTTGTTGATTCTGAAAACTCAATATATATTTGAATTTTCAGGGTTGTTTCACTGTTCAGTTATCAAGGTTCTTTGCTGTCGCTTTTGCGTCAGCGATAAATATTATATCAAATCGCTTTTGCTTTGTCAAGACTTTTTTAAAACTTTTTTTGTTTTGCTGTTTTGTCTTTACCGCGTCAGCAAGATATATATTATCAGACGACGGCACTTTTGTCAACACTTTTTTTCATTTTTTTCAAGTTTTTTTCAGCATTTGTTTTAACCCACGGAAATTCGACCTTTTTCGTGATTTTCTTGCAGTTCTCACGGATTATTCCGTCGTTATCAGATTGCTTTTCATAGGAAAAGGATATCCGGCTGGTGGCTTCCAGCCAGATATCCCCTCTCTGCATTGCGTTTTATTACAAATTCATACGGTATGTCGTTTCCGTTTCTCCAAACACAAAATCCTCAAACGGCAGACATTTTCCTGTATCTGCAAATCCGAATTTCGTGTGGAGGCAAATAGATGCCATATTATCTTCCTCAATATACGCGCAAATGTATTCGTCACCATTTCCAGTTTGTCGAATTCGGTCGATTCCTCTTTGCAGCATGCGGCTGGCGATTCCTTTTCTTCGCTCTGTGGATTTCACACTCAGATCGCCAAGATACCAATGGTGAACATCCGTGGAACTCCGGATAAAGTTCACTCTGCCAATCAATTCATCTCCGCGAAATGCCAGAATCGTAAACCACTTTTTCGCAAAAGAGTCCGGCGGTGCAAAGTATTTTTCGAAATGCAGTGCCATCGCCCCATTCTCTCCGGGTGTATACCCACCTTTATATGCCGCAACCTTCAAGTACGTCTCATCGCCGGGTAAGTTTTTCTCGTCATAAACGGCCAGCTGCACTTTCCCGAAGGTATCTGTCTCATATATTTTCGTCGGGCGTCCCCACGCAAACCGCTCCAGACCAATCTCCCAAAATCCATACTTTTCATAAAAGCCAATGTGGTCGGTGGCAAGATACATTTTATCAAAACCGAGTTTCCCTGCCTCATATCTGGCATGGTTCATAAGCAGCTCGCCATAGTGCCATCCACGGAGGTCAGGTTCTACAAACAGCGTTGTCAGCCACGGGCTCCGCTTGGTCTCATTTTCCATCGGTTCCGCATCACACAACTGATAGAATCCTTTTATCTCGTCTTCCTGCATGCCTCCCAGCATAATCCATGTTTCCGGCAGTCCATTTTCTTTTTGCAGACATTGATTCAATGTATCCTCAAATGCGCCGTATACATCACTCCATTTTTCCTCACAATACGCTTTTGCCGTTTCCGCCCATTGCGGATTCTTTCTTATAGAAATAACTTTCATCTTTACCTGCTTTCCTGCAACCGATTTATTATTGTACAAAACCTTTTTCTTTATTCAGAAAATTTCCGTATAAAGAAAAAAGTGTTCCTGAAACCAGAAACACTTGTATTTATCCTCATATTATATATGCCGGCTGCATAAAGCATGATAAAGTGAATGATAGATGTAACGGATTCCAGTGTGTCGTTTTCTGCTATTGTTCAGCTTTTTCATATCATTCACCTGCCTTTCCTATAGGAATTAGTATAACGTACTTTTTCCCGCGTGTCAATCGTCCAATTGAATTCCTTTCAGCAGACCTGCCAGCGATGTCGTCGCTTCCTCATCGGTGTATTCCATTGAAGTTTCCTCCGAGTCATCGACTGCTTCTTCCACTTCCGGCGCGATGTCCTCTGCTTCTTTCATGCTCAAGCGAATTTTTCCGTCTTCGACAGACAACACTTTCACTTTTACTTTCATGCCAAGTTTGACCACTTCTTTTGGCGACTTCAAAAACTTATTGCAGATCTGTGAAATATGCACCAGTCCGGTAAGTCCGTCTCCAAATTCGACAAAACAGCCGTAAGATTCGATACGCGTGATCGTACCCTCGGTAATAAACCCTTTCTGCAGAGCATTTAATTTCGCGGCATTTTCCTGTGCAAGGCGTTCTTTCGCCACTTCTTTTGCCGAAAGCACAAGGCGGTTTTCTTCCTCGTCTGCCGTGATCACCTGTACCTGCACCTTTTTACCGACGTAAGACTCGAGATCCTCGACATACTGTGCCGCCAGTTTGGAAGCCGGGATAAACGCACGGATTCCCTCAAGATACGTAATTACACCGGAAGGTACCACTTCTTTGATCTTCACTTCAAAGATGGTATGATTGGCAAGGGCATCCTGCAATGTTTCCCAGGCTGCCATTTCTTTTGCCTGACGCAGGGAGGTGATTGTCTGTCCGGATTCATCTTCATATAAAACGATCACAGTCAGCGTATCTCCGATCCGAATTTCATCCATTGCGTGGAAATCCGGGTCATTGCTCCATTCTTCTTTCGGAATGATTCCGCGGGAATACGATTGCAGATCAAGCGCGATCTCGTCTTCGTCGATTGCCACAACGGTTCCTTTTATCGCCTGTCCCGGGCGGAATTTTACAAAAGAGGCATTGATTTCATCTTCAAAATCTGCCATTGTCAATTTTTCTTCATCCATTTTCTGTCATCCTTTCCAATCCGTCTGCCAATCTGGCAAATTCTTCCAGTCCTAATTTTTCGCCGCGGATTCTTACATCAAATCCCGCCTGTTCAATCGCACGTGCTGCCTGCTCTTTCGTAAAAGACAGTTCGGCGCTGTTTGCAATTCCATTTTGCAGGGTTTTCCGGCGCTGGTTAAACGAAGCGCGGATCAGGCGGAACATCAATTTTTCATTGTGCACTTCGACCGGAACTCTTGCAAGACAGTCGAGTCGTATGACCGCACTGCCGACATTTGGCCGCGGCATAAAACAGTTTGGTGGCACAAAGGCGGCGATGTATGGTTTGGCATAATATTGAACCGCGAGAGACAGCGCTCCGTAATCTTTTGTCCCCGGTTCTGCTTTCATACGGTCTGCCACTTCTTTCTGCACCATGACGGTAACATTTGCCAGAGGAACATGGCTTTCAAATAATTCCATAATGATCGGCGTGGTAATGTAATATGGCAGATTTGCCACCACTTTGATCGGCTTTCCGTCATTGTAAGTGTCTGCGATCTGCTGAATGTCCTGTTTTAAAATATCGCCATGCAGCACTTCTACATTGTCGTAAGGCTGCAATGTTTCCTTGAGAATAGGGATCAATTTATCATCAATCTCCACCGCAAGCACCTGTCTTGCATTTTCACAGAGATACTGCGTCAATGTGCCGATCCCCGGTCCGATTTCCAGCACAAAATCGTCCTTTGTGATCTGTGCTGCGTCGACAATTTTATCCAGCACATGCGGATCGATCAAAAAGTTTTGTCCAAATTTTTTCTTAAATTGAAATTCATGCTTTTGAAGCACTTGTATGGTCTCTTTGGGATTGCTTAATTTTTCCATATTCACCTCCTGTTTTTTTCATCCAGCCGGTATAACTTTCTGGCATTTTTTTCTGTTTCTTCGATTACTTTCTGCTCGGAAATTCCTTTGATCGCGGCAATTTCGCGTGCCACATAAATTAAGTTTGTAGAATCGTTTCGTTTGCCGCGGTTTGGTTCCGGCGAAAGGTAGGGGCAGTCCGTCTCCAACACAATACGTGAAAGCGGGATGGCTTCTACCGTCTCTTTCAATCGCCGTCCGTTTTTAAATGTGATCACACCGCCGACTCCGATATAAAATCCCATATCGACATATTCTTTTGCCATCTCTTTGGCATACGAATAGCAATGAATCACGCCGCCACATTCTGCCGCATGGGTTTCCAATATCATATCCATCGTATCTTTCGCCGCTTCACGGCTGTGGTATACAATCGGTAAATTTACTTTTTTTGCCAGTTTGATCTGGCGGCGGAACCATTTTTTCTGAATTTCCGGCTCCGGCTCTTTCCAGTGATAATCAAGACCGATTTCCCCGATGGCAACAACTTTTTCGTCATGGGAAGCCTGTTCCAGCCATTCCATATCGGTTTCTGTGAGGGGCGCGGTGTCCGAAGGATGCACTCCGACCGCCGCATAAGCGAACTCATAGCTGTGTGCCAGTTCCATCGCTGCTTTGCTGCTTTTCATGTCAGCGCCCACGCACACAATATTGCCAATTCCATTTTCTTCCAATGATCCAAGAAGGCTTTCGCGGTCTTCGTCAAATGCTCTGTCGTCATAATGACTATGTGTATCAAATATCATATTATTCTTAGAAAAGACAACAGAAGAGAATTCCTCTGTTGCCTTTTATCTCCGTTTTCTTTGTATTCTATTAGCAGATCTCGGCTCCTGCCGGCATCGGTTTTTCCGGTGTCATAAGTGCGAGATTTCCGTCGGCATCTTCTGCGCAGAGAAGCATTCCTTCTGACAATACGCCTGCCAGTTTTGCCGGTTTGAGGTTTACAAGAACCATCACTTTTTTACCGACCATCTCTTCTGCACTGTAGTGTGCTTTGATTCCGGATACGATCTGTTTTACTTCGCTTCCGATACGAACCTGGGAGCACAAAAGTTTTCTCGATTTCTTCACTTCCTCGCAGGCAATGATCTCACCCACCTGGAACTGCATTTTCATAAAGTCATCAAATGTGATCTCCGGTTTTGCTTCGATATCAATGACATCCTCCGGTGCCTCAGCTTTTTCTGCTTCTGCTGCCTGAGCCGCTTCTTTTTCATGAATTTTTTTCATAAATTCTTCTTCATCGATTCGCGCAAACAGAATCTCCGGCTTTTCAACTACTTTGGTATCGTTTGGATATTCTCCTGCTTTCAAAGTCTCAAGTTCGCCCTTTGTCGCATTGATCTGAGCAAGGATCTTCTCGCTGGTTTCCGGCATAAAGGAATCCAAAAGAGTCGCTCCGACACGGATACCATCCATCAGATTGTACAAGACGGTAGCCAGACGAGGTTTCTTTTCTTCCTCTTTGGCAAGTGCCCAAGGCATCGTCTCGTCGATATATTTATTACAGCGTTTAAACAAGGTAAAGATTTCCGTAATGGCATCTGCCACACGAAGTTTGTCCATTTTTTCTGTCACTTTGCCCGGTGCCGCATTGATAACAGCTTTCAGTTCATCATCGACAGGCTCGGAAACACCGGCATCTTTAACCACTCCGTCAAAATACTTATTGGACATGGAAATGGTACGATTTACAAGATTCCCCAATGTATTGGCAAGGTCGGAATTCATGCGTTCTACCATTAATTCCCAAGTTACTACACCATCGTTTTCGAATGGCATCTCATGAAGAACGAAATAACGTACGGCATCTACACCAAACTCGTCTACGAGATCATCGGCATACAGTACATTTCCCTTACTCTTACTCATTTTTCCGTCGCCCTGAAGCAGCCAAGGATGTCCAAATACCTGTTTGGGCAGAGGAAGTCCGAGTGCCATAAGCATGATCGGCCAATAAATCGTATGGAAACGCAAAATATCTTTTCCGATCAGATGAAGATCTGCCGGCCAAAATTTGTCAAACATTTCATCGCTGTTTCCGTCCTGATCGTAACCAAGTCCGGTAATGTAGTTACTCAGCGCATCGACCCACACATATACGATGTGGCCCGGATCAAAGTCTACCGGAATGCCCCATTTGAAACTCGTTCTGGAAACACAGAGATCTTGAAGTCCCGGCAAGAGGAAATTGTTCATCATTTCGTTTTTACGCGACTCCGGCTGGATAAATTCCGGATGTGTGTTGATATGTTCGATCAGGCGGTCCTGATATTTGCTTAATTTCAAGAAATACGCTTCTTCTTTCGCCGGCTGGCACTCGCGTCCACAGTCCGGACATTTGCCATCGACAAGCTGTGACGGCGTGAAGAACGATTCACAAGGAGTACAGTACATTCCTTCGTAATGTCCCTTGTAAATATCTCCCTGCTCATACAATTTCTTAAAGATCTTCTGAACCTGTTTTTCATGGCCTTCATCCGTCGTGCGGATAAAGCGGTCGTAAGAGGTGTTCATCAGATCCCAGATACGTTTGATCTCAGAAGAAACATTGTCAACAAATTCTTTTGGCGTAATGCCTGCTTCTTCTGCCTTCAATTCTATTTTCTGGCCATGTTCGTCCGTCCCGGTCTGGAACCGCACATCATAACCTTGATTTCTTTTATATCGCACGATTGCATCGGCGAGTACAACTTCATACGTATTTCCAATATGAGGTTTTCCCGATGTGTAAGCAATGGCGGTTGTCAAATAATATGGTTTCTTTGCCATTTGTAAGAGCCTCCTTCAATTTTAACTTCCTATCTTTCTATTTTAGTGGGAAATCATGAAATTGTCAACGGTTTCATCATTCCACTCTGCAACATCTCAATTTCTTCTTTGTATGGCGGAATCGGATTTTTCGGATCATCTTCCGGTTTGATCCATGGCGTTTCCAGTATTTTCGGCACATTGGCAAATCTCTCGTCCGAGACAAAACGGTACAGAGTATCAAATCCGATCGTGCCAAGTCCCACATTTTCATGACGGTCTTTGTGCGCTCCGAGCGGATTTTTGCTGTCATTAATATGAAATACCGCAATCTGGTCCAGCCCAAGAACTCTGTCAAATTCTTCCAGCACCTCTTCGTAATGATTGACGATGTCATATCCTGCATCATTTACATGGCAGGTATCAAAGCACACGCGTAGATTTTCCGGATACCGCACGCCGTCATAAATCGCTTTAAGTTCTTCGAAAGAACGACCAATCTCACTTCCTTTTCCTGCCATTGTCTCCAAGGCAATCTTCACTTTCATATCCGGTTTCATTACCATATCCAGTCCTTTGATGATCTGCGCGATACCGGCTTCTTCGCCCGCACCTACATGGGAACCCGGATGGAGAACAAGTGTCTCGGATCCCATCGCTTCGGTTCTCTCTAATTCTACCGCGAGAAAATCCGTCGCGATCTGAAATGTCTCCGGTTTTACGGTATTTGCCAGATTGATAATATAGGGTGCGTGTACGACAAATGTCTCGATTCCGTTTTCCTTCATCAGTTCTCTGGCTGCCGGAATATTTAATTCCTCGATTTTCTTTCTTCTTGTATTTTGAGGGGCTCCGGTGTACAGCATAAAGGTATTTGCGCCATAAGAAAGGGCTGTCTTCACGGAACCAAGCATCATATCTTTTCCACTCATTCCCACATGGGATCCTAATAAATACATATTTTCCTCCTGAATCGTTGCTTTCAAAATTTATTGTTCAAAAAACGCAGTGACAAATTCTTCCAGATAGTACTGGTCTGCTGCCGCCATCAGTTCGCGGGCAGAATGCATCGCAAGGATCGGCACTCCCATGTCTACCATTTTCATCGGCAGATATTTGGAAGCGATCGATCCCAGTGTGCCTCCCTGGGAAACGTCCGAACGGCTGGCAAATTTCTGATACGGAATGCCTTCATTTTCAAAAATCATCATTGCGGTCGCCACCGCTTCACTGTCTGTTACATAATTCTGTGCACTGGAACGTTTGATCACGACGCCTTTTCCCAGCGGATTCGGATTGGTCGGATCGGATTTTTCCGGTTTATTCGGATGAAACCCGTGTGCGACATCAAGTGACAATGCAAATCCTCCAAAAATCGCCGTCTCTGCCTTTTCTTCGTCCACTCCGAGACAGCGGTATATTTTCTTTAACAAGCGGTACAAAAATTCGCTGTCTGCCCCCTGTTTTGTGCGGCTTCCAATCTCTTCGTTGTCAAACAAGGCGATGACATTGATCCCCTTTTCCCGGTTCTGATTTAAAAGCCCCTGCAGGCAGGCTTCGACTGAAGTAATGTTGTCCAGCCGCGGGGCAGAGATCATATCTTCCTGAATGCCCAATACATCTCCGGCATCACAATTGTACAAATATAATTCATAATCCAATATCTCGCTTGCGGATACTTTCAGTTCTCTCGCAAGCAGGGAAAGAAAGAACTCTTTTTCCACTTCGGTTCCATCGACAAAAGCCAGCGGCTCAAGGTCATTCTGACGGTTTAATTCCACACCTTTATTGACTTCGCGGTTCAGATGAATGGCAAGATTCGGAATCGTAAAAAGCGGACGTTTCATATCCACAATACGCACTTCCGGCTCAAATACGTTGTCGGATTTGATAACTACTTTTCCTGCCACGGAAAGGGCACGGTCCATCCATGTATTTAAAATAGCACCACCGTACACCTCGACATTTAACTTGCCATATCCTTTGCTGTCCACTTCCGGATTGCTTTTGATATAAAGGCAGGGATGGTCCGTGTGCGCCGCAGCCAGGCGAAGCATCTGGTCTGTCTCCGCCGCCTCTTCTGCCAAAAATTGGCTGCCGATAGAAAATGCAAACAAACTGGAATCCGACTGTGTGACAAGATAGGTCTTGCCGGGCTCCAGATCCCAATGCGGTTTCTGCATGGAAAGCACGCAGGCGCCCTCTTCTTCCAATGTTCTTTTTGCTGCTTTTACTGTCGTAAAACTGCATGTCGATACGCCGATCCGATTCAATAAACGGTCTGCGGTTTCCTGAACTTTTATATTCATATCCATTTTCCTTTCCCACTTTGTATAATTTCTTTTCTTCCGGTTATACTCTTACTATAACCAAAGATAAAGTTAAAATACTTATCCTCCCCCCTTTTCAAAAAGGAGCCTCTTTCCTACCGATTGCGCAGGAGAGATGCTCCTTTCGTTATTAAATATTTATAATTCCCAATGACTGAAGCAGCAGGAACAGTAGAAGCAGTGGTGCCACAAAACGCATCATAACAACGTACAATCCCTTTCTGCTGAACTTATATTCTCCATTTCCGGTTACTTCATTGATGATGACATCCGGTTTCACGACCCATCCAATCAGGATACAGGTAAGTATGGCTACCGATGGCATCAGAATATTGTTACTGATATAATCCATAATATCTAAAATCTGTGCTACACTTCCATTTGGCAGTGGCAGTTCAAAGTAAAGCAGATTGTAACCAAGACAGACGATGATTCCTCCAATCAACGCATAAATCGTTACAATAATTCCACCTTTTTTCCGGCTCCAATGGAACTTGTCCATCATACTTGACACGATAGCTTCCATGACGGATACGGAAGAGGTCACTGCGGCAAAAAGAACCATCAAAAAGAACGCAATCCCGATAGCGATGCCGACACCGCCCATCTGGTCAAATACTTTCGGAAGGGAAACAAACATCAGTCCCGGTCCGCCGGACATCCCTTCAATCCCCATAAATACATAGATTGCCGGTACGATCATAAGGCCCGCAAGAAGTGCCACCACGGTATCAAAAATCTCAATCTGGTTGATGGATTTCATCAGATTTACACCTTTTGGCACATACGAACCATAAGCGACCATAATTCCCATCGCTACACTGATGGAGAAGAACAGCTGCCCCATCGCATCCATAATGATCACAACCCAGTCTTTGAACGTCATTCCGCTGACATCCGGAACGAGATATACTTTTAAACCGTCAAGTCCGGTTCGGGTAACCCCATTCGCATCCGTGAATTTTATCGTCAGCGAATAGACGGAAATTCCAATGATAAGTACCAATAAGATCGGCATGATAAATTTGCTGGCTTTTTCAATTCCTTTATCCACACCGCAAAGCACGACTGCCGCTGTCGCTCCTAAGAATATCATCATAAAGAAAATCGGTGCATACTGCGATGTAATAAAGTTGTTAAAGAAACTATCCTGCGCCGCATTATGCGCTTTGGCTGTCGCAAATACAGTGAAATATTTGACAACCCATCCACCAATCACACAGTAATACGGCAAAATGATCGTCGGTACCAGGCAGGCAAGTACGCCTAATTTTCCCCATTTTGGATGAACGGCTGCATACGCGGTAAGCGGACTCTGCTTGGTCTTTCGCCCTATCGCGATCTCGGTTGTAAGAAGCGCAAATCCAAATGTCAATGCCAGTATGATGTAGCAGATAATAAACACGCCACCGTGATTTTTCGCTGCAAGATACGGAAATCTCCAAATATTTCCAAGTCCAACGGCACTCCCTGCTGCCGCCAGTACAAATCCCAGTGTCCCTGTAAAACTCCCTCGTTTTTTCTTTTCCATAAAGTCCTCCTGTCAGTGCGTTGATATCTTCTATGATAATGGATTATGGATTATAACGCAAGAGTTTTTTACAAATGTAATACCCGGTCTTTGATTTCCTGGGTTCTGCCCTGATTCCAGAACTGCGTCCCGATGTAGCCGCAGGTGCGTCGGGCGACGAACAGGGTGTCGGTGTCGCGGTTACCGCAATTTGGGCATTCCCAGACAAGTTTTCCTTTTTCATCGGTTTTTATCTGAATCTCGCCGTCGTATCCGCAGGCCTCGCAGAAATCGCTTTTCGTATTGAGTTCCGCGTACATGATATTTTCGTATATATGCCGCATTACCGCAAGTACCGCCGGTATGTTGTGCTGCATATTCGGCACTTCCACATAGCTGATGGCACCGCCGGGCGACAGTTTCTGAAATTCCGATTCAAACGTCAGTTTATCAAACGCATTGATCGGCTCGGTCACGTGAATATGGTAACTATTGGTAATATAGTTTTTATCCGTCACGCCTTTGATCCGTCCAAACCGCTTTTGCAGGCATTTGGCAAATTTGTAGGTCGTTGATTCCATCGGTGTGCCGTAAACCGAATAGCTGATATTTTCAGCAGCCTTCCATTCGGCACATTTGTCGTTTAATTTCTGCATGACTGCCAGTGCAAAATCATGTCCTTCTTTTGACGTGTGGCTTTCTCCGGTCATTCGCACGCACATTTCGTACAAACCGGCATAGCCGAGGGAAATGGTCGAATAGCCGTTATACAATAGTTTGTCGATCGTCTCTCCTTTTTTCAGGCGTGCAAGCGCTCCATGCTGCCAAAGAATCGGTGCCACATCGGAAACGGTGCCGAGAAGCCGCTCATGACGACAGCGCAGGGCACGGTGGCAGAGTTCCAGTCGTTCATCCAATATTTTCCAAAATTTGTCCATGTCGCCATACGACGAGCAAGCCACATCAACGAGATTGATCGTTACGACTCCCTGGTTAAATCTTCCATAATATTTATGGCTGCCATCCGGATTCCGCTGGCTGTCTTCCACCGTCAGAAAGGAACGGCAGCCCATGCAGGTGTACACATCCCCCCGTTTTAATTCACGCATGACTTTCGCCGAAATGTAGTCCGGAACCATACGTTTTGCCGTGCATTCGGCGGCAAGTTCCGTCAACGCATAATACGGGGAATCTTCCGAAATATTGTCCTCGTCGAGTACATAGATCAGCTTCGGAAATGCCGGTGTGATCCACACACCTTTTTCATTTTTTACCCCCTGGATCCGCTGCGTCAGCACCTCGCGGATAAGCAGCGAAAGGTCATACCGCGTCTGGCCTTCCACTTCATCCAGATACATAAACATTGTGACAAACGGTGCCTGTCCATTGCACGTCATCAGTGTAATGAGCTGGTACTGAATGGTCTGAATCCCGCGCTTGATCTCATCTAAAAGCCGTTTTTCCGTAATTTTCTTTATCTTTTCTTCGTCTTTTTCCAGTTCGTTTTCCTCAAATTCGGTTTCCACTTCTTTATATATTTTCTTTCGGCTGATGTCCACAAACGGCGCCAGATGAGCAAGGGAAAATGACTGGCCTCCGTACTGGTTGCTCGCCACCTGCGCTACGATCTGCGTCGTCACATTGCACGCGGTATAGAAAGAATGCGGTTTTTCAATCATTGTCTCGCTGATGACCGTTCCGTTTTGAAGCATATCTTCGAGATTGATCAGATCGCAGTTATGTTCTTTTTGTGCATAATAATCGGAGTCGTGAAAATGAATGATTCCCTCATTGTGCGCATCTACAATTTCTTTCGGCAGCAGCAGGCGCATCGTAAGATCCTTGCTGACCTGTCCTGCCATATAATCGCGCTGCGTCGAATTGATGCTTGCATCTTTGTTGGAATTTTCCTGATTGACCTCCTCGTTGCTGCACTCAATGAGCGACAAAATCTCTGCATCGGTCGTATTGGCTTTTCTCGCAATCTCACGCTGATAGCGGTAACGCACATATTTCTGCGCGATCTCGTATCCGCCCTCTTCCATAATGGCAATTTCTACCAAATCCTGAATCCGCTCTACATTGACGGCATGCGATGCTTTTTCGATCCTCTCCACCACTTTTCTTGTCACATCCGCAATCTGTAAAAGCGTCAGTTTCTTATCATCCGTCACCTCATTGTTGGCCTTTTGAATCGCATTGCTGATCTTTTCCGCATCAAACTCAACTTCTTCACCATTTCGCTTTATTACCCATACACTACCCATCGGTGCCTGTCATCTCCTATCTTTTCTTTCTGTTGCACGTTGGCGGTTTCCTTTTATCGCAACAGACCTCAGGGGACTAACGTCTTTTGCCCCTGATATCTGCAAATATATAGTGTTTTGTTTTTATCCAGCCACAACATATAGTATTTATATCATAGCACTTTCGGGAGGGGATGTAAAGGGGAGATATTTATTATTTTCATGAAAAAGCGCCGGCAGACAACTTCTACCGGCGCATCATTTCTTTTCTCTTTATTTTCTTTTCAATTTTTTCCCTGATTTTCCGTCAAAGGTTTCTTCTAACTGCTGTAACAGTTTTTTCTGCTCTTTCGTAACGGATGTCGGAACATCGACAACGAAGTCCACATAATGGTTACCGCGCAGTTTTTTGTTACGCAGGGAAGGTACGCCTTTGCCGCGCAGACGCATACGCGTTCCGGTCTGGGTACCCGGTTTGATCGTACATGCCACTTCTCCGTCAATGGTTTTTACCGTTACTTCGCCACCGAGTACGGCTTTCGGGTAAGAAATCTTCACTTCGGAATACAAGTCGTAGTCATGACGTTCAAATTCCTCATGCGGCTGTACATATACTTCTACAAGAAGGTCGCCGCGTGCTCCGCCGTTGGTGCCCGGCTCACCCTTTCCACGGATACGTACACTCTGTCCATGGTCGATTCCTGCCGGGATTGAAACCTGAATTTTCTTTTTGCTTGCAATGTAACCGGTTCCGTGGCAGTCGGAACATTTGTCCTTGACCACTTTTCCGGTACCATGACAATGTGGACATGTGGATACATTCTGTACCATACCAAATAAGGATTTCTGGGATGTCACCACCTGACCTTTACCACCGCAGGTAGCACAGGTTTCCGGTGAAGTTCCCGGTTTGGCTCCGGTTCCGTGACAGGTCTGGCATTCGTCTTTCAATGTCAGTTCCAGTTCTTTTTCTACGCCAAAGCAGGCCTCTTCCAATGTGATGCGGACCTGCGCGCGGATGTTCGCACCTCTTGTCGGTGCATTGGGATCACGTCTTCTGGCTCCGCCGCCAAAGAAGTCGCCGAATATGTCGCCAAAAATATCGCCCATATCCATACCGGAAAAGTCGAAGCCGCCGGCTCCGCCAGCACCATTTTCAAACGCAGAGTGACCAAATTGATCATACTGACGTCTCTTATCCGGGTCGCTCAATACGGCATACGCTTCGGATGCTTCTTTAAATTTTGCTTCGGCATCTTTATCGCCGGGATTTGTATCAGGGTGATATTTTTTTGCCAATTTTCTATAGGCACGTTTCAGGGTAGCATCATCGGCATTGCGGTCTACCCCTAATACCTCATAATAATCACGCTTATCAGCCATTTTTATCCTCCATTCACTCACTCTTCGTTATAACCGACAGTACGACCCGCACCAGAGTACGAGCCGTAACATCGGAATCTATCAAGGTTGATTACAGTTCTCTGAAATCTCCATCGACAACGTCGTCTCCGCCGTTATCTGCTGTCTGCTGTCCTGCTGCTCCCATGTCCGGACCAGCTGCACCCTGAGCGCCGCCAGCTGCCTGCTGTGCCTGCTCATACATCTTAGCAAATACTTGCTGTGAGTTTGTCATCAAGGATTCTTTTGCTGCTTTCAATTCTTCGATATCAGCATCTGTCATAGACTCTGGCTGTGTTCTCTCAAGAATTGCTTTTACTTTGTCAATCTCAGCCTGAACTTTTTCTTTCTCTGAAGCATCTACTTTGTCACCCACTTCATTGAGTGCTTTCTCTGTCTGGAATACCATGCTGTCTGCTTCGTTGCGGGTATCGATGCCCTCTTTGCGTTTCTTATCCTGAGCTTCGAACTCAGCGGCTTCTTTGACTGCTTTATCGATATCATCATCGGACAGGTTGGATCCTGCTGTGATGGTAATGTGCTGCTCTTTTCCTGTTCCAAGGTCTTTTGCAGATACATTTACGATACCATTGGCATCGATATCAAAGGTAACCTCGATCTGAGGTACTCCACGCATTGCCGGTGGAATGCCATCCAGACGGAACTGTCCAAGAGATTTATTGTCGCGGGCAAACTGTCTTTCACCCTGTACTACGTTGATGTCTACTGCGGTCTGATTATCGGCTGCGGTAGAGAAGATCTGGCTCTTCTTCGTAGGAATTGTTGTATTTCTTTCGATCAATTTGGTAGCTACACCGCCCATTGTCTCGATAGCAAGAGAAAGTGGGGTAACATCCAGAAGAAGGATATCGCCGGCACCGGTATCTCCGGCAAGTTTACCACCCTGAATGGAAGCACCCAATGCTACACACTCATCCGGGTTCAAAGATTTATTTGGCTCATGTCCTGTCAACTGTTTTACTTTGTCCTGTACGGCCGGGATACGTGTGGAACCACCAACCAAAAGAACTTTGCTAAGTTCAGAAGCAGTAATTCCGGCATCTTTCAATGCATTGTTTACAGGAGTGGCAGTTCTCTCTACCAAATCTGCTGTCAATTCATCGAATTTTGCACGTGCCAGGTTCATATCAAAATGTTTTGGTCCTTCCTGTGTTGCTGTGATAAATGGAAGGTTGATATTTGTCGTTGTTGCGGAAGAAAGCTCTTTCTTTGCTTTCTCAGCAGCTTCTTTCAAACGCTGCATTGCCATCTTATCACCGGAAAGGTCAATGCCTTCTGTTTTCTTAAATTCGCTTACCATGTAATCGCAGAGTTTGTTATCGAAGTCATCACCACCAAGACGGTTATCTCCGGATGTTGACAATACTTCGATGACACCGTCACCGATCTCGATAATGGATACATCGAATGTACCACCGCCAAGGTCGTATACCATGATCTTCTGCTCGCCTTCGTTGTCAAGACCATAAGCAAGTGCGGCTGCGGTAGGCTCGTTGATGATACGTTTTACATCAAGACCTGCGATCTTACCGGCATCTTTGGTTGCCTGACGCTGTGCATCGTTGAAGTAAGCCGGTACTGTGATAACAGCTTCTGTTACTTTTTCGCCACCAAGATAATTCTCTGCATCGCCTTTCAATTTCTGAAGGATCATTGCGGAAATTTCCTGTGGAGAATATTTCTTTCCTTCGATATCGGCACGATAATCGGTACCCATATGTCTTTTAATGGAAGAAATTGTATTATCTGCATTGGTTACTGCCTGGCGTTTTGCAGGTTCACCGATCAAACGCTCTCCATTTTTTGTAAACGCTACAACAGATGGTGTTGTACGTGCACCTTCTGCATTTGCGATAACGACTGGTTTTCCACCTTCCATAACAGCTACACAGCTGTTTGTTGTTCCTAAGTCAATTCCAATAATTTTACTCATAATAATTACCTCCAAAATAAATTCTGTTAGTTTACTACCTTAACCATACTGTGTCTCACGACGCTGTCTTTATACATATAGCCTTTCTGAAATTCTTCAGAAATGATGTTTGCCTCTTTGGTCTCATCTTCGTCATGCATTACCGCATTGTGAAGATTTGGATCAAATTCTTTTCCGACGGCTTCGATCGGAGTAACTCCAATTTCTTCAAGTACCGTAGTAAACTGTTTGTATACTGCTTCCATTCCTTTTACGAAGGCATTGTCTTTTTCCTCTTCCGGAACTGCTGCCAAGCCTCGTTCAAAATTATCTACGATAGGAAGAACTTTTTCCACAACATTTTTGGCACCCATGTCAAATTTTGCTGCTTTTTCTTTTTCGGAACGATTTCTGAAGTTTTCAAACTCTGCCATATTACGGAGAAGTCTGTCATTTAACTCTTCAATCTTTTCATCCTTCTTATCTTTCTTTTTGGATTTTTTCTTTTCTTTTTTTTCTTCCGCCTTTGCCGGCGTTTCCTCTACGGTTTGTTCCTGCGCCTGTGTCTCTTTGGCTACAGTTTCTTTTTCGGTTTCCGGCGTTTCCGCCTGCTCGGCTTTCTTTGTCTCTTCTGCCATTTTGTACCGCCTTTCTCCATCAACTCTGCTTTGTCACTATGTCTTGGATTTAAATATATCATCCAGCTGCTGCATGCAGCTTTCCAATGTGCCAACAACTTTTTCATAATCCATACGTTTTGGTCCGACAATTCCTATCTTTCCATACACACCTTCTTTGATCTGGTATGTTGCCGTAACCACGGAACAGTCACGCATGGATGCCACCGGCGATTCCTCGCCGATATATACCTGAATTCCATGTTCTTCCGGATCGGTCGCCTCGTCATTGACCCAGGCTTCCAGTCTCTGCTTTTCTTCGAACGTGGAAAGGAGATCTACCATCTTTTCCTTATCACTCAATTCCGGATATTTTAAAATGTTCGTCGCCCCGGAAGTATATACCTCCGACGTTTCTTCGTCACTCAGCGCTTCTCCGATGCAGTCTAAAATGCTCGAAGCAAGTTCGCCGTATTCACCGGCTTTTTCTTTGATCTGCTGCATGATCGCCATATTGATCTCTGTGACATCCAGTCCATTGAGTGCGGCATTGATCATAAAATTCAACTGAGCCAGAACATTGTCCTCAATCGGCGCTGCCAGATTGATAAATTTGTTGTTTACATGATTGTTATCCAAAACTACGATTACAAGAATCTGTGAATCGGATATCTGGTTCAATTGTATGAATTTGATCTTCTTGTGTTCATAACGAGGTTTGGAAACCATCGTCGTGTAATTGGTATTTTCTGCCAGCAGTTTTGCTACCTGCTGTAAAAGAAGATCAATCTTGTCTGCCTTTTCGATCAAAATCCCTTTCGCATCGTCCACTTCTTTTTCTTTGTTGCGAAGCACCGTATCTACGTAAAGCCGATACGCTTTGTCCGAAGGGATTCTTCCTGCTGACGTGTGAGGCTGTAAAATGTAGCCCATCTCCTCGAGATCTGCCATCTCATTGCGGATCGTCGCAGAACTTAAATTTAAGTCAGTAAACTTGGATACGGTTCGGGAGCCAACCGGTTCACCACTTTCCATATAGTTGTGAATAATGGCCTCCAAAATCTTTTGTTTTCTTTCATCCAGTTCCATATCATCACTCCCTTTTTGTCTTGTTAGCACTCATCAAGTACGAGTGCTAATCATTGACTAAGATAAAGATAACACCCTTGCAAGGGTTTGTCAAGGGTGTTTTTTAAAATTTTTTTCTTTTTTTGTTATAATCTCTATTTGAAATAAGACTGTGATTTCTCTCTTCGGTGCCGCTTGCGCTTAAAGAACACACGTAGCAGTATGCGAGGACTGAAACACGCCCTCTGCATACTGACGGTGTTCTAAACACCTCATAAAGAAATCACAGTCTCATTTTAAATGAAACTACAATATAAAAAACAAAAATTATATAAAAACGTTTTAGTTGCGAGCCGTGGGAATCGCCTCATGTAAAACACGCATCTTTTCTTTAATCAAACCACACTAAAAAGAATTATTTTTATAAATTAGTGTTCTCTCTTTTTTATTATAGTAATATTATTGTGGGATTTTAAATGAGACTATACTTTCTCTCACAGGCGTTTAGAACACCGTCAGCGCGTAGAGGGCGTATCACAGCCCTCACGCACTGCTACGTGTGTTCTCCTAAGCGCAAGCGGCGCCGAAGAGAGAAAGTATAGTCTCGCATTATATCACCGGAAAATCCATCATCTGCAATATGATCATGATCGGGCTGTAACTTTGCAGCCACATGACGACGGAATTGGCTCTTGCTGCTTTTACGATCTGAACTGCCCAGGAGTATTCCTGCACGCCACCGAGAATGGCAAGAATTGTCCACACGACCAAAAGTCCGGACACTGCTCCAAACACAAAACCAAGCAGACGGTTTACTGTGCTTACGATTGGCAGATTATCAGCGATACAGATCAGGCGGGCAATGATCCCAAATACAAGTATCCATATGACCAAAGCAATCCCATACCCAATCGCTTCTCTTACCGGCCACGATTTTGGCAGTCGCGACACAACGGTTGGTGCGCTTGCCGCTGCCGCAATGATGGTAAGCAGATTTTTAACCATGGCAAATACGCTGAGCAGGAAACCTCGGTTGGATCCAATCAATGCTCCGATCAAAATAATCGCCAGCAAAACCCATTCTAAAATTTGTCCTATCATTCCTACTGACATTTTATCCCCCTTCTTGGTAATCTCATACCAGTTGTTTTATATAATAGAAACTCCCGGCATAAGAAAACATCAGGTTATGTCTTTTATCAGCCGGACAGTTTGACTATCCGTATCGTTGTTTCATCAAGGAAAAAGTATTGGTTTTCCCTCGTTGTCGGGAAGAAATAATCATAATTCTTTCCAAAATCAAAAGAAAACTTCACCGTTCCATTCTTTCTTAATAAGAAACAATTTTGGTTTCCCGTAAACAAGATTTCATTTCTTGTCATTTCCACCTGCGAATACTGTATCGTCACCTGCTTGGTCATCTTTTCTTTGCCCTGCAGTGTATACAAATGAACGACCTGATCGTCGATATTTCCGGCAACTCCGGTAACGATCAAAATATTTTCATCGTCCACGGCGATACTCTTAATCTCTTCTTTCAATGTAACTTCTGCCTGAATCCCCGGTTTTTTCATATCTTTAAAAATCGTAAAACCGTCTTCCGTAAAGATTACAACGCGGTCGCTGTCCAAATATTCGATCTGGGAGATCATCTTCTGCTCAAAAGATTTTCCACCAACCAATGTATTCTGGTCCTGTCCTACTTCCGTAAAATTGTAAAAACAGACCTTATTTTCCATCGTTCCATTGGCGGCGACCAGATAGGAGATAACAATGCTCTCTCCATCGGGTGCCAGATCAAAATCCATCGCATATCCATCGTCCAGTACATTGCTTGGGATCTCCACCAAAAGCTGTTCTCCCGCACTAAACGGATCGTATATATTGATCACATCGCTATCTTCATCATGGAGCAAAACTGCCACTTTCCCATCGGCAGACACTTTTGCACGACCGATTGGCAGTGTCGTCTCAATCTCTTTTCCGGGATTTGTCCCATCATATACAATACAGGTTTTGCTTCCAATATCTGCAACCGCAACATAATCTTCGCAAATATCAACCTGCGGCTGCTGCATCTCGTATCCTCCATTCCAAAGAACGTTTCCGGTTTTATCCAGCGCTGAGATCCCATCCCGGCTATATTTCAATAACTTTCCATGATACGAAAGATATTCCACATTATTACTGTCCTCTCTCGTAATCTCACGTTCCACGTCATATCCCGAAAAAGTACGGTTCATATAATAATAAGAAATGATAACAATCGCTGTCAATGCTACGACCACAGCAGCTGCAATGGACCCAAACATCAGAATTTTTCTGCGCTTTCTTTCCTTTTCCACACTGTGCCTCATTTCTGTGTTAAAACACTTTCTGATAAAAAAAGTATATCATAAGAATTTACAGATTTCAATGAGTTTATCGCAATCCATTTATAACAATTTGTTATATATCCTGCCAGGATACCGGTAAGCGTCCCACACATGCTTGCATGATGTGGGGCGGTTATCAGGGATCCGCCCCTTATGAGGATGCAGCGATTTACCTCGTAAATCCGCGAAATCCGAATAAGGAAAGAATTGCGAAAGTTGCGTCAGCAACGCAGCAATTCGCGGGCAGGCTGCCAGGATACCGGTAAGCGTCCCACACATGCTTGCATGATGTGGGGCGGTTATCAGGGATCCGCCCCTTATGAGGATGCAGCGATTTACCTCGTAAATCTGCGAAATCCGAATAAGGAAAGAATTGCGAAAGTTGCGTCAGCAACGCAGCAATTCGCAGGCAGGCTGCCAGGATACCGGTAAGCGTCCCACACATGCTTGCATGATGTAGGGCGGTTTGACTACTGTATCCCTGCCGGCGACACATTGGCTGCCGGTACCTGAGCCGGATCTTCTGCCGGCGGCTGCGTCGGAACCTCCGTGGTAACTGCCGGCGGGGTCACGACTCCATTTCCAATCGTTTCCATCGTCGTATCCGTATTTAGTTCCTTTTGAATCTCATTTTTTATTCCCGTAAGCTGGTCATTGAGTCGCGAAAGGTTGATCTTGTTATTCCATGCGGCAGCCGCAAATACAATGGCAAGCACTATAACAATGCCCGCAAAACCGTATCCACGCCGTTCACCCACCTCTCGTTCTTTTTTCTTTTCTTCCTTTTCCTGAATCACGCCGCGGATATTACGCAGGACGCGGTCGTCCTCCTGCTCGACAATATGTACAAAACGGTTCGCTTCCTCCATCATGTAGCGGCGCATTTCCGGATTTTTCTCATAATACACATAATAGCCTGTCTGCGGCACCAGCATGCTGTTTTCATATTGATAGCACATCTCCTGCCATTCCTGCGGCGGGCTGCAGATCAGAAGCTTGTCCCCATCGGAAAAATTTCTCCGATGCAGCTCCAGCAGTTCTTCCTGCGCCTTTCCTTTTTCCGCTTTCGCGCCGGTATAAAACCAGCCGACGACATCCACGCCCGAAAAATTCTCTTTCATATCGGTGTAAATGTCGGTCCACATTTCGGAAGAAAAACTGTCTCCTTTCCGCTCCGCAAAATCGTGGATCACAACCATCCCCGATATCTGAAACAGTTTCTCGTGCGAGCGGAACATCCGGTGTCCCAAAAGCACTCCTGCTGCCTCGCCTCCCTCTGCTTCTTTTACAAGTCTTTTTGCAAATGTAATCACATAATCTTCTACATAAATTTTACATCTTCCCTTTACATCCCCTATCTGCCGCACACTTTTTGGTGTTTTCCAATCCATGATAAAACCTCACTTTCCTTACATGTTACTTTGTAACTATTCAGGACACCCCGCTCACACATTCGCATTTCGAACACTTCGTGTTCTTTCCCGCCTTTGACAAGGCTAAAAATGCTCATATGTGGAGGGGGAGCCCTATTAGGATCTAAATGTATGAAAACCAAAGCTTCTTACGTGCAAGCACGACGATTCTTTGATTTCCATACATTGATCCTGAATAGTTACATTAAGTTAATTATAAGAAATGTGTGGCTTCTTTTTTTGTCATAAATTGTCATTTAGCAAAAAACCGTTCGTTTTTCTTCGACACATTGTTTTCTTTTTTTCATATTTCCTTTTTTATCCTGCACGTTCTGCCGCATAGTTTCATTGTGCTTGGTTCATACTTCTTAGTACCGGCAGAATCGACAGAGCATTCTGCTGTATGGAAAGGAGAAATTGGATTGACTCATTACTTTAATCCTGGCGATCCGCTCGCCCTTCGTCATTTTACAAAAACCCTGTCCTCGCTTTTGGAAAAAGAGGACCTGACGGACCGCGATATTGTGATCCTGTGCATCGGATCGGACCGTGCTACCGGCGATTCCCTCGGTCCGATGGTCGGGCATCAGCTCGCGCGTATACAAAAAAACTTCCACCTTTATGGCACATTAAAAAATCCGGTACATGCCAAAAATCTGGAAGATGCTTTAACATTTATTGAATTAAATCATAAAAACCCTTTTATTATCGCTATCGATGCCTCACTTGGCGTCGCCGAACACATCGGCTACATCACGTTAGGGGAAGGCTCCCTCGCGCCCGGCGTCGGTGTCGCCAAAAAACTGCCTGCCGTCGGCGATCTGTGTATCACCGGCATCGTCAATCTTTCGGGCTTTGGAGGGCAGATGCTGCTCCAGACCACACGCCTTAGTCTGGTCTTAGAGCTTGCCTCCTTTATCACGAGCGGCCTCCGCCGCTGTCTCTGCACACCGGGGATATCACAATTCCGTTCTTCCCTGCAGCGCGCGAAATAACGTAACTTCATCGATATACTCGAGATCTCCGCCGACGGGAACGCCGCTTGCGATACGCGTCACCTTGATGCCGACCGGCTTTAACAGTTTGCTGATATACATCGCGGTGGCTTCCCCTTCCAGGGAAGAATTGGTCGCAATGATCACTTCCTCAACGTCTTCGGTCTGAAGCCGCTGCATCAGCTCTTTGAGCCGGATGTCTGCCGGCGTAATGCCAAGGCTCGGATTGATCGCGCCCTGCAGTACATGGTATAATCCATTATACTGCCCCGTTTTTTCATAAGCTGCCAGATCTCTTGTATCCTCCACAACCATGATCGTCTTCTGATCACGCTTCGGATCCGAACAGATCGGGCAGATTTCCTGATCCGTCAAAGTAAAACATTTTTTGCAGTAGCGCACATTTTTCTTTGCTGCTGTAATCGCTCCCGCCAGATTTTCCACGCGTTCCTGTGGCATATTGAGAATATGAAATGCGAGTCTCTGTGCCGACTTCGCACCGATGCTCGGCAATGCCGCCAGTTCCTCGATCAGATGATTGATGGAATCCGAATACGTATTCATTAAAACGGAAATCCTCCGCCAAGATTTAATCCACCGGTCAATGCTTCCATCGCTTTGGCACTATCGGCTTCCATCATGCGCAATGCCTCGTTGGTCGCTGCCACGATCAGATCCTCCAACATCTCAATGTCATCGGGATCCACTACTTCTTCTGACAATTTGACGGACAACACTTCTTTTTTACCGGAAACTTTTACCGTAACGGCTCCGCCGCCTGCTGTCGCCTCAAATTCTTTTTCTTCCATTTCCTTCTGCTGCTCTTCCATCTGACGCTGCATTTTCTGCGCCTGCTTCATCAGATTGTTCATATTTCCAGGCATTCCTCCCTGAAATCCTCCACGTCTAGCCATTGTTTATACCTCTCTTTTCATTTTATTCTACTGTTTCTATGACAATGTCATTTCCATCAAACATTCCCCGAAGTTCAGGCAATGCGTCATACTCACGCTGACTTTCTACATATTTATACTCAATTGTCACCGTTTTGTCAAGTACCTCTGCTGCCGCATCGGCCACCGCTTTCTGATTGGCCTCCTGCGATGCAAAATACGAATAACCGGTTTCCTTCGCAAATGCAATGACAAGATTTCCATTGTCATTTACGGTAAGTGTCACCATATCCAGCATGGCTTTCGACACCGGATCCAATTGATTCAGCACCTGCTGCCAGTTTCCGACAAGCTGCTTTACCTCCTGCGGCACAGCACTTGCCCGCAGTTTCGGTGCCGGTTTTTCCACTGTTTTCGCCGTTCCGGCGGACGCTTCCGAAGCCTGCACGACCACGCCTTTTTCCAGCTGATGTTCCAGATTGTGCACCCGGTTTACGAGCGAATCGTAGTCTTTTTCCATCTCTGGTTTTCCAAGTTTTAACAGTGCGATTTCAAACAATACACGTTTTTGCGATGCATATTTCATCTGGTTTTCCACATCCGAAAGAACACGGATATAACGGAAGATCATCTCCGTTTCCAGCAGTTTGCTCACTTCGATCAATGTCCGGCAGTTTTCCTCGGACATATCCACGATTTTTTCCGGATGTTCCGTCGTTTTCGCCATCAACAGATTACGCAGATACCAGATCAGTTCGTCGCAAAAGCGAGTCAGATCTTTTCCGGCAGCGATCACGTCATCCAGCATGGAGATCATGCCTGCCACATCATCGTTTGCCAAAACTTTCACAAAGTCCGCATAGACTTCCGTATCGACTGCACCGAGCACTTTCAATACTTTTTCATAGGTCAGTTTTTCACCAAAATAAAAGGAAATACACTGCTCCAGAAGGCTCAATCCATCTCGCAGTGCGCCATCTGCCAGTTTGGCGATATACAAAAGGGCCTTTTCTTCTGCCTCAATTCCCTCTTTATCCAAAAGTTCTTTCAGGCGGTCGGCGATCGTCTGCACCGAAATTCGTTTAAAATCATAACGCTGGCAGCGCGAAAGGATCGTCAGCGGGATCTTATGCACTTCCGTCGTCGCCAGGATAAAGATCAGATATGACGGGGGCTCTTCCAGCGTTTTCAAAAGCGCATTGAATGCACTTGTCGTCAGCATATGCACCTCGTCGATAATATATACTTTATATTTTCCATTTGCCGGAGAATACTGGACTTCTTCAATGACTTGACGGATGTCATCCACTTTATTGTTGGACGCAGCATCCATCTCGATCACATTCATCGAAGATCCCTCTGCGATGGAGCGGCACATGGCACACTCGCCGCAAGGTCCTTTTTCTCCCGGGTTTTCACAATTTACCGCTTTGGCAAAGATTTTTGCCACGGTCGTTTTACCGGTACCACGCGTCCCACAAAAAAGATACGCATGACCGATATGATCCGATTTGATCTGATTTTTCAAGGTCGTGACAATATGATCCTGTCCCTTGACATCATCAAAATTATCCGGTCTGAATTTACGATATAATGCCTGATAAGACATAGTTTCCTCCGTTCTTCTCCTTAATCACCAAAGCAGATGCCAAGACTTTTGGCCTCTTTGATAATGGAAGAATTTGGGTCTACCATTTTTAATTTGCCTGCCACTTCGGAAAGCGGAACCGGCACGATCTCATCCCCATGAAATCCGACCATACAACCAAATTTTCCCTCCAGTATGAGAGACGCAGCGGCTGCTCCCAGACGGGTAGAGATCACGCGGTCATACGCACACGGGCTTCCGCCGCGCTGCGTGTGTCCGGGAACCGTAATACGGATTTCCTGACCGGTACGCTCTTCAATCTCGGCTCCGATTTTATAGGAAACACTCGGATAAGGATTATTTTTCAATTTCTGTTTATATTCTTTTTTCGTAAGAGCCGCATCTTCTTTGGAAATGGCACCTTCTGCGACCGCAAGAATGGAGAAACGTTTTCCTTCGTTTGTCCTTTTTTCAATCGCCGCAATGACCGAATCGATATCGTAGGGAATCTCCGGAAGAAGAATGACGTCTGCACCACCGGCAATTCCGGCATGAAGCGTAAGCCATCCGACTTTATGCCCCATAACTTCGACGATAAATACACGTCCGTGGGAGTATGCCGTCGTATGAATGCAGTCAATGCATTCTGTCGCGATATCCACAGCACTCTGAAAGCCAAACGTCATATCGGTTCCGTAAATATCATTGTCAATCGTCTTCGGAAGTCCCATGACATTCAATCCCTCTTCACTGAGAAGATTGGCCGTTTTCTGCGTTCCGTTTCCCCCAAGGATCACGAGGCAGTCCAATTTGAGATCCCGATATGTTTTCTTCATTGCCTCAACCTTATCCAATCCATTGGCATCGGGTTTCCTCATGTGCTTAAATGGCTGTCGGGAAGATCCGAGGATCGTTCCTCCCTGTGTCAGAATCCCGGAAAAATCAGAAGGTTCCATTTTTCGGTAATTTCCATAGATCAAACCTTTATACCCCTCCAAGATTCCATATATCTCAATGTCTTTGTCCGCAGCATAAAGTGCTTTTGCCACACCGCGCATCGTCGCATTCAACGCCTGGCAGTCACCGCCGCTTGTCAAAAAGGCTACTCGCTTCATCACTAATCATCCTCTCTTTGATACACATGATTTTTATTAACATCGTATACCGGTTTTCTTTAAAACCTTTTCGTTGTTTATAACATGAATTTTTTAATCAATTGCTGCATGGTCGAAACATTTGCCAAACTTTCCGAAACCATATCGCTGGCACGAACCGTTGACTCGGCAAGTACATTCGTTTTATCCGCCACATCCGAAACTCCGGCCGCTGATTCACTTGTTGCCTGACCGATCACTTCCAGAGATTGGACTATCTCATTCATCGCTTTTTCCAGTGTATCCATACGGACGTGAATATCTTCCATAAAATTCTCGAAAGTGGTTGCATCTTCGCTGTACATTTCTCCCAATTTACCGAAATCTTTGTAATCCTTCATTACCGTATTTTCCAAAAATCCTGTAGATGTACCGATACAAGTCTGCATATTCCTTGTCGCCTCTTGCACTTCCTCTACCATTTTCTTAATATCATCTGCCGAAACCTGCGTCTGTCCTGCAAGACTTCCAATCTCAGATGCCACTACTGCAAATCCTTTCCCTGCTTCTCCGGCTCTCGCCGCCTCAATGGAGGCATTCAGTGCCAAAAGATTGGTCTGCTCTGAGATCTCACTAATTGTCTGCACCAGCTCATGGATTTTGGAAACTGCCGCCGCCTGCTGCAGGGCCGAATCCGATTTTTCTTTCAACTCCGCATAAATTTCCATAGTACGTTCGTTTGCTTCTCTGGTATGCTCTTTCAAATTTTTTGCGCGTTCTTTAATCTCTTTGGATATTTCACTTCCTTGAACGGATGCCTGATTGATATCCTGTACATTTCCATTTACATTATCCACATTTTTCAAGATTACTTCCATGGTAGAGGCTGATTCTTGCATTCCGGCAGACATCTGTTCCATCGTAGCTGAATTATCCTGACAAAGTTCATTGGTTTCTTCCATCGTCTTCTCCAAGATGCCAATGCCATCATTTACAACAGTACATGAATTTTCAATCTGTCCGGCCATATTTCCGAGTTCTCCACTCATAACAGCCACTTCCTGAGCCATAACACCAATTTCATCTTTCCGCTTGGACAACAGTGCAACGCGCTCGTCCTTTTGGAGATTTAATTGTGCAATTTTAGCAATAACCGACGTAATCTGCTTCATCGGTTTTGCTATCGTTCCACTTATGAACCAGCTGCAAATACTTGTCAGAATAAACGCCGCTATCAGATACAATATCATTGTTTTAAGAAGAGCTTTTGAATTCGCCTCAATATCTGCCACCGGGGCCGTCAATATATACTTCATGCCATTTTGAATGGTCTGGTACGCCATCTTTTTCTCTTCGCCCTGATAATGATAACCAAGAACGGTATTCTCTTTGTCTGCATCCGCGACAATCGCGCCTACTTCTGCTACTTTCTCTTCCAGTTTATCACCCAGCTGAAATTCTTTGTGCTGTACAAAACCACCCTCGGAATCCACAAGACAAGAATACCCATTCTCATAAATCGTCGCTTCTTCAACCTGCTTTTGAATGGTATCCAAACTGATATCCATACCAATAATTCCTACTGACACATCATCAATATAAATCGGTATTACATAAGAAATCATTGTAACATTGATATTCTCATTAAGATACGGATTCATCCATGTTGGTTTTTTATTTTCTACCGGAATATAGTACCATCCCACATGTTCCAGATCAGTTTTGTCATATGTACTAAAATCCGTCGGATCTACACTTTCAAAGCCATCATCTGTAGAATTTCGCGTCAGAAAAACCCCGGATGTCGGCGGCGTAAAATCCGGATTATATCTTGCATACGCTGTCAATGCTCCGTCTGTATTCTCTGCAAAACGCAGCACCGTATTTTCAATCTTTTTTGTATAATTTTCTACATAATTCGAACTGGTCTTAAATGAATCAAAATCATCCAGCTCACTTACAGCGATCTCTGTCAATGTCGCTACCGATTGCTGTATTCCCGATAAGATGCTGTCCAATTTTGCCTTTGTCTCCTCCGACTTGGCAAGCATCAATGTTTCCGAATCCTCCGTCGCCATATGTCCCGAATAATAATAACTTAAGCCCCCCAGACTAAGTCCCATTATCAACGCACATATCACTGCAATTGCTACAATTCTTTTTCTTATTGTGTTCACTAAAATCAACCCCTCTTTAATTACAAATTTAATCTTGAACCGAAACGGTTTCCTGCATAAAACTGTTGAATCAAGGATACCATTTTTCCACTTTTTTTTCAATATTTTTTATTGTTTTTTATACAGATTGCTTTTGCTTCTCGCAAACCACTTGGTCTCTTCCGTTCCTTTTTCCCTCATAAAGTGCGCAGTCCGCGCCTTTCACCATGGATTCAATGCTCTTTTCACAATCTCCTGCTGCCACTCCGATCGTCAGCGTGACATGAAAATAGTCATTGTGATAACGCAGTTCCGTGCGATGTAATTTCTCCATAAGCTGTTTTGCAAAATTTACAGATTCTTCCAGCGTGAAGTGTTTGAATATGATCAAAAATTCTTCGCCGCCCCAGCGCGACACATAGCCTTGTCTGCCTACCTGTGTCTGCAAAAGTTCCGACACTTTGCGAAGCACCATGTCTCCACAGTCATGTCCATAACAGTCATTGAACTTTTTGAAAAAATCAATATCTGCGATTGCGATGGAAAATGGCTCTCCGGTATCCTTTGCCTCCTCTTTTACCTGTTTCATCCATATTTCACCATAATGACGGTTATACAGCCCCGTCAGCGAATCTCTCTGTACCAGATCGCGAAGCGAATGCTGCATACGAACCGCCGTCCCCGCCATCTGGCCAATCTCGTCTTTCCTCTTTGTCACCATCTCACTCAATTCCACCGTAAAATCTCCCTCTTCCACATTTTCGAGAAATCGCTGCAGCTGGCGGAATGCTCGATTTAAATGATCCGCATAATTCCAAATAACAAAGATTAAAATAATCATCGACAAAAGGATCAATAACAATATCGGTACAACACTCTTCCACACGATCCAATTCACATAATCCGATGGCTTTCCGGCAAATACCATACCTACACATTGGTCATTTTCGTCAAAAAGCGGACAATAATAAGAAAAATAATTTTCGTTTTCAATAGTCGATTTGCTATAAAAATGTGCCTGCTGACCCTCATACACCTCTTTTTTAACAATGCTGTTGATCCGCGTCCCAACAATCGGATCTCCGTTTTTATCTTTGATCGTTGTTATAACGCGAACATCTTTGTAAAATATTGTAACATCCGTCCCCGAGCATTCTTTATAATGTTCCAGAAATTTTGATGCTCCATCTACCTTCTTTTTACCTTTGTACAATGATTTCGATACACTATCATAGGAATATTCTCCCGGATAAGCCTCTTCATACAGATACATCGTCATACGGGCTACATTTTCAAGTCCTGTTTCCACTTCCTGGTATATCGAGTTTTTTGTCTGGTAAACACTGCATATAATAATACATATCCCTAGTACCACCACCGGAAACAATATCGCCCGCAGCATTGACTCACGTAATTTTGATTTCTTTTTCATAGGCACCTCACATTTCTTGCATACGCTTTTTACCGCTCACTATTCTTATTCTAGTATACTCATTTTTTCCACTTATTGCAAGTAAAAAGAGAGGAATCCTTTATCCGGAATTCCCCTCTTTAATTCTCATTCTAATAAAATTTTATTATTTGCTTTTGATGTACTCATCAATCGCCTTTGCCGCCTCTTTTCCTGCTCCCATGGCAAGAATTACGGTGGCTGCGCCTGTTACGGCATCTCCGCCGGCGTATACACCTTCACGTGTCGTCTCACCTTTTTCGTCTTTGGTGATCAGACATCCACGGTTATTAGCATCCAGGCCCGGTGTCGTAGAACGGATCAATGGATTCGGGCTTGTACCGATTGACATGATTACAGAATCTACGTCAAGAACAAATTCGCTTCCCTCTTTTACGATCGGACGGCGGCGGCCGCTTTCATCCGGTTCACCGAGTTCCATCTCAACGCATTTCATACCGGATACCAAACCATCCTCGTTTCCAAGAATCTCTACCGGATTATGAAGCGTCTTGAAGATGATTCCCTCTTCTTCCGCATGCTCTACTTCTTCTTTTCTTGCAGGAAGTTCTTCCATACCACGGCGGTATACGATGTAAACTTCTTCTGCACCAAGGCGTTTTGCACTTCTTGCAGCATCCATCGCTACGTTACCACCGCCAACGACAGCAACTTTCTTTGCATGCTGGATCGGGGTCTTGCTTCCTTCTTTATAAGCTTTCATCAGGTTAATACGTGTCAGGAATTCGTTTGCAGAGTAAACGCCCTTCAAACTCTCTCCCGGAATATTCATAAATCTTGGAAGTCCGGCTCCGGAACCTACATAAACGGCTTCGTTGCCCATTTCAAACAATTCGTCGATCGTGAGGACTTTTCCGATTACCATGTTTGTCTCTACGTCAACACCGATGGCTTTCAGGTTGTCGATCTCTTTCTGTACGATTGCTTTCGGCAGACGGAATTCCGGAATACCATAAACAAGTACACCGCCGGCAAGATGGAGTGCTTCGTAAATCGTTACTTTGTAACCCATCTTAGCAAGATCTCCGGCTACGGTAAGTCCACTCGGACCTGCTCCGATAACAGCCACTTTATGACCGTTCTGCTCCGGCATTTCCGGTGTATCTGTGCAATGTTCTCTGTGGTAATCCGCCACAAAACGCTCCAAACGTCCGATACCAACGGCTTCACCTTTGATACCACGGACACATTTCCCCTCACATTGGTTTTCCTGTGGGCACACACGTCCACATACTGCAGGAAGAGAAGTTGATTTGGACAGGATTTCAAACGCACCGTCCATGTCTTCGTTTGCTACGCGCTCAATAAATGCCGGAATGTCAATCTGTACCGGGCATGCGCTCTGGCAAGGTTTTTTCGGACAGTTGAGACATCTTCTTGCCTCGTTTACTGCCATCTCATAGGTGTAGCCAAGTGCTACTTCATCAAAGTTTTTATTACGAACGTCCGGGTCCTGTACAGGCATCGGACATTTTTTCATATCCATATTACGTTCAGCCATTTACTTTGCCTCCTTTTTTAATAAGTTGCAAGCTGCTTCGCGGGCATGTGTCTCAAATTCTTTGTACATGGTTCCGCGGTGCATTGCCTCATCAAAATCAACCTGATGTCCGTCAAAGTCCGGTCCATCTACGCAGGCAAATTTTGTCTCTCCGCCGACAGTCAGACGGCATCCGCCGCACATTCCCGTACCGTCGATCATAATCGGGTTCATGCTGACCATCGTCTTAATGTCATATTTTTTCGTAGTCAGGCAGACAAATTTCATCATGATCAATGGTCCGATCGCGATTACTTCGTCGTACTGGTTGCCTTCCTGGATCAATTTTTCAAGGGCGTCCGTTACGAGACCTTTTTCTCCGTAACTTCCGTCATCTGTCATCATAACATATTTGTCGCTGGCACCTTTGAACTCATCTTCAAGAATAACCAGATCTTTATTACGAAATCCCACGATAGAATGAACTTCTGCGCCCATCTCGTGCAATTTTTTAGCAACCGGATAGGCGATCGCACAGCCAACTCCACCACCTACTACGGCAACTTTTTTCAGTCCTTCGGTATGTGTCGGCACGCCAAGTGGCCCAACAAAGTCATGAATGTATTCCCCTTCATTCAATGTATCAAGTTCCATCGTAGAACCACCGACGATCTGATAAATAATGGTAATTGTTCCGGCCTCACGGTCAAAATCAGAAATCGTCAAAGGAATTCTTTCGCTGTCCTCTTTCGCACGAAAGATGATAAACTGTCCCGGCTCCGCTTTTTTCGCGATCAAGGGAGCTTCTACTACCATTTTGGTTACGGTAGGGTTCAGGGACTTCTTTTCCACAATTTTAAACATAAAAAGTGCCTCCTGTTTATTTTTTTGATAAAAATAGTCAAATTTCTTTTTATCATACCACATTTTACGATGTAAATCAAGGTTTGTATCCGTTTTTAATTTGGCTTTATTTCGTAATTACTTGAAATCCCATAATTACAATTCCCAAAATCACAAGCACAAGGCCTGTCGCACGGTTCAATGTCTTTGGTTCCGCTTTATTGGCAAATTTTGCGGTGATCCGTACCCAGAGCAGTGTAAAGATCACGCAGAGCACAAACACCGGCATATCCGGCTTTCCGCCGATCCCCTTTTACCGGTTTCCGCTCCCGGCCAGCCACCATTTGTCATAAACGGAATCACTGTCTTTCCGGAAAAATCCTGCGTATGCAGAAATGTCCGAACCACAGGCGCCATCGTGTACCACCACGTAGGGGTTTCCATCGCAATCACATCGTAATCTGCGATGTTTTTATCAACCGATTTAATCTCCGCCTGCCTCTTTTTGCAACATTTTGGCAATTCGCTCCGTATTTCCATTTGACCATGAATAGTAAACGATCAGTAACTTTTTCTTGACTTGGAGTTCGGCCCAAGTCAAGAAAAAGTTGGTGGAAAGGCAACGGATTTCGCTGGGTTTCCCTATTTACGCTGCCTTTTGGGCTTCTTTCCTGCTTTAAAGGCAACGAATTTCGCTGAGTTTCCCCATTTACGTTGCCTTTTCGCCCACTCCTGCCATGGAAAGGCAACGGATTCTGGCAATTTTCTCTGTTTTCGTTGCCTTTGGGGCTTCTTTCCTGCTTTAAAGGCAACAAATTTCGCTGAGTTCCCCCATTTACGTTGCCTTTTATCTTGACAAACCTTCTAATAAAGTATACATTATTAACAGGGTCGAAAAGTCATCCGTCAACCATGTTTACATGAGAAAGCCGGTGCTCTTACCCCTAGTGAAAACCATTTCAGAAAGTGAGGAATAGAAAATGAGTGAATGTACTCATGATTGCTCTTCCTGCAGTTCAAACTGCTCCGGAGCACAACCACAATCATTGATAGCAAGCCCGCATGAGGGCAGTTCGATAAAAAAAGTTATTGGCGTCGTCAGCGGAAAGGGCGGTGTCGGAAAATCCATGGTAACCGATCTTCTCGCTGTGGCATTTAGCCGCAAGGGATATCATTGTGCCATTATGGATGCCGATATCACGGGGCCTTCGATACCAAAAGCATTTGGTCTGACGCAAAAAGCAGAGGGAACTCAGGATACCATTTATCCGGTTAAAACAAAGACCGGTATCGACGTTATGTCGATCAATCTTCTTTTGGAAAATGAAACCGATCCTGTCATCTGGCGTGGCCCGGTCATCGCCGGCGCTGTGAAACAATTTTGGACGGACGTTCTGTGGGAAGATGTCGATTATATGTTTGTCGATATGCCGCCGGGAACCGGTGATGTCCCGCTTACGGTGTTCCAGTCGCTGCCGCTTGATGGCATCGTTGTCGTTACGACGCCGCAGGATCTGGTATCCATGATCGTAGGAAAAGCCGTCAAAATGGCAGAAATGATGGACGTTCCTGTACTTGGTATCGTAGAAAATATGAGTTATGTAGAATGTCCGGACTGCGGAAAGAAAATTTCCATCTTTGGCGAAAGCCACGTAAAAGAAGTTGCTGACAAATACAATCTTCTCGTACTCAGCCAGCTTCCGATCAATCCTTCACTTACGGCAGCAGTCGATGCCGGCAAGGTGGAAGATCTGGAATTTTCTTACATGGATGATGCTGTTAAGATCATTGAAAACACAGAACAGAAAGCGTGAGCATAACAATGGAAACATGCTATATATTCGGTGCAGGGGATTTTACTCCCTGCACCATTGATTTAACTTCAAAAGATCTGGTAATTGCAGCAGACGGAGGATATGACTATCTCATCCTTCTTGGTTTGCGTGCCGATGTCGTACTGGGCGACTTTGACTCCGTCACTTCCCCGGATTTATGGGACGACGCAATTTGCGAAAAATTGACCTATCCACCGGAAAAAGACGATACCGACATGATGCTCGCCATCAAACTCGGTCTTTCCCGCGGCTACCGCGAATTTGCCATTTATGGCGGACTTGGTGGCAGACTGGACCACACCATTGCCAATATTCAGGCTCTTACCTATCTCGCAGGCGAAGGCGCTTCCGGTATTTTATACGGTGATTCTTATGCACTTACCGTCATCAAAGACAGCAGTTTTACCATTCCAAAAGATGCTACGGGCATGGTTTCCGTATTTTCCCTCAGCGATTCCAGCGAAAATGTATCAATCAAAGGATTAAAATATGAAGTGGATGGAGTTACACTAACCAATGCATTTCCACTCGGAGTAAGCAATGAAACAACTGCCAAAAAAGGAATTATCAGCGTGGGATCCGGTACTTTGTTGATCTTGTGGCATCCGTAAGATGCTAGCGCCGGGTCACCAGCAATTCTTTCCAATTTTCAGGGAAACCCATTGTACTGATTTTAACATTTTCATATTTTTCAAAGAGCAGTTCCATATTATCCACAAATTGATTCCAACGATCATCATTACTCAGCATATATTTCATACATAAAAGGACAGCATATATTCTATTATTCTCTATTCCTGCCCGTAAATATTCTTTATACATCATAGGGATTTTAGATAATTTTGCATTATATAAACGACCATAATGCGCACAAATATTTCTTACATATGAGATGCATTCCAGCCAGCTTTCAATATATGTATACCCTACTTTAAATGTTTTCGCTATTTCCTTTTTATCTGCGTTATGCATATTTTTAAAAAACTTTGATAATGTCCCAAAACTAAACACTTCCATCAGCGCATAAATTGGCAAATATCCCCCTTCATAATTTTCTCTAAAATTACGAACAAACGGTGCCTTAGAATTTCGCCGCACCTCTTCCTTAATATCTTTTAAAAACTGCACATGATATTCTTCTACTGAAAAATTCTTTGACTCTAAATATCCAAAATTACCATAGTGTTCTGAAAAATAATTTGCCACTCTGCATCTTATATTAATTTCTATTTTTTCAATCTCCGGAAATATAAGCTGTCGAAAATTAGCATTGAATAAATATAAATCCACAATTTCACTAAATTTTGTTCCTTCTATATATCTTCCATTTTTCTTTTTCAGATTAAGACTATAAGCTTTTATCAGCCTAAAATACGAAATATCATTTAAAATTTTTCTCGCGTATTCATCGTCTTCAATAATTAATCCAATATTTTTCAGATTATCAATTTGTTCTTCAATCGTCATAGGCAGCTGATGTTTTTTTAATTGTTCCATATTATCCCTCCTAAATAAAAAGACCCAACGTGGTCCGCATCGTTGAGAGGCGTGTTGGGTTCTGTTAAAAATATTATATGCGATTTCTTTTCAAATTACAATAACTAAATTTATTTTTTTCATTTTTTCTCCCTTCATGACAATTTTCTTCCCTTTCATGGATGCATTTCCCATATTTCGACAAATTATGATAAACTATCTTTGTAGGCTTAGCCAATTGTGTGTATGACAACGTGGGAACCGCACAGCCGGCCGTATGCACTCATGCTCGCCGGGCTTGTGCTGCAAAAAAGGCAGCTGTCCATATTTCAGACAACTGCCTTTCCATTTTGTCAAAGATAACTTGTTATCGTACGTTCAAAGTTACTTTCGCGCTTGCTTTTCCAACTTTGATCTTTACGATTCGTTTTCCTTTTTTCAATGCTTTCACTTTGATTGTAATTTTTCCGGCTTTCTTCGTAATTTTATTTACTTTAATCTTCTTTCCGGATACTTTTACAGCATCTGTTGTTACTTTTTTCGAATCCTTTGCGGTAACTTTAATGACAATTTTTACCGTTTTTCCTTTTTTCGCATTGATTTTCTTCTTTGCTGCCACAATTTTCTTTGCCGGATTTTTCTTTGTTGCCGGCGTTTTGCTCGGAGCTGCTACACTTGGGTTTGCATCCGGTATCGCACTTGGAGCTGCACTTGGGCTGACACTTGGTGTCGCGCTTGGGCTTGTACTTGGTGCCGCACTCGGACTTGCACTTGGTGTCTCCGATGGCGCTGCACTCGGATCCGGCTGCGGTTTTTCATCTTCAAATGGTTCGGATGGCACTTTCGCCTCTGGAACTGTCTTTACGCGATACACGGTCTCTCCGGCATTTTCTGCTACGTATACAAAAGAAGTAATACCGCGCAGAATCTGTTCCGGTGAGTAGTTCATAACACTGTCTGACAGTTTTTCCTGATTCAGATCAACAAATTCCAAAATGGAATCCGCAAGTGTATGACCATTTTTCACAAAATCCACATTTTCTGTTTCGATCAATGGATGAATTCCAAATTCTCCCAGCATCGTCAACGTCTGTGCCGTTGTCCAAGCATTGTTTGCCTCATAGGAATCTCCAAGATATCCTTGGGTATCCTGCATTTTCCCTGCAAAGCGAATAACTTTCTGACAAGCCTTTTCTACGGATGCGCTCTCTGTATATGGAGCCAATGGCTGAACCGCCATAACGGCATCATCAATCAAATCCCATTCAATGGAACCGGCGATCGTTTCATCTACATTTCCTGCGATTTTTGCCACAAGTTCCTCTCTTGTGCAGTAATTGTCGCCTTCCGGCAATGTATAATTTCCGGAATCAAATGCAAAAAGCATCATTTGTTCTGCGTTATAACTCTTATCTGCCTCATAAAGCTTTTTCGAAGCCATCTTCTCAATCAGATCATAACCGCCTGTCGTACGGGCATCCATACCAAGTGCAGTCATTGCAAGAACTACAAAAGCATAATTCTGCTCCGCTACTTTTTTCGAAGAGAAAGTCTCTTCCGTTATGTTCGTCTTTGTAACTGCATCGTAAGTTGTTCCTTCCGCTGCAAGTTCTTTCAGCTGGCGTGTCAATTTGTACTTCACTTTTCCATAAAATTCCGGTGCTTCAAATCCCGCGCGGGCAAGTGAAAATACCGCATACAATTCGTTGACACTTCCCAATCCGGGGATATGACCATCCGCAAAATACGAATCATAAACTTCTTTTGCTGCAATTCCCTGTGCTTTTTTCATAGAAGCCTCAGCGGATTCAACAGCCGGTGTTTCCGGATTTAAAGAAGCGTCATCGACAAATACAGAAGCCTCTGTAGATGGATCATCATAGGTGTAGATCAAGCTGATCTGGTCACCTTCCTGAAGCACGTAGGAACCCATTCCAAAATTGCTGTATTGTCCATTAACCCAAAAACTCCAATAAGCGGTCCAATTTACATCGTCCTCTGCCACATCATTGATAGCCGCAAGATAAGGACCATAGCTTGTATCCTTAATAACATAATTGTCCTTATACTCGGAAGCATCCAATACCGCTTTGATTGCTACATCGGCTTTTGTTCCTTCGTCAACCTGAACCGGCATTTTACCGATTGCCACAGTCTTTGTTCCATCGGAACTCTTGCCCTGTGCTGCCACATACACGACAATCTTTTCTGCTTTAACTTCACTCGCATAAGCTGTCAGTGCCGGTTCATTCCATGCAAAAACGGATGAAAATACAAGCGCAATGACAAGACATATGCTCCATACCCTTTTTCTCTGTTTCATGAGAATCCTCCTTGTTAATTTATTTTTTCGTAATTTATCATAACATTATCTTGAAAAAAAGTAAACAAAAAAGGGGCCATATTTTTCTTGTACCTTTCCAAAAAAACTAGTATAATATAACATAGATGTGTAAGTTTTTTACAATTGATGAGGGGGTAAATTATATGGAGGAGGAACTGTTATTTTTTGATGAGTTAACAAAGATATATAATCGAAAAGGTTTTTTTAAGTACACAGCTTCGCTGTTAGACGAACATCCGGGGATAGACTTTTGCTTAATTTATTGGAATATTCGACAATTTAAAGTATTAAATAACCTATTTGGAATGCAGACAGGAGATCAGATTTTAATTCATATTGCTGACATTTTACATAATGAATTCTCCGATCAGATTGCTACCTATGGGCGGCTTGAAGCGGACAATTTTATTTGTTGTGTTCCCAAACAGGTAATGGATGCGGGGTATTGGAAAGATTTGCTTGATATTTCCTTTTCCATCTCCGGTTCTACGTATCATTTTTATTCTTGCTGCGGATTATACCAGATTGAGGACCGCAGTCTTCCGATCAACAAAATGGTCGATATGGCGCGTCTTGCCATGGACAGCATCAAAACCAATTACATGAAGCCTTATGCGTGGTACGACGGTTCTATGCTAGATACCATGATCGAAGAGCAGCGCCTTGTCAGCGATTTCCGGACAGCGATCGTGCAAAAACAATTTACCGTATATTTCCAGCCAATCTGCCGTGCAGATGACGGACTGGTTGTATCTGCCGAAGCATTGGTGCGTTGGATTCATCCGCTTCGCGGCATGATCTCACCGGGAAGTTTTATCCCGCTTTTCGAGAAAAACGGTCTGATCCACATTTTGGACCGTTTTGTGTGGAATGAGACCTGTGAAATGCTGAAATCACGTATTGAGGCCGGAAAACATGTTGTTCCGGTATCGATCAATGTATCGCGTGTAGAATTTTACAATCCGGAACTTGCGGATGAAATTAAAGAAATCGTAGACAGTCATAATCTGCCGACAGATCTGATCAAGATTGAGATCACCGAGACTGCGTATGCGGATAATCCGACGCAGGTACAGCAGGCTGTGAAACGCCTTCACGACTATGGTTTCCTCGTTTTAATGGATGATTTTGGAAGCGGCTATTCTTCGCTGAACATTTTGAAAAATCTTCCGATCGACATTTTGAAGATTGATATGCAGTTTATGGATAATCTGGATGGCAATGAAAAGGCTTCGATCATTCTGGAAGCAATCATCCGCATGGCGAAATGGATGAAACTCCCGGTCGTTGCCGAAGGCGTGAAGACGCGCAAAGAATGGGATTACCTCAAAAGTATGGAATGCGAGATGGTTCAGGGATATTATTTTTACAAACCGATACCACAGGCAGATTTCTGCGAAGTACTTGATCAGGAGGATCTCCAGAAATATGCTGTAAAAGAACGAAATCTGTTTGAACTTGATGATACAATTTTTGACATATTTAACCATTCCAATTCAAAGGAAAATATGCTTTTCTACGATATGATCGGCGGTATGGGTGTTATGGAAATGACCGGCAACTCGCTGGAAATCCTGCAGGTCAATCGTGGATATTATGAAGTTTTTTACGGAACGGAAGCTCCTCTCACCGAGACGACACCGGTTCTCCACAAAAAGCTGCAAGAACCTTCTCTCAGTCTTGTTCTTGCCGCCTGTCACAATGCAAAAGACAGCAATCAGATTCAATCGCTTCAACTGCATTTGGAGCGGCCGGATGCCAGTTTTGTATGGGTAAACTTGAAACTGCGGTACATCGGAAGCCGCGGACGGCATTCCCTCTTCTATTTTGCCATCGACAACATCGATGAAATAAAGAAGGCAGAGCAGGAACGCTATCTCACCGCTTACAGCTCGGCTTTACTGAAAGTATTTGACAAAGTTTACCGGCTCGACTATGAGAATGGCATGGCTGAAGTGCTTCACACGAACCGAAGCGACGACATGAAGATCAAAGAGCATTATTATTTTAAAGACTTTTTCCAGCGCTTTTCGAAAATGATCTCTATCGCAAATGGATTGGAAGCAGATGCTTTCCAAGTGCTTGAATCGAAGGACGTATTGGATCAGCGGTTGGAAGAAAGTGACAATGGCTGTTATGAGATTACCTATCATTTCACCCCACCACGTGGAAAAACACAGACAATTTCGGCACTGATCTTTAAAATTGAACTGGAACCAAATCACGAAGAATATCTTTGTTGTATGAAAAAACGGCTGCCTCACTAATGGGACAGCCGTTTGGCTCTATCTTCAGAACGTAACTATTAATAAATAAATACCGCTTCCTGATATTTCGTCAACTCGTAAATTTTCTTTGAATTTTCCGGTGACAGGTTCAGACATCCGTGTGAGCCTCTTGTTTTATACAGATCCTTGCTCCAACGGCTCCAAGGCTGCCAAGTTGCGCAGTGGAATCCGGTTCCGGTCCAGGTAATTCTTACCCAATATGTAACCGGTGTCTTATAATTGTCACCGACAAGTATACGATGTGTTTGGTGTTCTTTGATGAAATACATTCCCGTACGGGTCTTTCGCCCTTCCACCGGTCTTCCGGAAATGGTCTCACATTCAAATACCACTTTTCCTTTTCGCCATACGTAAACCTTCTGGTCTTTCAGCGAAATCTCCGTGAAGTTCTGTGTATCCCAGTCATTGGTCTTATTTTCAAGATCCATCTGATAAGCCGTATTGGCAAATTTTGTCTTCCTCTTCAACGTGATCGCTGCCTGATTTTCTTTGGTTGGATCTTCCTGATAAGCACTTTGAAGTTTCGCGTCAATCTCGGCATTCAGTGCCTTTTTCAACTGCTTCAGCGTCTCTTCATAACTGATTGCCCAGCCATAATCTCCACCGGCTACGGAAATTTCTTTTCCTTTATGGTTTGTAAACGTGTGAGTCGAACCGACCGTTTTATACTTCAAACACATTTTTTCAACCCAGTCGGAAATTTTTTCTTCATCAAACGTTACTTTTCCATTTTTGTAACGAAGCCAGGAATAAATCAGTTTTGGTCCGACCTTTTCGGTCCGGTCATCCGTAATCTTCCAGGAAACCCAACGCATTACATACGGGTTGCACGCATCTAACTTCTTTTTCAAGCCGGCATCATCCGAGAAAATCTTCGGACTTTCATACACTTCCGGATACTCTTCTTCATTTGCCAGATCAATCGTTTCTTTTCCTTCGGCAAGCGCCTCGTCAACTGCCTTTGTCAACTGCTGGAACTGCAGAACATTTCCCTTATCTTCCGGCACAACGACAAGACATTTTTTCTCCTCCGAAAATGCTACTTTCGCATCTGTCGGCACATTGATCGCGTAATTTGTGCTGCCTTTATACATTTCTGATTTTTTAAGACATTTATCCAGTTTCTCCGCATCGTACGTCGGATTCATGTGAAGTTCCAATGTTTTCTTTTTCGGTATGGAAAAAACAGAAAATGACTCATGCTGTGCATCGTATTGCTTCTGCAATGCCTCTTTCAGATCGACCTCATACGAAATGTCTGCTTTGGTCACTACAAGATTTCCATCATTTCTTCCTTTAATTTCCAACTGATAATTGTCATAGACTTTCTGAAGCAGCTGTTCAGACTCTTCATAACTCATTCCGGATAATTCATGCTCTCCGATCCAGGTGTTCGCATACCAGCGGTTTCCATAATAGACATGTGCTGCGATCACCAGCACAGAAACCGCAACAACCATGGCTGCGGTAATAATTATCCCTATTTTTACTTTCTTATTCATCATCTTCTCCATTTCGAAGCCTTGCTAATTATTTTATATTAATGTGGCTCCTAAAAAAGCCCACTATACGAAGTATAAAAGGATTCTCGACACTTGTCAAGGGATGTCACAGTATTGTAATATATTTCTTATTGTAACTATTCAGGACCGCTGTGCAAAAACAATGGATCGTCGTGCTTGCACGTAAGAGACTTTGTTTTCTGCACAGTGGTCCTAATAGGGCTCCCCACCCCCTTATGAGCATTTTTAGCCTTGTCAAAGGCGGGAAAGAACACGAAGTGTTCGAAATGCGAATGAGGGCGGTGTGGGGGCCCGAATAGTTACAAGAAACGTAGGATTCATCTTAGTTCTGCATTTTAGTACTTGCTAATTTTTTCCCTTAACAAATATGTATAGGGCGCTTGCCCCCTCCTACCGGTTCTCGACATCAAAGGTAACATCCAAAAAGTACTGGTCTTCACTGCCCTCATTCAGCTCCGCTTCGATCTGCTCCCGGATCTGGTTTTTCTTTCGCTCCAGAACTTCGGGGAGTACGAGGTCAAAAGTAAGGCGGGTGCCAGGCTCGCATTTGCTCACACGGAAATCGTGCAATGTGATCTGCGGGTCTATTTTTTCGATACAGGCAAAGACTTTTTGTTTCAGCGCATCGGCCTCCTTGTCGTCGGTGATGACCGGATCATAATGGATTACAAGGTGTGTGTCAAATTTTTTCAGGCATTCGCGCTCCATGTGGTCAATCGCCTCATGGCTTACGAGCGCATCGACATTTTTGTCAATTTCGACGTGAATGCTCGCAAAGCACTGTCCCGGGCCGTAGTCATGTACCATAAGGTCATGGCAGCCGATGACCATTTCACAGGACTGAATGTATTTTGTAAGTTTGTCATGCAGTTCCGTATCCGCACCCTCGCCGAGAAGCGGAGAAATGGTTTCTCTGGCAAGTGAAATTCCGCTGTAGAGGACAAATAACGAGACGACAAGTCCCATAAATCCGTCAATCTGATATCCCATACCATGTTCCACCAATGTGGCAATCAAGACTGCGCTCGTCGCGATCACGTCATTGCGGCTGTCCTCTGCGATTGCTTTCAATGTCATTGAATTTATTTTTCTTCCCATCTTATAGTTGTAGACCGCCATTCCCATCTTAACCACGATAGAAAAAAGGAGAACCAAAAGGACAGCCCCTGAAAATTCGACCGGGGATGGATGAAGGATCTTTTCCACCGAGCTTTTTGCAAGTTCAAAGCCGATAAATAAGATCATCACAGCGACCGTCAGACTTGCCAGATATTCGGAGCGGGCATGCCCATAGGGATGCACTTTGTCTGCCGGCTTTTCGGCAATTTTAAATCCGATCAGCGTAACGATCGAGCTCGCCGCATCCGATAAATTGTTCAGTCCGTCTGCCGCGATCGACATAGAACCGGCGAGATTTCCGATAATAATCTTGCTTCCCGCCAGAATACAATTGCAGAAAATCCCCACAATTCCTGATATTTTTCCTATTGATGTACGTTTTTTCGACTTTTCTTCCTGCTGCATCTCATTTCCTCCAATCCTTATTTTCTCCTGCATATCCCATATTTTTCCTGCATGCGCACCAGTTTTTTCCGCATCGACTTCCAGGCAAAATAGACAAAAACAATTGTACTGACACCATGCACGACATCAAACAAAAATCCGCTCGCTTCCATCATCCAGAATCCGCTCCACGTCGGCGTATTCGTTACCAATAACAACGACGCAAAATTGAGGATTGGGCCATACACAAATACCGTCGCCAAAAATCCGATGATCATCGGCAGGATTTTTCCCTGCATCGAACGGCAGAAGCCTCCAATGATGCCGATAAGCCCCCAGCTGAGCATTTGAAACGGGGTCCATGGTCCCTGCGAAAACATAAAATTTGACAAAAATCCGGAAAGCATGCCGACAAGCATTCCCGGCACACTGCCAAAACAGCTTCCGGTAATGAGCACCAGCGCCGAGACCGGCTTAAACTGGGGAATCCAGAAAAACACACCGCGCGAGATGGCGATGATCGCCGAAAGTACTGTGATCATAATCATGTCTTTCATGCGCACCCGTCTCGCAAGATAAAATAAAAAGCCGGCAAATCCAAGTAAGATCAGCACCGCGCACGGCACATAATAATGGTTACATAACCAGTCCCGCATCTTCCATCTCCTTTGTATTAATGCAATCAAACATCGTACTGATCTGCGGTTTATACACCAGATTCTGCATCAAAACCTCGTGCGGCTCGCCTTCGCTCGCCACATCGCCTTCAAACAAAAAGACAACATAATCCGCAATCTCGCCGACCAGATCGATGTCGTGTGTGATAATGATAATCTGCTTTTTCTCCCGAAACATATTTACCACTTTTTGGAAATTGCCCTTCATCAGCGGATCCATTCCTTTCGTCGGTTCGTCCAATATGACAACATCCGCATGTTTCATAAGAAATTTCAGCGATGCCGCAAGATGCTGTTCGCCCCCGGAGCAGTCCAGCGGATTTCTGTCCGCAATCGGCGCGATCATTTCCTGCAATTCCTCCGGAATATCATCTTCTACATCGAGCTCCTCCCTTACGGTGTCCTTGGTAAAAATGGTAAGTACATCCTGTGGCATCATCACACAGCGCTTTATCATTTTTTTGCCAAAATACCCGCTGAACATTTTTCCAAGCGTCGTTTTCCCTGCGCCATTTGGACCTATCCAGCAATTCACACCGGCTGCGACCGTCACCTGCGGAATATTGAGAACATTTTCGCTGCCATACGCTTTCCGGATATTCCGCACCTTCTGCCACACCTTTACTTCTCTAGGCTCCGTGTAAATCTCCGTTTTTTCCGCCAATTCTCTAACCTTCTGCCGCACTTCCGCCAGCGGCATCTGCGGAGCATCCAAAATCCGGCGCTGCCAGGGCAGAAACCGCCTCTGATAACTGCTCGTCATTCCTTCGGAAAGCCAGATCACTTTGTCCGCCTTTTCATATATATATTCACTATCGTGCTCAACAATGACAAAAGAAATCCCCATTTCCTCGTGCACGCGCACAACCATTTCCCAAAACATCCGCGCCGAGATCGGATCCAGCTGCGACGTCGGCTCATCCAGTACAACCATCTCCGGATCCATGCAGATTACCGACGCCAACGCCAGTTTCTGCTTCTGTCCGCCGGAAAGTTCCGCCACCCCTTTATGAAACCAGCTTTCAATGCCAAAATACGTCGCAATCTCCGCTACACGGTTACGGATCGTCTTTGCCGGCATAGCAATATTTTCCAATCCAAATGCCAATTCATGCCAAACTTTATCACATACGAGCTGGTTATCCGGATTCTGTCCGACGTAACCGATCGTCCCCGCCGGCACCTCGTCAATCGGCATTCCGCGGTAACAGACATTTCCCTCCAATGTTCCTACACGATTGATCCGCGGAATCATTTCGCGCAGCAATGTCGTTTTTCCCGAACCGGAAGGCCCCATAATCAGAGTGATCCCTTCTTTAATTTTCCACTTTATGTCAGAGAGAATGGTTTTTCCCCCGATTTCTTTTTTTTCAATCGCTATCTCTATCATAGTTCCTCCCTTTCGGTCTGCCACCAGATCAGCGCGCACAATGCTAACGTAATAAAAATATTTGCCACTCCAAAATGTATCTCGATCCGTGGAATCAGCAGGCAGAATGGTTCGCTTACCCTTTGCAGCACGACAAGTCCTACAAACGCTGCCATAATCAGGATGTCCCCCGGCAAAAGCCGAAATGGGGTGTAACTTGTCCGCAATGTACTGCCATACGCCCGGCATTCCATCGCATCCGCGATCTCCAATCCGTTTTCCAATGCCCAGTTGATCAAGATGGAGATCGAACGGATTGCTGAAATCATGCGGTTCCACAATCCTCTTGCCGACTCCATGGACATTTGAAAATGATAGATTTCGACCAATTTATCCGTGTAACGGTTCACCGAACGAATCGCCATGGAAAGCACGATTGCCGCCGGCGGAAACAGGTATTTGAACACGATTACCATTTTCTCCGATGTCATTGCGCACCCCATCCGGTAAGTCCAGCGGCACAAAAGCCAGAGCTGGACGCCGGCAAAGACACCATACGCCAGCGACTCCATCGTCACAATATTATCATTCAAATAAAATAGGTAAGTCTCCCCTTGGTGGTTGACGAGTGCATTTACAATAACTGACAATGCGGTCATCCCGAAAAGCGCCAGCACACTTTTTACAGATGGCGCAATGACAAATTCAAGTATCAGAAAAAGAACTGACACATAGGGATTCCGCGTCAGGCATAAAAGCACGATCGCCGCTAAAAATTTTACAAATTCTACCAATGGGTGTCTCATTTATTTTCTCCACTCATAAAATCACTTCCGAGATCTGCGCCCAGTCCATTGCAGGTATACCGCCACTGAATGGCCTCTCCCGCTTTCAATACATAACGCGAGCATCCGTAATTCGGGTACCAGCCGTCGACGTTGTACATCCAGCCCGACAGATTGCCGCAGTCAAATTCGTACAAGTTGCCGATGCCCTCGATGTAATTGGATCCATACAGCGGTGTATAAGAATTTTCCATCTGAATGGAGTAGGCCTTGCAGACCTGCTCAAGAATATCGTACACCGTCTGGCCTTTTTTGCATTTCACTTTTGTCGTCTTCAAGATCCATCCGTCGCCGACATATTTTTCTTTTCCTTTGTCAAGATTATCCATATTTTGTAAAATCGTCAGACAGTCAATGGAAATGGTGACATAAAATTCCTCGTCATTATCCACTTTCTGATCTTCCTGATTGACCGGAAGCGGTTTTCCGGATGGCACAGGATCGGTCTGAAACTTATCTTTGTCAGTCGCCGTTCCATCGCTCGTCTTGCGGTCATCATCTTTCTTTGTCTCATCTTCCTGACGCAGTTCCTCATTTTTCGGAACGCTTATAACAACTTTCGGATAATCCGTATTCTGCTTTGCTTCCTGTTCTTTCTGTTTTCCTATTTCTTCCTTTGTCTGTGGCGCCTTTGTCGCTTTTGGCTCCGTTTCACTTTTCTTTTCTTTTGTCTTTTTTTCTGTCTTTTTCTCTTCCGGCGCAGTTTTCCCTGTCGTCTGCTTCTTCGGTTCTGCTGTCTCTTCTGACGCCTTTTTTTCTGTTTTCTTCCCTTTTTGTTTTGCCTGTTCTTTTTGTTCTTCCTTTTGCTGTTCCGCTTCTGCTGTCTCTGTCGCAGCCTCTTCCTCCGATAAAATCTGTTCTTCCCCGATCTCCACCGGCTGAAGCGCCTCCATCGCCCGTTTCTGCTCATCCTTCACGGAATGAATCGAAGTACCGGCGATCGCTGCCGCAATGACAAGAAGGACGATCACAGCAGACAAAATAGTCTTCCAATTCCGCTTAACAAATCTCATAACATTCTCCTTTTAATACAGCTGCACATTTCACTACAAAATGTGCAGCCGTGGTTATACTGAATTTACTTCACTGTGATTTTGACCGTCTTTTTGACTGTCTTTTTGCCCTTCTTATATTTTATCACAACTTTATATGTTTTTCCAGCCTTCGCCTTCTTCTTGGCTTTAATTACCAGTTTTCCGTTCTTAACCGTAACTTTCAATGCCTTTTTGTTATACGAAGACACTTTGCATTTGACTTTCTTGCCGTTTACTACTGCTTTGATCGTAATTTTTTCGCCTTTTTCCACTGCTGCCTTTTTCACAATCTTGGAAATAACAGTAGTTTCCGGTGCCTTTGTAGCAGCCGGTTTTTTCGTGGCTTCCGGCGCTTTCGTAGCCTCCGGTGTTTTCGAAGTTTCCGGTGCTTTCGGTGTCGGTGTTGGTACAATGTCCGGATTTTCCGGCTTTGTTGTCGTCGCCGGTGTCGGAATTACCGGTTTTGTTGTCGTTACTGGTGTCGGTACCGGCAGCTTGGTCGCTACAGGTGTCGGCATCGGTGCCACAGCTGTCGGTGCTGGTGTCACTGGCGATACCGGTGTTTTTGTCGGAACTGCAGAAGCCGGCGTTGTAGGTACTGCCGACGGTACAGTCGTTGGTGCCGCCGACGGCGCCGCTGTTTCACCTGCAGCCGGAGTTTCTGACGGAACCGGTGCAACCGTCGGAACTGCTGATTCACTTGGTGCTGCCGTCGGTGTTTCTGTCACTTCCGGTGTTGCAGTTGGTGTCGCGGTCGGTGTTGCAGCCGGGATATCACGGAATCCATTCTGATACAATTTCTGCCCCTTTTTCTGGCACCAAAGTGCAACCATCGCATAACCAGCCTGCTCTGTCGCCATCTGATTATAGGTATAGGTACCATCTGAATTTGCCACGTGTGCATATCCACGATACTCGGAATACGTAACTTCATCTTTTACATAGTCCGCACTAAAGCTCTTCAATGCATCGACAAGAGTATTTCCATTTTTGATAAAACGCTCGTCTGTCGTCGGATCGATACCAAGCATCGTAAGTCCACAGATTACCTGTGCGATAGACTCCGCATTTACAGAACCCCAGGAAGAATATCCACCCTGATCATTCTGTTTACTGCTCATTACCGCAAGAGCGCTTTCAACTGCGTCATTTACTTCCGGAAGATAGGTATATTTACTAAGTGCCTGAACTGCCATCATGGTAATATCCGGATCCGCTGAATCACCGGATAATGCCCATCCACCATCTGATTTTTCTTCTGATAATATATAATTTAAATAATCATCACGAAGTGTGGTCGTATTTTCTTCCGTCACATCCGTAACTTTTGTCTCGCCTTCTGATTTATACCCTGCATAATCTAATGAAATCAATGCATAAATCGGCCCATTGATTCCCTGTTTTAATGTTGCTGTATAATCTGCAGATTCTTCTGTCTTGTCTCCGCCAGCATTATCACCGGCAAGAGGTGCGCAGAGATTCCAGCCATAAAAATCCGTTACATCTGCACCTGCAGAATACAGTCCGATAATTGCTCTGGAATTTTCTGTCAATTTTACGCGATGCAGTTTATTCTGCGCCTTTAATGACTCACTCACATTATCAAATGATGTTTTCACTGCAGCCAGATATTTTGTTTTCCACTCCTCTGTCATGCGGCCGGCACGTCCCAGTACCAAAGCAGCCCATTCGCCGCCTACGGAACCAAATGTCGGGTCTGATACGACAAATTCCATCGTATCGCAGACTTCATTGACTTCCTGACTGTAGTCTCCTGTTACTTGTGTCACGCTCTCTGCGTCAGCTTTTGGCACATAACCAATTCCGCTCACGACAAGCGCAGCAGCCAATGCAATGGCTACTCGTTTCTTTGCTCCTTTTACTCTCATTTGAGTACCTCCTTAATTTTGTCCCAATCGGGGTAACGTTGTATTTATAAACAACTCAGGTCTGACTCTAACAGTGGGGGCAACCGCGATGACTTTCACATACATTCCGAGAAGCTTATATCATTTTCAGGCGCAACCGCGCTTTTATACTATACCATTTCACATAAAAAAAGTAAAGAGCCGATAACTCTTTACTTTTTCAAATGTAACTATTTTAGCTAAAAAACATTTGTGCCCAGTAACGCTTCATTCCTGTTGTTGTCTCGACATATCCTATTGCCATATAACGATATTTCTCAGACAAAATATTCGCACGATGTCCCGGGGAACTCATCCAGTTACTTACTACTTGCTCCGGTGATGTCTGCCCTGCTGCAATATTTTCTCCTGCTGAAAAATAAGAACCAATGCCTACTTCTTTAAACACAGAATAACATTTCTCGCCATTTGGCCGAGTATGGGAAAAGGATTCCGTAAGCTCTTTCGCACGAATTGCGGCAGCCTGACTCAATTTGCTATGCAAATTCAATGCCTGCAAATTTTCCTTTGACCTCTCAACATTAACAAGGCGCAATACTTCTTTTTCGTAATTTGCCGCTTGCTCTGTGATCGTTACCTGCGGAGCAAGGGTTGGCGCCGGAGTCGCTGACGGGGTCGGCGTCGGCGTCGGGGTTGCCTCCGTATCTTGTAAAGCTTCTTTTATCGTAATCTTATAAACGATTTTTTTCTTTCCTGTTTTTGCCTGTAAGCGAACAGTTCCCTTCTTTTTTGCCAGAATGAAAACTGATTTTTTTTCGCCTTTGTAAACATGAATTTTATTCTTTCCGGAAAGTGTTTTCCAGACCACTCGCTTCTTTGCATTTTTAATGGTTAAACGTTTAAGCTCTCTGACACGCATAGTAAACTTCTTTTGTACCGTTTTTGCCTCTGCGGTTCCCGGCACAAGAACACTCAATACCAATGAAAATGTCAATAAGAGCGCTGCTATTTTCTTCATATCTTTTCCTTTCCGCGAACTCAGATTTTTTCAAATACCATCGTCGCTTGAATTCGGTCTCCGCCTAAAAGTCCACCGCTCTGCGCCGAAGCCGTCGTAATAGTATGCAGGCGGTAGCCCTTTGCTGCCTGCTCATTTAACACTTCTTCCAGTGCGGACAGATTTCCGGAACCGGTTCCTAAAAATTTTTCTTTCAATGTTACCTGTAAAACTACGTACTGCAGCCCGTCTCTTCCGGATGCTGTCGAATAAGTAGATGAATCTGCGTAATTTGCCATATGTGTTTCCTCCGTTTCCTTGTTGGTCTTTTATTACTACATTTTTAAGTATACAGGAAAATGAGTGGAGATGCAAGGAAATGGGGCTGGGAATTAGAGGAAATATGAGGTTCCTATTTTTCCTCCAAGTATCTTGTCAATTCTTGTACCAACTTATAAACCATTGTTCCCGGATCGTAATGGGACGGTTTGTCAATTTCATCACGAAACGATGCCATCCTCCGTTTTGCATTGTTAATTGCAGTATTTACTCCATCAAAAGAATCCACTAAATCATATATATTTTCATAATTCTTACGATAATAGCCATCTCCTAATTGATATTGTTTAAATATCTCATCTAGCTTATTCTGCCAATCGCTCCGATGGAGTGCCGAATCGCTATAATAAAAATGCAAATACAACCAATACTCAAACGATTGATTGCTCCACGCTATTTTATAGCCTTTTTGAGTTCCCTCTTCTATTGCCTGATTAAAATCTTCAAAATCATCCTTATCAAAAACAACCCATATATTTTGGTACATCACCTTGGCATTTTTAACTATTCTCTCCGTCGCTTGAATCAAACTTCCCGTCGCACAGCCTTCTCCGCATATATCTATAAAAGGCACTTCAACAACATCTATATTTCCACCAATCTTTTCTTCAATTCGTTGTTGAATCCCCCTAAAATAAAGCGGTTCCGTTTTTTCACCTTCTGTTACAATCAAAAAGGAGTTTGCTCGCGGGCTTTTGAATTCATGCTTTCTTTGTTCCCGTTGTTGTCTCCGCTTTTTAAACAAATCATCCGTTCCCATTTATTCGCCTTCTTTCAAATCAAAATCCTTGATATAAGGAATACCTCCATATACGCCTGCCAAGTAATCTTTTTCAAACGAAGCATCCGATCTAATTTTGAAATCAGATAATGCACACAACTCGGAATATCCAAATTCATCTTTTTGAACAAACCAAATTTGATCCCGTCTAAAAAACTTTTTATCCATTAATGTAGTGTCATGTGTAGTATAAATTAATTGTGCCAAAGACTCTTCATCATAAAATAGATCTATAATAAATTTTAGCAGCAATGGATGTAATTTTATATTCAATTCATCTACAAAAATAGAACCGCCATTTAAAACAGCTAATCTTGCATAGATAAACAGCATAATACTTTTTATCGTACCTTCTGACTCCAAATATAAACTTAACGGATATTCTTCCCCATCTTTTCCTTTATGAAAAGTATAGAATTTCATATTCTTTTCACTATCATCATAAACAATATCCTGAATCCCTGTATCAATTGCAGATAAAAATTCAACCAATTTTTCTTTATCACGATCAATTACTTGCGGCAAAAGTTCTTCCAATATATCGGTATCTTCACAAAAATTTGTAGGAACAACCAGTGTACTCATAATTGCTGAATAAACACTGGTAAATACATCTGTTTTTAATTTTAATTTATTGAAAAAAGAAAGTGCCAGCGTTTCGCTCGGGATTTGTTCCTTATATAGATCACATTCCTTTCTCACAGAAGGACCAAACTCAACAGTATCTGTCGTTCTCTCTAAAATGGTTACCGTTCTGTTAGTCTCAAGGTTTTTACGATACATCCATTCCGTCACAATACATTGCGCGTTGTATTCAAATCCATATTTGTATTCGTATCCTCTATAAATTTCGACAATTTCGAATTCAGAATTCTCTTCTGTTTTTTCAAAAGAAAATGGCACATAATATCTATCAATTGCGTTTTTTTCACCCTCTCCAACATTATTAAGAGATTCCATAATAATTCTTTGGAAAAGAGACATTGCCATATATAAATTTGACTTTCCACTTGCATTTGCTCCATAAATAGCTGCAACTCTCAGAAATTTTTCTTTCATTCCAATATCAATTAAATTGCATTCATGTTCTTTATAGGCTTTAATCGCTGTCATGTCTAAAACTGTCTCTTCTTTAAAAGACAAAACATTTTTTACTATAAATTGTACCAGCATATCACAACACCTCCCTCATAAGATATAATATACTATTTTGAATTTATTATGTCAATATTTTTGTGATTTTTTCACATTTTTTATGTTGTAATATCGCTTTTATGCAAGTACGGTGTCAGTTCTGTTACACTTTCTTCAATAGAAACATACTCATAATTCAAAAACTCTTCCCTCTCCGTCATTCCGGTCAATACCGCCACGAAATCCACTCCCGCACTCTGGGCTGTTTTTGCATCTACAATACTGTCTCCCACATAAAGAACCTGATTTTTGCTGATATTCAATTTCTCAATTGCTGCCAGCAGTCCTTCCGGATCCGGTTTCTCGTTTATCACATCGTCGCCGCCTACTATCACATTGATAACATTCATGGCATTGTTTTTCTCTAATATCTGCTCAATCCTATAATGATACTTTGTTGTAACAATCCCCAAAAGGATTTTATTATTTCTAAGTTTTTCCAGTTCTTTTAGCACGCCATCATAAAGGCGGGTATTGTCTACCATGACCAAATCCGCTTTTTCTTTAAAATACTGAGTAAACTTCTGTGCTGTCTCTTCGTCTTGTATCCCCGTCAATTCAAACAATGTATCTTTCAACGAGAGCCCAATTGTCCTTTGAATGGTCTTCGTGTCCTGCGCTTGAAATCCAAGTTTTTCCAACGCATGGTTGATACTTAATACGATTCCATTTGTAGAATCACCTAATGTATAATCAAAATCAAAAATTACTGCTTTGTACATTTTTTCACCTCGAGTTTCTGAATTGCTAAATTTTTATTTCATGGTGGATACAAATAGATTTTGACCCACATTCTTATTTTCAACAAATAACCATATATTTTTATCATCATTTTTGGTTCCAACAGAAATCAATCAATTCAAACCACAATTTGAATCAGCTGTTTTGACCCCAGCAATAGTTTTGTATCTCAAACCACATAAAACCACTTTCTTATATGGTTTATTTTTGCTTTTTTATACACAGACCAAAGCAAAGTCAAAAATCCTTTGGTCTATTTCTAAAAATTTTCCATGGAATCAAATCCAACATATCTCCCAGACAATTACAACTCCTCCCTGCACCCTCACAACACTTTTCCCAGATAATCACAAACTGCCCACACGCCATATCCCACCAACAATCACAGGCCACCGTGGCAAGCGGGCTCACATCGCATGTTCCGCAAATGCCGCCAAGCACAACAAACGTTGCAAAAAAGACCCGAAACGCATGCGTTCCGGGCCTTTGATATCCATATTTCGCAGATAACTGCTTATCGTTTACTAAACTGAGGAGCTCTACGTGCTTTCTTGAGACCGTATTTCTTACGCTCTTTCATACGTGGGTCACGTGTGAGGTATCCGGCTTTCTTCAATGTAGGTCTGAGATCCAAGTCATATTTGTTCAATGCTCTTGCGATACCATGACGAATGGCACCAGCCTGACCTGTAAATCCGCCACCTTTTACATTTACGATTACGTCAAATTTGTCTGCCATGTTTGTAGCTTCCAAAGGCTGACGTACGATGATTTTCAATGTTTCAAGTCCGAAGTACTCGTCCATGTCTTTTTTATTAATTGTAACTTTTCCTGTTCCTGGTACAAGATATACACGTGCTACGCTTGATTTTCTTCTACCTGTTCCGTAATATTTTTCACTAGCCAATGTTATTTCCTCCTTTCAACCAATTAAATGTCCAGAACTTCTGGCTTCTGTGCAGCATGTTTGTGATCCGGTCCAGCATATACAAACAATTTTTTAAGCATCTGTCTTCCCAAAGGTCCCTTTGGAAGCATACCTTTTACTGCATGAGTGATAACATACTCTGGCTTCTTCTCTTTCATCTCTTTGAGTGTAGTCTCTTTCATACCGCCTACATACTCTGAATGATGATAATAAATCTTCTGAAGGTCTTTCTTACCTGTTGTAACGATTTTGTCTGCGTTCACAACGATAACATAATCACCTGTATCAATATGAGGGGTGTAGATTGGTTTATTCTTACCTCTCAAAACATTTGCAATTTCAGATGCAAGACGTCCCAAGGTTTTTCCTTCGGCATCTACTACATACCATTTTCTTTCCACATCGGATGGACTTGCCATATAACTTTTCATCCTGGAAACCTCCTAATATAATTTCTTCTCGCACAAAACGTGCGCTTCCTGTATACAATAATGCATAAATAACTTTGGTGCCTCATGAAATCCATCTGAAATGTCCGGAACAGATGCTTTCACGTCACACTTGCTTATTATATTACATTTTCGTCTGCTTGTCAACAGAAAAAATGGCTGCATCTGACATTTTTCAGATACAGCCATTGGAAAATCGCTTTTTTTCTTAGTAATTGTAATTGATCAGCTGTGCATCGTTTGAAACTGTCTTCTTGCCAACTTTAATCTTAGCAACTACTTTAATATAATATGTTTTATATTTGTTCAATTTCTTTTTGCCAAATTTTGTAAGTGTTACACTCTTTGCCTTTTTGCTGAGAGATTTCACTTTTTTGTATTTTCCGTCTCTGCTTGTAGACATCAACACATTGTAACCCTTTGTACCGGAAACTTTTGCCCATTTCAATTTAATCTTTGCATTGCTGGAACGGAGAGAATAATGTTTCTTTCCTGTTACATTGCTGAGCCAGAAATAACGATATCCGGACCATCCGCTGTAGATCTTTGTCACACCGTTTGTTGCATAAAGACGAACGCGGTATTTGTATGGTGTGTTTTTACGGAATTTTGTAGAAGCAGAGTACGTTGAAGAACTGGAAATTGTCTTAATAAGCTTTCCTTTCAAATTACGTACTTCCAATTCATATCCGTTTGCTGTTCTATTTGGATCTGATGCCTGGAATGTAATTGTACCCGCAGGAGCACTTCCTGTGTAAACACCAAAATTAGAGGTAGATGGTGTAGCCGGTGCAGTCAATACTGTGCCTGTGTTGCCAGTAGGAAGAGAAGTTCCTGCTGTCTGTGTGTAGGTTACTGTAGTATAACTATCCGAAGCTTTAAAACCACTGGATGAAGTACGGCATGCTACAACGTTAAATCCGTACCAGGTTGCCGGTGCAAGATTTCCAACTGTTGCAGAAGTTGTTGTTACACTTAAGTTTGGTACGATATTGTCATAACGGCTGGTAATATCGTAGGAAGTTGCACCTGTTGCCGGTGTCCAGCTGAAACTGATCGCATTTTCTGTTACTGCAGTTACCGTTGTCTGCACTTGACTTGCATCCGGAGCAGTAACTACTTCAAATGCTGCAGATTCCGGACCTTTATTTCCATTTTTATCAATGGCATATACTTTAACATAGTATGTTCTACCTGCGGACAGCTTAGAATAACTTTCCTTGATATCCCATGCTCGTTCTGGTTCACTCCATGCCATACCATCGCTAATGGAAGTGTAATAATCATATGCGCCAATCACCGTATCCCAAGTAAATTCAACAGAATTATCCGTTGCCCTCGTCTGTCTCAGATTTGTCGGTGTACTCAATGCCGCCTCTGACGTTGTCGGTACAAATGCTACCGCAGCCATCAGAAAAATAAAAGTTACAATTGCCTTTACATAGTTTTTCATCAAACTATACTCCTTTCTCTTTTTGATCGTCCTCTTTTAGTACGATACAATATATGTTTATTTTACTTCCTTGTACCATACTTTGTCAACTAAATCTTGTTTCGAAAATCAAACTTTACCTTGTTTTTACAGAGATTTCTCAATCCAGCTGCCAAGGACATCGGAAAGGACGGTACGCTGTCCGCAGAGTCCATGGTTTGTATGCAGAACTTTGTAACAATATTTTCCACTTCCCGGCTGATCTGTCAAGCGGTTATAAAGCGGCCGGATCATAATATCCGGCGGTGCTACCGTATCTTTTTGGGCTGCGATAAACAAAACATTTTGGTCTTTTAAATGATCATATGTATTGATGACCGCATATGCCTCACTTTGGTAATGCGCATTTTCGTATACTTCGCTCGCCGAAGTCATTTTGAGACACTGGCCTTCGCCCTCGATCATGATAAATAATTCTTTTTCAAGGCCATTTTGAAAGGCTGCCTGGAGATCGTACGGCGCGATGGCTGCGACACCGCGGATGAAATCCAGTTTCCCGGCAGCATTGAGTACTGTCATGCCTCCCATGCTGTGACCGACGAGGAAAATCGCTTCCGGGTCAATATTGTACTGATCCGTTGTCGCCGGGTTGTGTGCCCATTTGGTAATGGCGACGGCGTCATCCACCAGATTGGAAAAAAGATAATTTCCCTCACTTCCCCAGGCACCGCGGTGGTTTACATGGATCACTACACAGCCCATCCGCATCAGCGCATATTCCAGATCGTTGTTGGTCGTATATCCCGGAAATCCGTGAAACATCACGACTGCCGGGTGTGGTCCTTCGTACTGTATGCCGGGTTTTAAAAGATAACCATACAGATGACATCCTCCGCTGATGATATTGAGCGGAAGCGCATCCGGCATTTCTTCAGCTGTTTCATAATCAAAATCTGTGTAAGCATTGTTTTTATCGAATTTCATAGGTATCTCCTTTATAATCAATTTTTATTAATGTCAGCCCTTCGGGTGGTGCTGTCGGTCCCGCAAGTGCCCGGTCTGCCTTGCTTATCGCCTCTTCGACCGTAGAAATTTTCCGTCTGCCAAGTCCCACTTCCACAAGTGTCCCCGCAATGATCCGCACCATGTTATACAAAAATCCGCTTCCTGTCACACGGATACAGATCTGATGTCCCATTTTTTCGACCTCACACCGGTAAATTGTCCGCACCGTCGTCTGCACCTGACTTTTTGCCGAGCAGAATCCGGCAAAGTCGTGTTCCCCGATAAAAAGTTGTGCCGCTTTGTGCATTTTTTCGATATCTAACGGAAGATAGACAAAATATGAATACAGACGTTCTGTCGGAAGCTGGATCGGCACATTGCTGATACGATACTCATACGTCTTCTCACTGACCGCATAGCGCGGATGAAAGGTCTCTTCGACCTGCTCAGATTTCATCACACGAATATCTTCCGGAAGCCTCTGATTGACAGCGATCGCAATCTTTTCTGCCGGGATTCTGGTATCTGTATCGAATACTGCCACATTTCCCTGCGCATGTACACCGGCGTCAGTCCGGCTCGCCCCGATCAGTTCTACCGGCTCGCGCAAAAGTTCCCGGAGTGCCTCTTGCAATACTTCTTCCACAGAAATGGCATTGTTCTGGATCTGCCACCCGTGATAATTTGTCCCATCATATGCTACCACTAATCGAACGCGCATCATTCCACTCCTTTTACAAAAAATGTCTCACAATCAATAGTATAATGATATATAGTACCACGATCCCCATAGCAAGGCCGTCTGCTTTCCGGTATTTCGGCGGTTTCATCTTCGTACGCCCCTCACCGCCACGGTAACATCTTGCCTCCATCGCAAGAGCAAGATCATACGCTCGCTTCGTTGCAGAGACGAGAAGCGGTACGAGGATTGAAACCATGCCCTTCAGCCGTTCGATCAATTTTCCCTCTTCAAAATCCGCACCTCTGGCACTCTGTGCACGGATAATACGGTTGGCTTCTTCCAGCAGAATCGGGATAAAACGCAATGCAAGCGACATCATCATCGCGATGTCATGCACCGGTACTTTGATCTTTTCCAACGGTTTCAAAAGTGCCTCGATAGCATCCGTCAGTTTATTCGGTGTCGTTGTGTAAGTCAGCAACGACGAACCGATGACAAGATAGGTCAGCCGGAGTGCCATAAATGCTCCCCGCTTAATGCCGCCGCTTGTGATCGATATAAATTTCCACTGAAACAGCACATCGCCTGCCTGTGTAAAAAACACATGGAAACATGCCGTAAATAAAAGCAAAAACAAAATTGGTTTCAGGCCTTTCGTGATATAGCCGAGCGGCACATGACTGTACGCGATGACCACACCAAGAAACACCGTAACTACTGCATATCCGGCAAAATTCTGAAACAAAAATAAGGAGATCAGATACAAAATCACCGCAATAATCTTCATGCGTGGATCCAGTCTGTGAATCTTTGATTCCACCGGATAATATTGTCCTATCGTAATATCTCGTAACATTTATCTCTCCCCTTTTCGATATGCCAGAATGGCATCTGCCGCCTGCTTTACATTGATGGCATTGTGGGGAAGGCGAATTCCTTTTTTTGCCAGTCCTTCTACCACATACGTCACCTGCGGAGCAAGAATACCGATTTTTTCCAGTTCTTTGTAGTGGGAAAATACTTTCTCCGGTGTGCCATCATAGGCGATACAGCCGCTGTCCATGACGATCAGGCGCTCGGCATATTTCCCCATGTCTTCCATGCTGTGCGAAACCACGATCACCGTGATCTTCCTCTCCCGGTGCAATTTTTCGATCAGATCCAGAATGTCATCTTTTCCCTGTGGATCCAATCCTGCGGTCGGTTCATCCAATATAAGGATTTCCGGCTGCATCGCAAGCACTCCGGCGATCGCCACACGCCTTTTTTGTCCCCCTGACAACTCAAAGGGAGAGACGTCTAACAGATCTTCGCCGATCCCAACCTGCTTCAATGCCTCATACGAGCGCATATCCATTTCCAAATTATCCAATCCAAGGTTTTTCGGGCCAAATTTTACATCTTCCAGCACTGTCGTCTCAAAGAGCTGCTGCTCCGGATATTGGAACACGATTCCAACTTTCGAACGCAGTTTTTTCTTGGAAAAGCCTTTTTCATTGATGTCTTCGCCATTGTAATACACGCCGCCGTCTGTCGGTTTCAATAGTCCGTTCAGATGCTGGATCAATGTCGATTTTCCGGAACCCGTGTGTCCGATCAATCCGATAAATTCTCCCTCGTTGATCTGTAGATTGATGTCATAGAGGGCTACTTTTTCAAACGCGGTTCCTTTTCCATATACATGTTCCACATGATTTAACAATAAAGCCATTTTCGTCCTCCCTCGTCAGGCGAGTTTTTCTGCCAGACAATTTACAAACTCATCTACTGTGATCAGATCCGTCGGAATATCCATCCCCTGCCGTCTCAGTTCCAATGCCAGTTCCGTAACCTGCGGCACGGCAAGATGATATTCCTGCAGTTTTTCTGCTTCCGCAAATACCTGCTTTGGCGTTCCCTGCATCGCGACCTTCCCGTGATTCATAACGAGTACACGGTCTGCCTCGGTCACTTCATCCATATAATGTGTTACCCATAAGATGGTAATTTCTTCCTTTTTATTAATCTCATGAACCGCTTTCAATACTTCCCGCCTTCCGACCGGATCAAGCATCGCCGTCGATTCATCAAATATGATACATTTTGGCTTCATCGCCAATACCCCGGCGATCGCCACACGCTGTTTTTGTCCACCGGAAAGGTTGTTCGGTGATTCTTTCCGATGTTCATACATCCCTACTTTTTTCAGGGAATCGTTGACACGTTCCCAGATTTCGGCTGTCGGTACGCCCAGATTTTCCGGTCCAAATCCCACATCTTCCTCGACAATATTATGCACGATCTGATTGTCCGGATTTTGAAATACCATGCCGGCGCGCTGCCGTATTTCCCATACCATTTCCGGTTTTCTCGTATCGATTCCGTCGACTTCGATACATCCCTCTCCCGGCACTAAAATCGCATTGATCAATTTGGCAAGGGTTGACTTTCCGGAACCATTGTGACCTAACACCGCGATAAACTCCCCTTTGTTTATCTCAAATGATAAATGGTCGACTGCCAGTTCTACGCCTACCACCTGTTCTTCATCATCCCTGCGTATATATTCATACACTACATCCTGTATTGATATCACAATGGCACCTCCTGGATTATTTTAAAAGAGCGATACGGTAAAAAACCATATCGCTCTCTTTTTACACATAAACGTGTTCTTATACTAATTCAATAACAACTTCCATAGCTGCGTCGCCCTTACGTGGTCCGATTTTGATGATACGTGTGTATCCACCTTTGCGGTCAGCATACTTTGGAGCGATCTCGTCAAATACTTTGCTTGCTACATCAACTGTCTTAGTTCCTTTTCTCTTACCAGCTGTTGTGGTAGGAACTTCTGTGATGCCATAAAGCATTTTGTTCATCTGACGTCTAGCATGGATTCTGGAAGGAGCTTCTTTTTTGATTTCTTTATCTACTTCATCAAAAACAGTAACTTTCTTTCCATCTACTACTTTCTTTACTCTCTTACCATCTTTATCTTTCTGGGCAACTTTAGCCTTGACAGTAACAGTCTCAACGTTATCTTTTTCGCGAACACCAAGCGCGATCATGTGCTCAGCAATTCTGCGGATTTCTTTGGCTTTTGCTTCTGTGGTAACGATTTTTCCATGATAAAGAAGGTTTGTCACCTGGTTACGAAGCAAAGCTTTTCTCTGGCTGGATGTTCTTCCAAGCTTTCTATAACCTGCCATTTTCATGTCCTCCTTGAATATTTATAAAACAAAGTTCGATTAATCAACATTTTCACGCAATGACAATCCAAGTTCTTTCAACTTAGCAAGCACTTCTTCCAAAGACTTACGTCCCAGGTTACGTACTTTCATCATGTCATCGGCTGTCTTATTGGTGAGTTCCTCCACCGTATTAATTCCTGCTCTCTTCAGACAGTTATAAGAACGAACAGACAATTCCAACTCATCAATGCTGAGTTCAAGAACTTTCACAGAATCGTCTTCCTCTTTCTCTACGATTACTTCTGCCATACGAGCTTTCTCTGACAGATCGATAAAGGTATTCAGATGCTCACTCATAACCTTAGCTGCAAGGCTGACTGCTTCATCCGGATCCAATGTACCATTGGTATATACATCCAATGTCAATTTGTCAAAATCTGTAATCTGACCAACACGAGTGTTCTCGATATTGATATTTACGCGCTCAATCGGAGTAAAGATAGAATCAATCGGAATTACGTCGATTGCCATCTCTTCTTTCTTATTTTTGTCAGAACTTACATATCCACGACCGTTTACTACTGTCATTTCAATATAAAGTTTGCTGTCTGCTCCACCGTTCAATGTAGCAATGACTTGATCTTTGTTGATGATCTCAAGATCAGAGTCACATTTGATGTCCGCTGCAGTGATAACACCCTCGCCATTAGCATCAATGTACATGGTTTTTGTCTCATTGAGGTTATCGCTGTGATTCTTAATTGCAAGACTCTTAATGTTCATTACAATCTCAGTAACGTCTTCTTTGACACCAGGGATCGCACTAAATTCATGAACAACGCCATCGATTTTAATGTGACTTACTGCTGTACCTGGCAGCGATGAGAGCATAATTCGTCTCAAAGAATTACCCAAAGTTGTACCGTATCCTCGTTCAAGTGGTTCTACTACAAAACGTCCATATTTCTTATCTTCAGAAATTTCCGCAATTTCAATTCTCGGTCTTTCAAATTCAAACACTCTAGGACCCTCCTTTTGGGTTTACTTAATTACTTGGAGTACAACTCGACGATAAGCACTTCATTGACAGGTACATCAATCTCAGCTCTTGTAGGAACCTGTGTAACTGTTCCTTTGAGATTTTCATGGTCAGCCTCTAACCAAGCCGGAACCATACGAGATCCTGTAACTTCAAGAATGTCTTTGTATCTCTGTGCTCCCTTAAATTTTTCTTTGATTTCAATAACATCTCCAGCTTTCAACTGATAAGATGGGATATTAACTGGTTTACCGTTTACAAGCACATGCTTATGATCTACGATCTGACGTGCTTCTTTTCTTGTTCTACCATAGCCAAGACGGAACATAACGTTGTCAAGTCTCAACTCAAGGAGAATCATAAGGTTTTCACCGGTTGTACCATATTTCAACTTCTGAGCCTTTGCGTAGTAGTTACGGAAAGGTTTCTCAAGTACACCATAGATGAATTTCGCTTTCTGTTTCTCTTTCAACTGCATTCCATATTCGCTTAATTTTCTTCCGCTTCTTGCGTTTCTATTTGATTTCTTGTCGATTCCAAGATAAATTGGATCGAGGTCAAGAGATCTACATCTTTTCAGAACAGGCGTCATATCTCTAGCCATTTTAATACCTCCTATACTCTTCTACGTTTTGGTGGTCTACAACCATTGTGAGGAACTGGTGTTACGTCCTGGATACTTGTTACTTCGATTCCGCAAGCCTGAATTGCACGGATTGCAGCTTCTCTACCAGAACCTGGTCCCTTAACCATTACTTCTACTGATTTCAAACCATGAGGCAATGCAGCTTTTGCTGCTGTCTCTGCAGCCATCTGTGCTGCATAAGGTGTGGATTTTCTGGATCCTCTGAATCCAAGTCCACCTGCACTTGCCCAGGAAATTGCATTTCCCTGCATGTCGGTCAGTGTTACGATTGTATTATTAAAAGATGACTGAATATGTGCTTGTCCGCGGTCAATATTCTTTTTAACACGCTTTTTTGTCACTTTTTTTGCAACTTTCTTAGCCATTGACAAAACCTCCTATATTATTTCTTCTTATTTGCTACTGTACGTTTTGGACCTTTACGAGTTCTAGCATTCGTCTTTGTCTTCTGTCCACGAACCGGAAGTCCTTTTCTATGACGGATTCCTCTGTAGCATCCAATTTCCTGTAATCTCTTGATGTTCAAAGCAACTTCTCTACGAAGATCACCCTCAACAACCTGAGTCTTGTCAATAACGTCACGAATTTTAGCGACATCGTCGTCGGTCAAATCTTTACAACGAATGTCCGGGTCTACGTTTGCTTCGCTCAGAATTCTTTTTGAGCTTGCAAGACCGATACCATAAACATAGGTAAGACCTATCTCTACACGTTTTTCTCTTGGTAAATCTACACCACTGATACGAGCCATGTGTACTTTACACCTCCATTAAAATTTTAAAAATGTTTGTTTCGTGAATCTTGTGCGATCCACTATAGCCGCTTTAAATCACAACAACTCTGCTGACCAAGAACCCGTTTTTCTTTTTCCAAAGAATCACCGGAGAAACATCGGCAGTGCTTTTCGTTGTGATATCACAGTTCCCGCAATGACGGTGGAATCTACAATTCCTGCGGGGTCCGCTGTAACACAGAAAGCAAGACATTATATAAGCACGAAAAGAACCCGAAGTCACCTTCAGGTCTCTCAGATATATTTATTAGCCCTGTCTTTGTTTGTGTTTTGGGTTCTCACAGATGACTCTGATACGACCCTTTCTTTTGATAACTTTGCATTTTTCGCAAATTGGTTTTACTGATGATCTTACTTTCACAGTAATAACCTCCTTTCACATGTTTTGACATGTTTGTATCTATAAATTTCCATCTTTTCGGACTTTCTTGGGTTAGGGAAAGTCTTGTCAGAGCGCACTTAGCCCTCTTTAGACGAAAATCCATTTCTAACTATAACATAAATCACAAAGGAATGCAAGCACTTTTTTATTTATCTCTCCAAACAATTCTTCCTTTTGTCAGATCATAGGGAGACAATTCCAATGTTACTTTGTCACCAGGCAGAATACGGATGAAGTTCATCCGGAGTTTTCCGCTGATATGTGCCAATACTTTATGTCCGTTTTCAAGTTCTACCTGAAACATTGCATTTGGCAGTTTTTCAACAACAGTTCCTTCAATTTCAATTACGTCTGCTTTTGACATACCATTACTCTCCTTTTTCGTGCCATTTCCGTGGCACCTATTTACAATGATAAAATTTCTGGTTCGCCATCCTTACGGATATAGATGGTGTTCTCATAATGCGCCGAATTTTCGCCGTCCTGTGTCACTACCGTCCAGCCGTCGTCTAGAAACCAGACCGGCCAGTCTCCGGCATTTACCATCGGTTCGATGGCAAGTGTCATTCCGGGCTTCAGTACGGGACCATGCCCAAATCTCGGCTTAAAATTCGGTACTTCCGGCTCCTCGTGAAGCCGTCTTCCAATTCCATGTCCCACCAGATCGCGAACGATGGAAAATCCATTTTCCTCCACAAATTTCTGGATTGCTGCAGAAATATCGTATAAATGTCCGCCGGCAACGGCATATTTTATTCCTTCAAAAAAACTCTGCTTTGTCACCTCGATCAGTTTTTGATCGTTTTCTGATATTTTGCCGACAGCATAAGTTCTTGCAGCATCCGAATGATATCCGCGGTAGATCACGCCTGCGTCCAGGCTCACGATGTCTCCTTCCCGAAGAATGACATTTTCTTTCGGAATCCCATGTACCACTTCATCATCAAGCGATACACAGATGGAAGCCGGATATCCTTCATAATTTAGGAAAGAGGGAATGCATCCGAACTCGCGGATCCATTCTTCTCCTTTCCGGTCAATCTCCTGTGTAGAGATGCCCGGTTCAATGATTTCACCCAATCTGTTGTGAACTTCTGCCAGAATCTTTCCGGCTTCACGCATGAGCCGGATTTCTTCTTCTGACTTGATTGTTATTCTTTCTTTTCTTCTACGCATGTCATTTCACTCTGCTTTGTCTGCGGATCAGCCAAGGATCGCTGTGATATCATCAAATACTTTCTGCAGATCCTGTGTTCCGTCAACCTCTTTCAAGATTCCTTCTTTGGTATAATAATCAATCAAAGGCTGCGTCTGTGTATGATATACTTCCAAACGCTGTTTTACGGTTTCCGGCTTGTCATCATCACGAAGAATGAGCTCGCCGCCACATGCGTCACAAATTCCTTCTTTTTTGGTTGGATTATATTTAATATGATAGGTTCCTCCACATGCTACGCAGGCACGTCTTCCTGACATACGATCAATGATGTTCTCATCCGGAACTTCTACATTGATGGCATAATCCATTTTTTCTCCAATTTTTGCCAATGCCTCTGTCAATGCTTCTGCCTGTGGAATCGTACGTGGGAATCCATCGAGTACATATCCTTTTTTTGCATCATCCTGTGCCAGACGGTCTACTACAAGGTCAACGACCAATTCATCCGGTACAAGAAGTCCTTTATCCATATATGTTTTTGCCTTCTGTCCAAGTTCTGTATTCTCTTTGATATTTGCACGGAAGATATCTCCGGTGGAAATGTGTGGAATACCGTATTTTTCGGAAATCATTTTTGCCTGCGTACCTTTTCCGGCACCAGGAGCACCAAGCATAACAATTTTCATAGCCATTCTCCTTTTCATTTCAATGCAAAAAAGGTAAGCGACCATACGAAAATAAATTTCCGCAGGTCGATTGCCTTTTTATCCTATCATCAATTTCCCAAGAATCCTTTATAATTACGGACTAACATCTGGGATTCAAGCTGTTTCAATGTTTCAATAACAACCCCAACAATGATGATCAAAGATGTACCGGTAAAGGATACGTTTGCTCCGAACACACCTGAGAAGACGATTGGAAGCACACATACGATAACCATTGCGACAGCACCGATAAAAATAATGCTGTTGAGTACATTGGTAAGATAATCGGTTGTTGGTTTTCCGGGACGAATACCCGGAATAAATCCACCCTGCTTTTTCATATTGTTTGAAATTTCAAGCGGATTAAATGTTACTGAGGTATAGAAATATGCAAAAAAGATTACCAATGCGATATATACGAGTAATCCTAATGTATATTTGAAATCACCCCACGAACTAATATTACACCAGTCGCTCTGATTGCAGACCTTGAGGAATTTCTGGATCAAGGATGCTCCTTCTCCGGATGCCGGTTTCACACCTGCAAAACTGGCAATGACAACTGGAAGCTGTAACATAGAACTTGCAAAGATAACCGGGATAACGCCGGCTGTATTTACTTTCAACGGAATATGGCTGGACTGACCGCCAAACATTTTCCGTCCCTGCATTTTCTTTGCATACTGTACAGGGATTTTTCTCTCGCCATCCTGAAGCCATACGATAAATGCAAACATGGCAACGATCAGAACAAGAATGATCACTGCTGCAAGAATTCGGTTCGTGACATTTGCTGCGCTCTTGATGAACTGATTATACAAAGAGATCAGATCACTAGGAATACGTGCAACAATGTTGATCAACAAGATAATGGAAATACCATTTCCAATACCTTTTTCTGTAATTTCCTCACCAAGCCACATAAGGAATGCAGCTCCTGCTGTCAAAGCGACAACGGAAATAATCACAGATGTGTATCCAGCTTCCGTAAAGAATCCCTGATTACGGAATCCGATAACGATAGCAAGACCTTCGACCAAAGCAAGTACGATAGAAAGATATCTTGTGTACTCGTTGATCTTCTTTCTTCCGTCTTCTCCATCTTTCTGCAATTCTTCCAAACGCGGAATTGCGATGGTAAGAAGCTGTACAATGATGGATGCCGTGATGTACGGTGTGATGTTCAATGCAAAGATGGACATTCTTGTAAAGGATCCACCGGTCATAACATCGAGGAAGTTCAAAGCCTGATTGTTATCAAACAAATTCTGGATAACATTTGTATTTACGCCCGGAAGCGGAATGTTACATCCGATCCGGACGATGATAAGCCCCAAAAATACAAACAAAAGTTTGTTTCGGATCTCTTTCGTCTTAAACGCATTTCTTATCGTTTCAAGCATTAGATCACCTCTGCTTTTCCACCAACTGCTTCAATTTTTTCAACAGCACTCTTACTGAATGCGTTTACTTTAACTGTAAGCTTTTTGGTTAATTCTCCATTTCCAAGAATTTTGACTCCATCTCTAGGATTATTGACAATCCCTTTATCCATAAGAGTTTCAACTGTTACTTCCGCGCCATCTTCGAATGCATTGAGACGGTCAAGTCCGATAGCAACAATGTCTTTACTATTGATATTTGTAAAACCTCTCTTAGGCAGTCTTCTGTACAGTGGCAGCTGACCACCTTCGAAACCTGGTCTAGGTGCTCCAGAACGTGCTTTCTGTCCTTTATGACCTTTTCCGGCAGTTTTACCATTTCCTGAACCATGTCCACGTCCACGACGGAATTCATCGCTGTGTTTGGAACCTGCTGCAGGTTTTAATTCTGATAAATTCATTTATGGCACCTCCTTATATTAGATTTCTTCTACTTTAACCAAGTGTCTAACTTGCTGAATCATTCCTCTAACTGCATCGTTATCAGGCATCTCAACTGTTTTGTTGAGCTTTCTGAGACCAAGAGCCTCAACTGTTTTACGATGTTTAGGAATGGCACCAATGGTAGATTTTGTTAATGTGATTTTCAATTTTCCAGCCATGAAAAAGTACCTCCTAACCTAACACTTCTTCTACGGAAAGTCCGCGAAGTTTTGCTACTTCTTCCGGTGTCTTGAGCTCGCTCAAACCAGCGATCGTTGCAAGTACAACGTTCTGTTTGTTACGGGATCCCAAAGACTTTGTACGGATATTTTTGTATCCTGCAAGATCCAATACGGCACGCGCCGGACCACCAGCGATGATTCCTGTACCTTCTGGAGACTTCTTCATAAGAACTTCAGCACTGCCGAATTTTCCGATGAAGTCATGTGGAATACTTCCATTCTCATCGATTGGTACTTCGATGAGTTTCTTCATAGCATCTTCTTTTCCTTTGCGAATTGCTTCCGGAATTTCCATTGCTTTTCCTAAACCTGCTCCAACGTGTCCGTTGCCGTCACCTACTACTACCAATGCGGTAAATCTGAAGTTACGACCACCTTTAACAACCTTGGTAACACGTTTAATTGATACTACATTATCTTCTAATTCAAACTGACTAGCATCAATAATTTCACGTTTCATGAGTTTTCCTCCTTGTTTAGAATTGAAGACCAGCTTCTCTAGCTGCATCTGCTAATGCCTTAACTTTACCCTGATAAATGTAACCGCCACGGTCAAATACGACTTCGTTGATTCCATTATCCAAAGCTTTCTTTGCGATAACTTCACCAAGTTTTGCTGCAGCTTCTACATTATTCGTTTTCTCCAGACCTTCTTTTACTTCACTCTGAAGAGTAGAGGCAGAAACGATTGTATTGCCGGCAACATCATCAATTACCTGTGCATACATATGATTGTTGCTGCGGAATACTGCCAAACGTGGTCTCTCAGGAGTTCCGGACAGACGGCTACGTAATCTTCTGTGTTTGTTTACGCGAACTTCGCTTCTATTTACTTTACTAACCATTCTATTTTACTCCTTTCTATTTCTTACCAGTCTTACCAACTTTACGTCTGATCACTTCATCAGAGTACTTAATACCTTTGCCTTTATATGGCTCCGGTGCTCTCTTCTCTCTGATCTCAGCAGCATATTGGCCAACTTTTTCTTTATCAATTCCCTTAACGATAATCGTGTTCTGACCATCCACAGTTACTTCCAATCCTTCTGGATCTTCCATTTCTACAGGATGAGAATATCCAAGAGATAATACTAATTTTTTACCCTGCTTTACAGCTCTGTAACCAACACCGTTTACTTCCAATGTCTTAGAGTAACCTTCTGTTACACCTACGATCATGTTGTAGATCAATGTTCTGGTCAAACCATGCAGAGATTTCATTTTCTTCAAGTCATTTGGACGGGAAACTTTGATCTCGTCTCCGTCTTTTTCAATTTTCATTTCCGCAGGCAATACTCTTTCAAGTGTTCCCTTTGGTCCTTTTACTGTCACCTTATTATTTTCTGCAATATCTACAGTTACACCTGCAGGTACCGCGATAGGCAATCTTCCAATTCGTGACATTTGCCGTACCTCCTATATTTTGAATAAGTTCCATTCGGCAGAGGATCTGCCTCACAGAGTTTAAACTACCATACAAATGCTAATACTTCGCCGCCTACGTTCAACTTACGAGCTTCTTTGTCTGTAAGAACACCTTTGTTTGTTGAAACGATAGCGATTCCGAGTCCGCCAAGAACCTTAGGAAGTTCTTCTGCGTTAGCATATACACGAAGACCTGGTTTGGAGATTCTCTTCAAACCGGAGATGATCTTTTCGTTTTTGTCTTTACCATATTTCAATGTGATGTGGATTGATTTAAATCCATCAACATCTACCAAATCAAAACCTTTGATATATCCTTCCTTCAAAAGAATCTCTGCAATCGAAATCTTCATCTTAGAAGCAGGAACATCAACTGTATCATGTTTTGCAGTATTTGCATTACGGATTCTTGTAAGCATATCTGCAATTGGATCGCTCATAGTCATTACATTTTCCTCCTTAACTAGATAACAAGTTCAGTCTTACCAACTTGCTTTTTTGACACCTGGGATCTGGCCTTTGTATGCCAACTCACGGAAACAAATACGACAAATTCCGTATTTTCTCAAGTATGCATGTGGACGACCACAGATTTTGCAACGGCTGTATTCTCTGCTTGAAAATTTAGCTTTACGCTGCTGTTTAATCTTCATAGACGTTTTAGCCATGAAAAACCCTCCTAACTATTTCTTAAACGGCATACCAAACTGTGCCAACAATTCACGTGCTTCTTCATCAGTCTGAGCAGTAGTAACAAAGATAACGTCCATACCACGTACTTTATCTACTTTATCGTACTCGATCTCAGGGAAGATCAACTGCTCTTTGATACCCATAGCATAGTTTCCACGACCGTCAAAGGCATTTGGATTTACACCTCTGAAGTCACGTACTCGAGGCAATGCAAGGTTGATGAGACGATCAACGAACTCATACATCTTTTCACCACGAAGTGTAACTTTACATCCGATTGGCTGTCCCTCACGGAGTTTGAAGTTTGCTACAGATTTCTTAGCTCTTGTTACTACAGCTTTCTGTCCTGTGATAATCTCAAGGTCACTGATTGCTGTATCCAAAACTTTTGAATTTTCCTTTGCTTCACCAACGCCCATGTTGATAACAACTTTGTCGAGCTTTGGTACTTGCATAATATTTTTGTACTCGAATTTCTTCTGCAATGCAGGAACGATTTCGTTCAAATACGTTTCTTTTAATCTAGCCACTTTAAGTACCTCCTCTCAAATTAATCAATCACTGCGCCAGTTGCTTTTGCATAGCGGACTTTGTTTTTACCATCCTCAGTTTTGAAACCGATTCTTGTAACTTTTCCGTCTACTACATACATTACGTTGGAAATGTCAAATGCAGCTTCTTCTTCAACGATTCCGCCTTTTGCATTTGCCTGATTTGGTTTCACATGTTTTTTCACCATGTTTACTCCCTCAACTTTGACTTTTCCATCTTTTACTTCGATTACTTTACCTTCTTTATCTTTATCGACACCGGCAATAACGCGAACGGTATCACCTACTTTGATCTTTGATGTTGCCACTTCAGGGACACCTCCTTATAATACTTCTGGAGCCAAAGATACAATTTTCATAAATTGTTTATCTCTCAACTCTCTAGCTACAGGTCCAAAAATACGTGTTCCTCTTGGGGTCTTGTCATCTTTGATGATAACTGCTGCATTTTCATCAAAACGAATATAGGAACCGTCTGGACGACGAATTTCTTTTACTGTACGAACAACAACAGCTTTTACTACGTCTCCTTTTTTAACAACTCCACCTGGTGTTGCATCTTTGACCGTAGCAACGATGATATCGCCTACTGCTGCATATCTTCTAACGGAACCGCCGAGTACACGGATGCAAAGCAATTCTTTTGCACCGGTATTGTCAGCAACTTTAAGTCTCGTTTCCTGCTGTACCATAATAGTAACTCCTTTCGAAATTTTGAATATAACAAAATTTTGCTTTTGCAAAAACTATCTAGCTTTTTCGATTATTTCTACAAGTCTCCATCTCTTATCTTTGGACAATGGTCTTGTTTCCATAACTTTTACTCTATCACCGATGTTACATTCATTCTGCTCGTCATGAGCTTTCAATTTATACGTTCTCTTTACGATTTTTCCGTAAAGTGGATGTTTTACGTTGTCAACGACAGCAACAACGATTGTCTTATCCATCTTGTTGCTTACAACTTTTCCTACACGAGTTTTTCTAAGTTTTCTCTCCACAACAAAGTCCTCCTTTCTTGCACCTTCTAGTTAGCGGCTTTCTGTTCCATGGACATTGCTGTCTGGATACGAGCGATATTCTTTCTAACTTCTTTAATTCTACTTGTGTTATCAAGCTGGTTTGTTGCGTTCTGGAATCTCAAGTTGAAGAGTTCCTTCTTAGCAGCTACTAACTCGTCATTTAATTCGGCAAGTGATTTACCATTCAAATTGTTCATGAATTCCTTACTCTTCACTGCCCGCACCTCCTTCTAAGTCTGCGCGTGAAACGATCTTACATTTTACCGGCAATTTGTGTGTTGCAAGACGAAGAGCTTCTCTTGCTGTCTCTTCAGGTACACCGGCGATCTCGAACATTACACGTCCTGGCTTAACTACAGCTACCCAATATTCCAAAGCACCTTTACCTTTACCCATTCGAGTTTCAGCTGGTGTCTTAGTTACCGGCTTGTCTGGGAAAATCTTGATCCAAACTTTACCACCACGTTTGATGTAACGTGTCATAGCAATACGGGCTGCCTCTATCTGATTGGATTTAATCCAGGCCGGCTCTGTAGCAACGATACCGAAATCACCGTATGTGATCTTATTTCCGCGCAAAGCCTTACCTTTCATAGAACCACGAAACTGTTTACGACGTTTTACTCTTTTAGGCATTAACATTATTTATCGCTCCCTTCCTTTGAACTAGCCTTAGCTGGTTTTCCACCTTTGGTTGGAAGTACTTCACCATGATAGATCCAAGTTTTAACACCGATCTTACCATAAGTTGTGTTTGCTTCTGCGAAACCATAATCAATATCTGCACGAAGTGTCTGAAGTGGAATATTTCCTTCGCTGTAGAACTCTGTACGAGCCATATCAGCTCCACCAAGACGTCCGGAACAAGATGTTTTGATTCCTTTTGCGCCTGCTTTCATCGCTCTTCCCATGCAGGATTTCATTGCACGACGGAAAGAAATACGATTTTCAAGCTGCTGTGCGATATTCTCAGCAACAAGCTGTGCATCGCTGTCTGGTTTCTTTACTTCTTTGATGTCTACGAGAATCTTCTGATCGGAGAACTTAGCAAGCTCTACTTTCAATTTCTCGATCTCTGCTCCACCTTTTCCGATTACTACACCAGGTTTTGCTGTATATACGATAACTTTAACACGTCCGGTTGTTCTCTCAATCTGAATCTTGGAAACTCCTGCATGATACAGTTTTTTCTTCAAGAACTCACGGATCTTATAATCTTCTACAAGAGCATCAGCGAAATTTTCCGGCTCTGCGAACCATTTGGATTCCCAGTCTTTGATAACGCCGACTCTCAAACCATGAGGATTAACTTTTTGTCCCATTGTTATTCTCCTTTCACTATCTCTCATTCAAGATTACTGTAATATGGCACATTCTCTTCTCGATTCTGTAAGCCATACCACGAGCTCTTGGGCGAATTCTCTTCATTGTCGTTGCTTTGTTTGCAAAGCACTCTTCAACGTAAAGATTTTCCGGATTCATTCCATTATTATTTTCAGCATTTGCAATTGCAGATTTCAATAACTTCTCAATTACAGATGATGCATATCTAGGGTTATATGCCAAGATACCAAGTGCTGTCTGTACATCTTTGCCGCGGATTGCATCCAATACAAAGCCAGCTTTCTGTGCGGACATTCTTGCATATGACAACTTAGCGGATGGTCTAGTATCTTTATTCTGGTTTCTTTCTTTCTTGATCTGTGATCTATGTCCTTTAGCCACGGATGAAACCTCCTTTCAATATTTAAAACATTATCTGCCTTTTTTCTCATCTTTTCCATGTCCACGATAGGTTCTTGTTGCAACAAACTCACCGAGTTTGTGTCCTACCATATCCTCTGTAATATATACAGGAACATGTTTTCTTCCATCATGAACAGCGATCGTATGACCTACCATGCTTGGGAAAATCGTAGAACGACGTGACCATGTTTTAATAACTTGTTTATCTCCAGATTCGTTCATGGCATCTACTTTTTTAAGAAGATGCGCATCAGCGAATGGTCCTTTTTTCAATGAACGAGCCACTAGCTTTACCTCCTTTTATGCTTTATTTTGCTAAAGCTTTACCATCTCTTCTTCGAACGATCATCTTATTCGACTGTTTGTTTTTCTTTCTTGTCTTAAGACCAAGTGCAGGTTTGCCCCAAGGTGTACATGGACCCGGACGTCCGATACCGGTCTTACCTTCACCACCACCATGTGGATGGTCATTAGGGTTCATGACAGAACCACGAACAGTTGGGCGGATACCCATATGACGTTTACGTCCTGCTTTACCGATGTTGATCAAGTTGTGCTCAGAGTTTCCAACCTGTCCGATTGTTGCACGGCAATTGATTGGAACCATTCTCATTTCGCCGGATGGCATACGAAGTGTTGCATATTTTCCTTCTTTCGCCATAAGCTGTGCACTGTTTCCTGCTGCACGAACGAACTGTCCGCCGTGTCCAGGATAAAGTTCAATGTTGTGTACCAATGTACCAACAGGGATATCTTTGAGTTCAAGACAGTTTCCGACTCTTGCTTCTGCTGTCTCACCATTCATAACCTGCTGTCCGACTTTCAAACCGGCTGGTGCAAGGATATATGCTTTCTCGCCGTCTGCATAGCAGATCAATGCGATGTTTGCTGTTCTGTTTGGATCGTATTCGATGCTCTTAACTGTTGCAGGAATTCCATCCTTATTTCTCTTAAAGTCGATGATTCTATATTTTCTTCTAGAACCGCCTCCGCGATGTCTGACAGTGATCTTACCCTGTGCGTTACGTCCCGCATTTTTCTTAACGGATGTTGTAAGGGATTTCTCCGGAGTTGATGCTGTGATTTCAGAGAAATCATATCCGGACATCTGTCTTCTAGAAGGTGTATATGGGTTAAATGTTTTAATTCCCATGAGTTACACTCCTTTCAATTCAATCAAATGTTTCTTATAAGCCTTCAAAAATTTCGATATCAGCGCTATCCTCTGTCAACTGAACGATAGCTTTCTTTCTCTTAGCAGTTTTACCTGTTGTCATTCCACGTCTGCGGTTTTTACCTTCGCAGTTCATTGTGTTGACTTTCGCTACTTTTGTACCAGCGAACATTTTTTCAACTGCTTCTTTGATCTGACTCTTTGTTGCCTCAGTGTGTACATAGAATGTGTATTTCTTCAATTCCATGCCAGCCATAGATTTCTCTGTGATAACTGGTTTTGAGATAATGTCATAATATTTCAAATCTGCCATTATGCGTACACCTCCTCGATTGCTGCAACTGCACTCTTTGTCAAGATGACATTGTCATATTTCAAAATGTCATATACATTGATGGAGTTTGCGAATACGCCTCTTGCGGTAGGAATGTTGCGAACAGAAAGTGTTGCATTTTTTCCTTCTTCCGCTACTACGATGAGCGCTTTTTTCTTATCTAAACCATTCAAAAGGGTTGTGATTGTCTTTGTCTTAGGAGCGTCAAATTCCATTCCTTCAACAACAACAAGTTTTCCCTCATTTACTTTTGTTGTCAAAGCAGACTTGATTGCAGCTGCTTTTTCTTTTTTATTCATTTTGAATGAATAATCTCTTGGTGTTGGAGCAAATACAACTCCGCCGCCTTTCCACTGTGGAGCACGGATCGAACCCTGTCTTGCATGTCCGGTTCCTTTCTGTCTCCAAGGTTTTCTACCACCGCCACGAACTTCAGAGCGTGTTTTTGCTTTCTGTGTTCCCTGGCGTTTGTTAGCAAGTTGTAACACAACTGCCATATGAACCAAATGTTCATTTACTGGAGCAGCAAAGATAGAATCGTTCAATTCCATTTTACCTGTTTCTTTGCCTTCCATATTGTAAACAGATACGCTTGCCATCTGTGTCATCCTCCTTTCCGAAAAGTTATGCCTTAACGGATTCTTTAATAATAACAGTTGATTTCTTAGGTCCCGGTACTGCACCTTTTACCAAGAGAAGATTGTTTTCTGCATCTACTCTTACTACTTCAAGGTTCTGGATAGTAACCTTTACAGCACCCATCTGACCAGGCATTTTCTTGCCTTTGAATACTTTGCTAGGATCCGATGCGGAACCATTGGAACCTGCATGTCTATGGAATTTGGAGCCGTGACCCATAGGTCCTCTGGACTGTCCGTGACGTTTGATAGCGCCCTGGAATCCTTTACCTTTGCTTGTTGCTGTTACGTCAATCTTGTCACCAGCTTCAAAGATATCTGCTTTGATTTCCTGTCCTAATGTGTACTCCTCTGCACCGTCAAGTTTGAACTCTGTAACAAATCTCTTGTTGTCCACACCTGCTTTGGAGAAGTGTCCCTGCATTGGTTTGTTGACGAGTTTCTCACGGATATCGCCATAACCAACCTGTACCGCACTGTATCCGTCTGTCTCTTCATTTTTGATCTGAGTTACATAAACCGGACCAGCTTCAAGCACAGTAACCGGTGTCAAAACACCGTCTTCGTTGAAAATCTGAGTCATTCCAACTTTTGTAGCTACGATAGCTTTCTTCATCTTTCTTTACCTCCTAAATTCTACAGCGGATCACTTTCATAATTGGTCGTTTCTCACAGGTAGAAACCTGATCCAAAAAGCGGAAAGTAATCATCCTAGATGGTTTTCCCTGATCCCGAACCGGAGGACCGCTTCCAACCTTAGGACCGGGGCACTATTTTCACCCCGTAGGTTTTACACCTTACTTATATTAAATGAATTATTTCATTTTAATATCAATTGCAACACCAGCCGGCATTTCCAAACGGGATAATGCATCAACTGTTTTCTGTGATGGCTTAAGCACATCGATCAGTCTTTTATGAGTTCTCTGCTCGAACTGCTCTCTGGAGTCTTTATATTTATGAACGGCTCTCAGGATCGTAACAACTTCCTTCTTTGTAGGAAGAGGTACCGGACCGCTTACTTTTGCTCCTGTTTTCTTAATTGTATCAATCAGTTTGGCTGCTGCCATATCGATTAACTGATGATCGTATGCTTTTAAAATGATTCTCATTGTCTGCTGACTTGCCATAAAAAAAGCCGCCTCCTTTTCGTACTGAATTAATAATAGTTCGTACGACAAGTGGTGACTGTACACTCATCCGTGTGTGTCGTGCCGGTTCACACGAAAATGCCACATCGTGGCATACTTTCTCACACGTTTATCTGCTCTCTATCTGGCAGAAACTATGTTACGTACAGTGACTTGCCGTCAGGTTTACCGACCGTGATATGCTGATCTACGGTCTCTTGACATTCGCTCCACGGAAAACCCATCCATCGGATGGCAACCTCACGCTTCTTCGCTATCATGTCACAGCAATTGCTATTATACACTAAGTTTTTGGGGAATGCAAGTACTTTTTTTATTTTTTGCAAGCTATTTTTCATCGTTTTCAAATTATCAATATTCTAAAAAATGAAATAATTGCAAAAAAATAAAAATGTACCCGCATTTTAGTATCTTGTAAAGAAGGCTGCCCCCTTGCTTCAATATTGTCAAGTGTGCAGCCTTCTTTTCTTCTTTTCTACTCTTCTGCTTTCTGTACTTCTACGATTGCATCCTTTTTCATAGGGATACGGCAGTTTTTGTTGTTTCCGAATTCTACGATCACAACATTATCGTCCGGCATGTCAATCACGACGCCATAAAATCCGCTTGTTGTCAGGATACTGTCACCTACAGCAAGACCACCGATCAATGCCTGATGTTCTTTTTCCTGTTTTTTCTGTGGTCGGATCGCAATCAGCCAAAATACACCGATGATAACTACGATATAAATAACCATTCCAACTGTTCCCATTTTTTTACCTCCTGGCTCTGTTACGAGACTTAGTATTCATTAGATTCCATCGAATCCAATTTTTTCTTTTTATATTCTTGAAAACGATTTTCTTCAATCGCATCGCGAATCTCACTCATCATTGTATTATAAAAATAAAGATTATGCAAGACCAATAATCGAAGTCCCAGCATTTCTTTTGCTTTGAGCAGGTGCCGGATGTAGGCACGCGAGTAGTGTCGGCATGCCGGGCACCGGCATCCTTCCTCGATCGGACGCTCATCCAGTTCAAAGCGTTTGTTCATCAAATTCATCTTTCCAAAGTTTGTATAGGCGTGTCCATGACGCCCATTTCGCGCCGGATATACACAGTCGAAGAAATCCACACCGCGCTCGACACTTTCCAAAATGTTCGCCGGGGTTCCGACTCCCATCAGGTATCTCGGTTTGTTGTCCGGAAGATGTGGCACAACTTCATCAAGAATGCGATACATCTCTTCATGGCTCTCGCCGACAGCCAGTCCACCGATGGAATACCCCGGCAGATCCAATTCGGAAATCCGCTGTGCATGCTCGATACGGATATCTTCAAATATTCCTCCCTGATTGATTCCAAAAAGCATCTGCTCTTTATTGATCGTATCCGGAAGGGAATTTAAGCGGTCCATCTCGCGTTTGCAGCGTTCCAGCCAGCGTGTCGTACGCGCGACGGACGCTTCCATATACTCGCGTGTCGCCGGATGTGGCGCACATTCGTCAAATGCCATGGCGATCGTTGATCCCAGATTCGACTGAATCCGCATACTTTCTTCCGGTCCCATGAAAATCTTTCGGCCGTCAACGTGTGAATTAAAATAAACGCCTTCCTCTTTAATCTTGCGGAGCCCTGCTAAAGAAAACACCTGAAATCCACCGGAATCCGTGAGGATCGGGCGATCCCAGTTCATAAATTTGTGAAGTCCGCCCATTTTGCGGACGACATCGTCCCCCGGTCTCACATGAAGATGATACGTATTGGAAAGTTCTACCTGTGTTCCGATTTCCTTCAGATCCATCGTAGACACCGCCCCCTTGATCGCTGCGACAGTTCCTACATTCATAAATACGGGAGTCTGAATATCCCCATGTGGCGTGTGAAATGTTCCTCTCCGCGCTTTTCCCTCTCTGGCTTTTATCTCAAACATTGTCTTCTCCTTTATCTTTTTTTGGTGTCAATAAGATTGCGATACGAAGATAACCCCAAAGTACGATCGGAAGCAAAATAGATGCTCCGAGGCAGGCTTTAAACAATCCTGCTGCCCGCGGGGATGTCGTCAGTGCCGCAATCAGTGTAATAATATATAGTGCAAGTAAAAGAATAATACCCACCATCGCGATAACCCGGATGGATTTCGGATATCTGCTTTTTGTTTCTTTCTTATTGTCCGCCATTGTCTTCCTCACTTTCTCTGTGGATGCGTGTCAAATGCTCTTTCAGCCGTTTTTCATATCCTTGCTCTGACAGGTTGTAAAAATGTATGTCTTTGCAGGCATCCGGCAAATATTGCTGTCTGGCATAATGGTTTTTGTAATCGTGGGCATATTTGTAACCGATTCCATGTCCCAGTTTAGCCGCCCCTTTATAATGTGCGTCTTGCAAATAGGAAGGAATTTTGTAATCGGGATGTGCCTTCACAAATTCCATCGCACCGTCGATCGCCATAATCGCCGAATTGCTCTTTGGTGCGCACGCCACATACGTCGCCGCCTGTGCAAGGATAATCCGTGCTTCCGGCATGCCAAGCTGCATGACTGCCTGCGATGCCGCCGTCGCCACGACAAGTGCCTGCGGATCCGCATTGGACACGTCTTCCGCCGCACAGATCATGATGCGGCGCGCGATAAATCGGATATCTTCACCGGCATAGAGCATCCGCGCCAGATAATATACTGCCGCATCCGGGTCGGATCCCCGCATACTTTTGATAAATGCGGAAATCGTATCGTAATGATTGTCTCCGGTCTTATCATATCGGATCGTGCGCTTCTGGATACATTCCTGCGCCACTTCCAGCGTAATATGCACCTTTCCGTCCTCGCCGCGCGGTGTCGTGAGGACACCAAGTTCAATTGCATTCAGCGCCATGCGGGCATCTCCGCCGCTGATCTCAGCCAAAAAAGAAAGCGCCTCTTCATCCATCTCGGCATGATAACTGCCAAGTCCTTTTTCCACATCCGTAACCGCCCGCGTCAAAAGTGCCTTGATATTTTCTTTGGAGAGTGGATGCAGTTCAAAAATGATGGAGCGGGAAATCAACGCTCCATTTACCTCAAAATACGGATTTTCCGTCGTTGCCCCGATCAAAATGATCGTTCCATCCTCGACAAAAGGAAGCAGATAATCCTGCTGGCCTTTATTGAAACGGTGAATCTCGTCGATAAATAAAATCGTCTTTTTGCCGTACATTCCGCGGTTTTCTTTGGCTTTTCCGACCACTTCTTCCATATCTTTTTTTCCGGCAGATGTCGCATTGATCTGTAAAAATTCTGCTTTTGTCGTCGCCGCGATCACTTTCGCAAGTGTCGTCTTACCTGTCCCCGGAGGACCATACAATAGGATAGAACTCAGTTTATCCGCCTTAATTGCGCGGTATAGTAATTTATCCTTCCCGATGATATGCTCCTGCCCCACCACTTCATCCAGTGTCGTCGGACGAAGGCGCGAAGCCAGCGGAGACTCTTTTTCTCTATTCATTTCATTCATATATTCGAGTAGATCCATATTTTACTTCCTCTATCTATCTTACATTTTCCACCGGTTTTGTCAACCAGTTCTTTTTCAAAGGCATCGATTTCCGTCTCAGGGACCTCATACGTAATCGACACATTTTCCCCATAATCGACATTTTCTTCTTTTAATTCTCTGGCAGCTGCCAGATATTGGATTTTACCAAGATCCACATAATCCGTGGCAATTGTCATACGATACCCGACTTCCTTCTGACGGATCTCGCAGTTTTCAAGCGCTTCTTTTGTCGCCGCTGAATATGCCCGCACAAGACCGCCGGTTCCAAGCAGCGTACCGCCAAAATATCTCGTCACGACAGCAAGCGCATCGTGCACCCCGGCTCCGACAAGCAGGTCTAACATCGGCCGCCCCGCAGTTCCCGACGGCTCACCGTCATCGCTGCAGCGCTCCACTTCATTTTTTTCACCGAGTACATATGCGAAACAATGGTGTCTGGCATCATAATGTTTTTTCCGGATCTGATTTACGATATTCTGCGCTTCTTCCTCCGATCCGATGGGATAGATTTCTCCGATAAACCGGGATTTCTTTTCAATTACTTCGGCACTTCCGCCCTGATATATCATCTTTATCGCTTCTGGCATTTCCATTATCCTTTCGCCCCTTTTACAATAGTGTACTAATTTTTCTTTCCCTTTGCAAGACTTTTTGGTATACTATAAGAAAAGGATTGAATAAAAATTCAGAAAGGAAGGATATTTTCTATGAATTTCAGCCGAAGAAATACGGTTGAGCGGGCAAGAAAATTAAAATCACCTGCCACTCACCGTTTGAATAAATGCAAAGTTATGGCACTAAGAGTTGTTCTCATCTCGCTGGTCGTTATCGCCGCTGTCGCACTCAGTGGCGTGTCCGGCATCGTAAACGGACTGATGGAAACCGCTCCAAGCATTGACACCATCAATGTCATCCCGGACGGTTATGCGACCACTATATTAAACAGTAAGGGAAAGACCATTCAGACGCTCGTAGGAAAAGAGGCAAACCGTCAATATGCGACGCTCGATACCATTCCAAAGCACCTGCAAAATGCTTTCGTTGCTATCGAAGACGAACGTTTCTGGGTTCACGACGGAATCGATCTGCAGGGAATTTTCCGTGCGACATTCAGCGGACTGTCCAATGGCGGAGAATTTCATCAGGGTGCCAGTACGCTCACACAGCAGCTTTTGAAAAATCAGGTTTTCAACGGGGGCGAAGAAACGACTTTCGCTCAAAAACTGGAACGAAAAGTGCAGGAACAGTACCTCGCCATCCAACTCGAAAACCGTCTGACGAAAGAGCAGATCCTCGAGTATTATCTGAACACGATCAATCTCGGACAGAATACACTCGGCGTTCAGGCAGCTGCCAAACGCTATTTTGACAAAGATGTATCGGAACTTACCATCTCGGAATCCGCCGTGCTCGCTGGAATTACGCAGAACCCCGCCGGCTACAATCCGATTACACATCCAAAACGAAATGCCAAAAAACGGACAACCATTCTTTCTTATATGAAAGATCAGGGATATATCACTTCCGATGAATATGACAAAGCCATGAAAGACAAAGTATATGCCCGCATCAAAGCCGTAAACAAAGAAACTACCGCCACGCAGACGACGACTTCTTATTTTACGGACGCTTTGATCGATCAGGTCATTTCAGATATGAAAAATGAACTTGGTTACACAGAGACTCAGGCCTACAACGCTCTTTACCGCGGCGGACTCACAATTTATACCACGCAGGATGCTTCGATCCAGAAAGTCTGCGACAATGTGATCAACAATCCTTCGTATTATCCGGCAGGATCCACGTATCAGCTCAGTTACCAGCTTACTGTAACCGATGCCAAAGGGGTTGCCCACAATTACAATGCCGGAACGATGAAAAACTGGTTTGCCAAGAAGAAAAAGAAAAAAATCCCTCTTTATTATACGGATAAAAAGAAAGCCAATCAGTATATTAAAGTATACAAAAAAGCAATGTCAAAAGGCACCGGATGCCAAGTGGAAGGCGAAAAGATTGATTTTGTCATCCAGCCACAGGTTTCCTTTGTTGTGATGGATCAGACGACAGGACAGGTCAAGGCCATCTGCGGCGGCCGTGGAGAAAAGACAGCCAGCCGTACTCTGAACCGCGCCAGCACGTCGCTGCGCCAACCGGGTTCCACGTACAAGATCCTTTCCACGTATCTGCCTGCTCTCGACACTTCCGGCATGACACTGGTTACCCAGCAAAAAGACGAGCCATATTATTATCCGGGCACGAAGCGTCTTGTCAGAAACTGGTATCGCGGATACCACGGCACGGTAACGATCCGCAAAGCGATCGCCGATTCCATGAATGTGATCGCGGTCAAAACATTGGAGCAGGTAACCCCGAAAGTTGCCTATGACTATTTGTTAAATCTTGGATTTACCTCTCTGGTGGAAAGTTACACGGATGCAAGCGGAAAGATTTACAGCGACATCTCCCTGCCGATGGCACTCGGCGGTCTGACAAAAGGAGTTTCAAACCTCGAACTGACCACCGCTTTCGCGAGCGTTGCCAATGGCGGTGTCTACAATAAAGCGACATTTTACACAAAGATCATTGACCACGATGGCAATGTTCTGCTCGACAAAACACCGGTTGTCACAAAGACGCAAAATAAAAAAGGCGAGGACATAACGGTCGTCACAACGTCTTCGAGCAAACAGGTTATGAAAGATTCGACGGCATATTTGCTCACGAGCGCAATGCAGGATGTCGTAAATTCAGGTACCGGAACCGCCGTAAAACTGCGTGGTATCAATGTACCGGTTGCCGGTAAGACCGGAACTTCTACCGGAAATAAAGACTTGTGGTTTGTCGGCTATACGCCATATCTTACTGCCGGAATCTGGGGCGGGTATGACGCCAGCGAAAAGCAGAGCAATACGACCTACCACAAAGCGATCTGGAAAGCGATTATGGAAAAATTAAGCAAAAAGCATAAAGATGAGAAAGCGAAATTCACGATGCCGTCTTCCGTCGTTTCTGTGCGGATATGCACCGTATGCGGAAAACCATTGGCTGAAAACCACTACAGTTCCCAAAGCAAAAAGGAATATTTCGCCAAGGGAACTGTACCGGAAGAAACGTGTTCGATTCATTGATAATTGTAACTATTCAGGACTCCCCACCGCCTTTACAGTGGCCCTGAATAGTTACAATAAATTTATATATCGTTCTACTGCATCCTGCCAAGCCGGGAGCAGGGAAAAACCGTTTGCGACGAGTTTTTCTTTGCTCATCCGGCTGTTTTTCGGCCGTTTTGCCTTTACCGGAAATTCTCCGCTTTTCACCGGTGTCACGGAAACGTTATCCATGCCGGCGGCACGGAAGATTTCTTTGGCAAATTCGTACCAGCTGCAGATTCCTTCGTTTGTCGCATGGTAAGCACCATAGCGATCACTTTCGATCATATCGACAAGCAGTCTCGCAAGATCATACGTATAGGTTGGCGATCCGATCTGGTCATCCACCACTTTCACCGCGCCATTTTCACGCCCGAGGCGGAGCATGGTCTTGATGAAATTATTGCCATTGATTCCAAATACCCAGGAAATGCGGACAATAAAATATTTTTCCACATACTTTTTGAGTGCCAGTTCTCCGTCATACTTGCTCTGTCCGTAGGCATTGAGTGGCGAAGCCTCATCATCCGGCTCCCATGGTCTCTCGCCGTCGCCGGAAAAGATGTAATCGGTACTCAGATAAAGCATTTTGCAATCCAATTTTTTACATATTTTAGCAATATTCTCTGTGCCGTCCACATTGACTCTGCGACAGATTTCGATGTCTTCTTCTGCGCGGTCGACGGCGGTATAGGCACTGCAGTGAATGACTGCATCCGGCTGCACTTCTGTCATGACACGTTCTACGGCTGCCGCATCGGTAATATCCATCTCGTCGATATCCACGCCGACTGCCTCATGTCCGCGTTTTTGCAATTCACGCACAACATCATAACCCAGCTGTCCTTTGACTCCGGTTACTAAAACTTTCATTCTGCCAGTTCCTTTCCATACATTTTATCAAAATAATTCGCGTACTCGCCGCTGATAATATTCTGCCACCATTCTTTGTTATCAAGATACCACTGAATCGTCTGTTTGATTCCTGTCTCAAATGTGTATTTTGGTTTCCATCCAAGTTCTGTCTCCAGTTTCGTCGGATCGATCGCATAGCGGAGATCGTGTCCCGGACGATCGGTAACAAATTCGATCAGACTTTCCGGCTTATCGAGTGCTTTCAAAATCGTCTTAACGACTTCCAGATTCGTACGCTCATTGTGGCCTCCGACATTGTAAACTTCGCCGACACGCCCTTTGTGAAGAATTAGATCAATGGCTTCGCAGTGGTCCGATACATGGAGCCAGTCACGCACATTTTCACCTTTTCCATAAACCGGAAGTTTTTCATCTGCCAGCGCGCGGGAAATGATAAGCGGAATCAATTTCTCCGGGAAGTGATATGGTCCGTAGTTATTTGAGCAACGGGAAATCGTCACCGGCAGTCCATAAGTACGGTGGTAAGCAAGCACGAAAAGGTCGGCACTTGCCTTGCTTGAAGAATATGGGCTGGATGTGTGAATCGGCGTATCTTCGCGGAAGAAGAGATCCGGTCTGTCAAGTGGCAGATCGCCGTACACTTCATCGGTGGATACCTGATGATAACGTTTTACTCCGTATTCTTTGGACGCATCCAAAAGTACCTGGGTTCCGAGCACATTGGTCTGTACAAAGATTCCCGGGTCTGTGATGGAACGATCCACATGGCTTTCCGCTGCAAAGTTCACAACGATATCCGGGCGTTCTTTTTCAAACAGATCCATGATAAATTTGCGGTCTGCGATATCGCCGCGGACAAATTTATAATTTGGTTTATTTTCAACCGGTTTCAATGTTTCGAGGTTTCCGGCATAAGTCAGAAGATCGAGATTAATGATCTCGTAGTCCGGATATTTATTCACCATGTGATGTACAAAGTTACCTCCGATAAATCCGGCTCCGCCGGTTACAATAATTTTCATCGTTTTGTTTCCTCCATTACTATTATTTTCGCGGGTTTGCAATAAATACACCCGCTTGCTTTGTGATTTTAAAGTATCCTTTTTGTTCCATTTTTTCTTGCAGATATGTTACAAATGCATCATATTCTTTAATCAAATATTCCTTTTGATTCCCATGACAAGATAAAATATAATCCATCAGTGGCTGCACTTCAGGAACAATAAGAGAATCTTTATATTCTCTTTTTTCAATATTCTTAAAGTAAGGCTGCAGCATTTCTTTTCCATTTTCCAAGCCAAAAAGATCATATAATTTTATCTCGGATAAATGAATCTTAGGCTGATAAGAATGCACAAGATTTTCAATCTCTGCCATATGCTTTCTCCCATAGGTAGCACAGATAAAAACACCATCCCTTTTCAAGACACGCCGTATCTCCGAAAATGCTTTGTCTCTGTCTTTTATATAGAAAAGCACAAAATTGGCCACTACCACATCAAAAGTATCATCCTCAGCCGGAATTTCACAAGCATCTGCCACTCTAAATGTCGCGCGCTCTTCCTCTGCATCAAAATCCAAATTTTTACGGCTGTCTTCCAGCATTCCAGGTGATATATCTGTAATGTGAATATGAACATCTGCCGGAATCCGTTCCCAGTTTTCTTTCCAAAACTGCCCCGTTCCACAACCAAGTTCCAGTATATTACCAAATACTTTATCCTCAATTTGATCGTAAATCCAGCAAAACCAGTTCTTCGGATTTTGCGAATACAAACGATGAAGTCGGATTCGGGCATTGATATTGGTTCCATTTTTATACTGTTCGACAAGTTCGCGGTCCATATTAGCAATACGAATCAGATTTGTGATCTCATTCCAATTAGGCTTTTTCTCACGTTTCAATTTTTCGGATACTTCTCCAAGTGCTTTTTCAACCGTCTGAAAATATCGAATTTTGCGCTTCATTAAAAAGCGCTGCTGTTCAAGAGACTGCTGTAAATAATCTGCATCGGTTTCATTCAGAGAAAGTGCCTGAATTTCTTCCAGCGAAAATCCAAGGATCTTAAGCGTCAGGATTCGCTGCAAACGCGCAAATTCCTGTTCTCCATAATAACGGTAACCGTTTTCTGCAATTTTTAACGGACGTATTAATCCCTTTTTTTCGTAAAAATGTATTGTGCGAATGGAAACATTTGCTTTTTTTGCAAATTCTCCGGTTGAGTACAATTCTTTTCCCTGCATTCATACACCTCACTTTTTCTCATTATAAACCATGACGTATGGTAACAGTCAACATTTTTTTACCTTTTTTGCTTCTTTCTTTTCTCCTGCCGCCGTGCACGCGGCTTTCCAGCTTGTTTTCCACGGTCCTTCTCATTCTTTTTACCGCTCTTTTTCTCACTCCACGGTCTCGGTGGAATCAGACATTTTTTGTCGAATCCGATAAGATCCGTTCGTCCCAGTTTTAAAAGGGCTTCTTTTACCAACGCATAATTTTCCGGCTTGCGGTACTGGATCAGAGCGCGCTGCATCTCTTTTTCATGACGTTTCTTCGGCACATAGACCGGCTGCATCGTGCGGGGATCAAGACCGGTATAGTACATACACGTGGAGATGGTCGCCGGTGTCGGATAAAAGTCCTGCACCTGCTCCGGCATATAGCCGAGATCCCGGACGTATTCGGCAAGTTCCACCGCCTCTTTCAACGTCGACCCCGGGTGCGATGACATCAGATAAGGCACCGCATACTGCTGCTTTCCGGTCAGCCGGTTCACTTTGGCATAACGTTTTAAAAAGTTTTCGTAAACTTCATTTTTCGGTTTTCCCATCGCGTCAAGGACGGCATCCGATACATGTTCCGGCGCCACACGCAGCTGACCGCTGATATGGTACTCGCACAATTCCTTCAAAAATGTATCTTTCGCATCCGCCATCACATAATCAAAACGGATTCCCGAACGCACAAAAACTTTCTTCACTTTCGGAAGTTTCCTCAATTTTCGTAACAATTCGACATAATCTTTGTGGTCTACATTCAAGTTATTACATGGTTTCGGAAATAAACATTGTTTGTTTTTGCAGACACCGAATTTCATCTGCTTGTCGCAGGCCGGCTTCCTGAAATTTCCGGTCGGTCCACCCACATCGTGGATATATCCTTTGAATTCCGGATCTTCCGTCATTTGCTTTGCTTCCCGCAGGATGGAGTCATGACTTCTCGCCTGCACGATGCGCCCTTGATGAAACGTCAGCGCACAGAAACTGCAGCCGCCAAAGCACCCGCGGCAGCTCGTCAGACTGAACTTAATTTCCTGAATCGCCGGTACACCGCCCTGCTTTTTGTAACTCGGATGGTAGGTTCCCATATACGGGTAATCGTAAATGTCATCCATTTCCTGCATCGTAAGCGGTTTGGCCGGTGGATTCTGCACGACAAGGACTTTTCCCGGATAGCGCTCGACCAATGTTTTTGCCGTAAACGGATCCGTATTTTCGTACTGCTTCATAAAACTCTCGGCGTATTTTTTCTTTTCAGCCACCGATTCCTCGAAATCAGGAAGTTCCATGCTGTCATAAATCTCTGCGCCCTCTTTCGTGCGGTAGACCGTTCCTGCAATATACGTAATATCTTTCACATCCATGCCACTCGCCAGTGCATCGGCGATTTCCAGCATACTATGTTCTCCCATTCCATACGAGATAAGATCTGCCCCCGCATCAAGCAGAATGGACCGTTTCACCTTATCTGACCAGTAATCGTAATGCGATAAGCGCCGTAAACTTGCCTCGATCCCGCCTAAGACAATCGGCACGTCTTTGTATGTACGACGAATCAGATTCGAATAAACGACCGTCGCGTAATCCGGCCGTTTTCCCGACACACCCCCTGGTGTATACGCATCCTGATGACGTCGCTTTTTATTGACCGTATAGTGATTTACCATGGAATCCATATTTCCTGCGCACACCAAAAAAGCGAGTCTTGGCTCGCCAAGCACGGTAATACTCTTGTCGTCTTTCCAGTCCGGCTGCGAGATAATCCCCACTTTGTAGCCATACGCCTCCAAGTGACGGCTGATGATCGCCGGTCCAAACGACGAATGATCGACATAGGCATCTCCGATCACAAAGACAAAATCGCACTGATCCCATCCCCGTTCTTTCATATCTTTTTTGGATATCGGCAAAAATGCTTTTTCCATGGGTTCCTCCTTAAAGTGAAAAAGGCCAGAAAATGTCTGACCTTTTTATATGATACCAAATTGACTGACTTTTCCTGTCAAATCCGGATTTTATTTCAAAAATTCTACAGCTGCTTTCTCGATTGGAAGCCCTTCCTTGTAACGGCTGATAAATTCGTCAAAGCCTTTTACGTCTGCCGGATCCGGTTTTTCTTCCACACCTTCAAAGCCGGCAAATACTTTCTTTTCGAGATAATCGTCGAGCGTCTGGCCTTCTTCCTTATTTTTCATATAAGCGGCAAGAAGGGCAATTCCCCAGGCACCACCTTCTCCTGCTGTCTCCATAACGGAAACCGGCGCATTCATCGCTGCTGCCATAATCTTCTGTCCGACTCCTTTGGTCTTAAACAAACCGCCATGTCCGAGAATACGGTCTACTTTCACGTCCTCTTTTTTGAGCAGAATATCAAGTCCGACTTTCAATGCACCAAGTGCCGTAAACAAGTTTACACGCATAAAGTTTGCCAAATTGAATTTACTGTCCGGTGTACGAACAAACATTGGACGGCCTTCATTGAAACCGGTAATATGCTCACCGGAAAAATAATTGTACGCAAGGAGTCCGCCACAGTCGTCGTCTCCTTCCAATGCTTTATTGTAAAGAGTTCCAAACAACTGATTCATATCGACTTTCATGCCAAAACTCTCTGCAAATTCTTTAAACAAATTGACCCACGCATTCAGATCGGAAGTACAGTTATTACAATGTACCATTCCAACGAGATTTCCGGTTGGTGTCGTAACAAGGTCAATTTCTTCGTAAACTTCTTTCAGTTCTTTTTCCAATACGATCATCGCAAACACCGAAGTTCCGGCAGATACATTACCTGTGCGGACCGCCACGCTGTTTGTCGCTGCCATACCGGTTCCGGCATCTCCCTCCGGCGGACAGAGCGGGATTCCTGCTTCCAGATTTCCCGAAGGATCCAACAATTTTGCTCCTTCTTCCGTGAGCACTCCTGCCTGTTCTCCGGCAACAAGAACTTTCGGGAATATATCATGCAAGGTAAAGGAATATCCCTTTTTCTTTGCCTCTTCGTCAAATATTTTTACGCGTTTTTCATCCCAGTCTTTTGCTTCGCAGTCGATCGGGAACATTCCGGATGCCTCACCGATACCAAGCACTTTTTCACCGGTCAGTTTCCAATGAATATAGCCGGCAAGTGTCGTCTGGAACGCAATATTTTTCACATGTTCCTCGCCATTTAACATCGCCTGATACAAGTGTGCGATGCTCCATCGCTGCGGAATGTGATAAGATAACAATTTTGTCAGTTTTTCCGATGCTTCTTCTGTAATCGTATTTCTCCATGTACGGAACGGAACGAGCAATGTGCCCTCCGCATCAAATACCATGTAACCATGCATCATGGCACTGAATCCAATGGCTCCCGTCTTTTTCAGAACAACTCCGTATTTTTCTTTTACATCTTCTGCCATCTTCGCATAACTGTCCTGAAGGCCTGTCCAGATATCCTCCAGAGTATACGTCCATATACCGTCTTCCAGACGGTTTTCCCAATCATGGCTTCCCGATGCGATCGGTGAATTGTCCTCTGCCGTCAAAACAGCCTTAATTCGTGTCGAACCAAATTCAATTCCTAATGATGTCGTGCCATTCTCAATAGATGCAAGTATTTGTTGTGTTGTCAGACCCATGGCTGTCCATCCTCCTTTTAGTCGTTTAGTGTAAGTGATCTATTTTTCTTTAATGATGCCATCATACCTTTTGCCGCTGCCGAATAGTATTTCTTGGACGCAGTCGGATAGGTAAGCTGGAAAGCGATCTCACCGTTTTTGATGAATACATAGCAGTACTGAATGGTATTTTTTCCTATTTTATAACTATAACTGCATTCTGTCTTTGTCGCCTTTTCTACATTGATTTTTCGATTTTTCTTTGCCGTCGCTACGACAGTCTTTCCGCTTCTCTTGCCGGTCTTTCCATAAGAATTCCAAATGGTCGCCTTTGCTTTTCCATCTTTGGAAAACAGTTTGGTACCATCTCCGGAACTATAATCCGCACGCCGAAAAGTAGACGGATATTTAACCGTATACGTAAAGCGGGTATTGGTGTACGTTGCATATTTTACGACTGCTGCCTGTGCATCCATCGCCGGAACAGCTGCTAACATCGTTACTACAGTTGCAATTGCGATTACTTTTCTCAAAATATGTTTCATGATAAAGACCTCCTTTGTTCTTGTTATAGTGTTTATCGGTTCAAATTTATAAAAAGTTTATACTTTTTTCAATTTCTTTTAAAAACCGAGACGGAGATTCCTCTTTCTGAAACCGCTGCTTGACATATGAGAGATATAAATGCTCCCTCGCCCGTGTCATGGCAACGTACATTAATCTTCGTTCTTCCTCAATCTGCCCGTCTTCGACGGATTTACGGTAAGGGATCATCCCTTCGTTCGCATCGGGAATAAATACAATATCAAATTCAAGACCTTTCGCGCTGTGCATCGTCATCAATGCCACTCCCGGCTTGTCATCCGGGCTTTTCTGCCTGCCTTGTTTCTGTTTTCGCTCTTCTAACTGTTTTCCATATTCTTCAACATGCGAAAACCACGATTCAAAATCGTTATAACCGGAAGCATCTTCGCGAATCTCTTCTACGATTTCCTCCCAGTCTTTTACATTGACACCGCGCTCAGCCGCATATTCGGCAAGAAAATTTTTATATCCCACCGTATGATAAAGGTAGTCGATTGCACTATATGGTGTCATCTGTTTCATGGCAAATAAGTCGTTTTGCAGATCATTGATCCGCTCGCACATATATGCCTTGTCGCGGTAATAGTCATACAAGCTGCCAAAGGTAACCGGTTCCGTCGTAAATGCCGCACGGCTTAAATACCGCTTTGGCCGGTTCGCCACTTTCAGAAACAGATTTCTGGAACGGTCGCCCACCGCCATTTTCATATAACTTAGCACATCTTTGGCAACCCAGTGCTCAAATATATTCTGAATGGAGTCTTTCATCACAAACGGAATGTTGTACTCCATAAATTTTCTTGAAAAAATGTTCATCTGCCGCGCCGTCCGAAACAAAAGGGCAATCTGCTCCGGCGGTGTAGCCTGCTCTATCGCCTGCTGTATTTTTTTTGCAATGGCTTCCGCCTGCGACGCAGGTGTCTGATACATCGCGACGTGAACCAGTTCTCCCGGACCTTTCATCGCAAGCAGCTTTTTGTCGTACCGTTTTTTATTGTGCCCGATCAGCGCCGTCGCCGCCCGCAGAATCTGGCTTGTACACCGGTAATTTCCACCGATGGTAACCCGTTCCAGCGATTTATACTGTTTTGGAAAGGACAGCATAATATCCGGTCTTGCCCCGCGAAATCCATAAATGGACTGATCATCATCGCCGACAATGAACAAATTGTTTTCCGGCTGTGCCAGCATCTGAATTGTCGCGTATTGCAATCGGTTGATGTCCTGAAATTCGTCAATCAAAATATATCGGAACCGTTTCTGCCAGCCCGCCAGTATATCCGGCCTTGCCCGAAACAATTCGTAGGTATAACAGACCATGTCATCAAAATCCAAATAATGGTTTTTCTGCACCCGGCTTTGATATCCTTCATAAATCTGCCGGAATATCGCCTCCGGGCAGCTCGCCGAATAATAATTTTCGACTTCAATGCCCTCGCCCTTGATTCGGCTGATCTCTTTTTCGATCTCTTCCAGAAATTCGGAACGATCCTCGATATCATCGTATTCCGTCTCCATCAGGGATTCTTCCAAAAATCGGTATTTCAAACGCTGCGACAAAATATCTTTCGCCTCATAGTGATAGGCATTTCGCAGTACCTGAAAAAACAGCGAATGAAAGGTTCCAAATCGAACCGGAAGTCTCCTGCCGCCCGTGATCTTCTCAAACCGCTCCCGCATCTCGACGGCAGCGGCTTTGGAAAATGTCACGACTAAAATCTGCGCAGGATTTACTCCCTCTTTTTCAATCAATTTCTTTACCCGGTGCGTGATAACCGTCGTTTTTCCGGCTCCCGGGCCGGCAAGTACCATCATCGGCCCATCGACATGATCGATTGCAATCTGCTGTTCCTTACTGTGCTTCATTAAGCAGTTCAATTCCCTTTCTAATACGCGCAAGCGATTCTTCTTTCCCAATTATTTCCATAATCTCGTACGCGCCACCCGGTGTCATCTGTTTTCCGGACACTGCTGTACGAAGTGGCCAAAGTGCCTGTCCGTTTTTACAGCCTTTTTCTGCCACATAATCCATCGCTGTTTTTTCGATGGCAGGAATGGAATAATCGTCAAGCGCCTCGTAAAGTGGAAGCATTTCTTTCAAAACTTCCAGCGAATTTTCTGAATTTGTCTTCATTTTCTTATGCGTATACATCGCAATGTCGTACTCCGGCAATTCCTCAAAGAAGTCAATCTTCTCTGTAATGTCCGGAAATACCTCGATTCTTGTCTTTACAAGATCCGCAATTTTCTTCAGATCCAAATCTTTTTTGATCGTCTTTTTGATCACCGGCAATGCATACTCATAATACTTGTCATTGTCCATCGCTTTGATGTACTCGCCGTTCATCCAGCTCAATTTCTTCATATCAAATACCGCCGGCGATTTATTGATACGGTGGTAGTCAAATGCTTTTACAAGTTCTTCCAGACTAAAAATCTCGCGGTCCTCTGCCGGACTCCAACCAAGCAGTGCCACATAGTTCACAACGGCCTCCGGCACATATCCGAGTTCCATCAGATCCTCGAACGAAGATGCTCCGTGACGCTTGGACAATTTTTTATGATTCTCGTCTGTGATCGTAGGACAATGCACGTAAACCGGAATATCCCAGCCAAATGCCTGGTATAAACGATTATACTTCGGCGCACTGGAAAGGTACTCATTTCCACGTACCACATGCGTAATTTCCATCAAATGGTCGTCGATTACATTGGCGAAGTTATACGTCGGATAACCATCCTGCTTGATCAATACCATATCGTCAAGTTCTTCATTTGGTGCCGTAATTGTACCATAAATAACATCGTCAAAGGAAGTCTCACCCTCCGTCGGATTATTCTGGCGGATGACATAAGGAACTCCTGCTGCCAGTTTTTCCTCTACTTCTTCTTTGGAAAGATGCAGACAATGCTTATCGTACTTCGCTGCTGCCTCGCCGCGCTCCTCAGCTTCTTTATGCAGTCCTTCCAGACGCTCTTTGGTACAGAAACAATAGTACGCTTCGCCTTTTTCCACCAACTGTTTTGCATACTCAAGATACATTCCGGTTTTCATTCTCTCACTCTGAACATACGGACCATATCCACCATCTTTATCCGGCCCCTCATCATGCTCCAGCCCGGTTTCTTTCATGGTTTTATATATCAAATCCAAAGCTCCTTCCACGAAACGCTCCTGGTCGGTATCCTCGATACGAAGCAGGAAATCTCCGCCCTCGTGCTTTGCGATCAAATACGCATATAATGCTGTTCTCAAATTTCCAACATGCATCCGTCCGGTAGGACTTGGTGCAAATCTTGTACGAATTTTTTTCATCTTGTCTAAACCTCTCTAACACTTTATATAATCAGGGAAACTCCCTTTTCATTTCTGTTCTTTTATTATAAATAGAAACTCCGGGTTTGTAAAGGCTTTTTTGAGGAGCCGCTTATCGTCTGCGCAGCAGACGATTCTTATAGCGGCGACGATTTGCCGCCGAGGCGTAGCCGAGGGGGCGCTTCCTTATGCGAGGGGGCGTTTCCAATATTTAACACTATACAATAGACATTTCAAACCGGAAATGACAAAAATGGCAGCGGTCCTTCTCGACCATATGCCACCCAAAATCATGTCAGCTCAGGCAAATTGTTTATAATATATTCCTGTATATTTCCGTATTCAATCTTTCCAAAATAAGCATCAAAAAAATCACGCATATAATCAATCACTAAATTATTTTCATCTTGAACAAATTCAAGAATACTCGTATAATTATTGCTAATATATATTAGCTCACTAAGCTCACTCATCTCACCTGCGGCTTCCAATCCTTCCTTATAATCTGTAAACCTTCGTTCGAGTTCCGATTTGTCAAGTCTAATATCAACCCAAAATAGCGTATTTGCAAACGAGAATTTTTCTCTTGTTAAAATAGCAATAGGTCTTACATCTGCAACTGTTTCCTTATCATTTAAATTCAATCCAATTTCCTCTTTAACTTCCCTGGTTATGCAGCTTTCTATATCTACAATCTCGTTGCAAAAATCAGCTTGATCAAATGCTCCGCCTATAAATTTTACTCTATTCGCCAAAGAGGTTGAACCTGACATTTTTCCTAACACAATATAATCATCGCTGGTTACCAACAACGCATTTGCCGCCATAGATCTGCATGAATTTTCATCTATCCCAATCGATCTACTATATAAATAATGTGCAAAATTGGTTTCCTGGACATAAACTCGAATTTTACCTTCTAAAACATTTGCCGCTGTCATTGTATACAGTTTTCCATTTGTATATGATTTTCCGGCATTCATTTCTCGCTTCCAATTTTCATTCACTTTTTCAACATATCTAACTGGTAACTCCAATTTTTTCTTTAATACCTTAAACTCAATTTCCTTATACTCATATACTTTCTTTTCATTCATCTCTTTTTACCAAAGTCTTCTCTTCAGATTTCCCTTCTCGACCACATGCCATTTCTTTTACATATGAAACATTCCATGTTCATTTTGCTACAATATACTTTACTTCTTCGCCAGCGGCAAGAATATCAAGCAGGCGAAGCACAGGACCTGTTGGGCGAGTTCTTCCACCTTCCCATGCCTCTACCGTTTTCTTGGATCCCCCCATATAAGATGCGAAAACGCTTTGCGTCATTGCTGCGTTCATTTATATTTCTCGAATTTCACTGCCACTGTATTCTTTCACAGGCATAATCCTATACGTCTTAGTTTTCGCCTCATCATCCCCTTTTTGAAATGAAATTGCTTCCTCAAGTCCTTCTTTTAAATCTTGAAATAATGAACTCATAGAAATCATCTCCTTTTCTTTCTAATGCTTTAACTAATTTCCTTAATACCTTTTTTTCATCATCGGAAAGATTTTCCTGTTCTTACTTCACCCAAACTAACACCTCACTAATTCTACACTACAATTCAACTTTGCCGCTTGGTGAAAACGCATTTGTAATTGATGTTCGCCAACCCATATCGAAGTTCGAAAGAATAATTCTTCCTCTGATTTTGTAATATAATTCTATCCTCTTTGCGCGTAAGCAATCCGTCTATTACCTCTTCTTTATTGGATAATTGCCCTGATTTACCACCTTCGACACCCTTACTTCTCGCGGTGCCCCAAATTGAAAAATAAATCCAATTAGTATTTCTGCCAGCATTACCACACCATCTTCTTCCGGATGAACCATTTCAAATTTGAGCATCATACCGGAATTGGCATCTCCCAACAGCGATAATGCCATATTTGCCGGGCGGTCGTATTTTTTATCAGCCACAGGCATGCCGGGTGCAGATACATCTGCCTCTAAGACAGCATCGCATTGAGGTACATTTTTCAATTCTGAAAGGAGTTCTTCGTCATCAAGGCAAAGACTTCCAAACTGGAACGTTACAAACGGAAGCGGCTCTTCTCTCCCGATCGCCACATTGTCTTTATCATCTAAAATGTATTCAAAACTCTTATCTGCATTTTATCATGTCTCTTCATACATTGCAATCATAACCAGAAGCCACCCTGCAAAAACAGCATTAAACATTGCATAACCTGTCTTCTTCCTTTATAATAAAATTGACACGATATCTTGTTGATCATTTACAAGCAGGGGGATATAAACTTATGGATTTTAATACGAAACTAAATGAATATATTAAAACACTAAATTGCACTGCAAAAGACTTGTCTGAATACTCCGGTTTATCTGCTGCTACGATAAGCCGTTATCGTTCCGGCTCGCGTATTCCGGAATCCGGATCACAAAACTTTTCAAATTTGGTTAAGGGGATTGTTAAAATCGCTGAAGAAAAAACCATTACCGGCATTACAATGGAATCCGTAGCGGATGACCTTTTGCCTTTTATCAAAACATCCGACATTGATATAGATAAATTTCAGGCAAATTTGAATCTTTTGTTAAATACATTGTCTGTCAATATTTCAGTGCTTTCGAAGGTCTTAAATTATGATGCTTCTTATATTTCGCGAATCCGAAATGGGAAACGTCAGCCTGCTGATCCGCAGGAATTTGCCTGTGGCATTTCCGCTTTTATTGCTCATCACTATCAAAAATCTGAGCAGAAAGAAGTTGTTGCAAATCTTATACACTGCAGTACTGACGATCTGGCAGATTCCATTCAATTTCAGAAAGTACTGTCTCAATGGCTTACCCATGAAGCACCTGCCTTAAAAAATCAGATGATGGATTTTCTGGAAAAAATAGATTCGTTTGATCTGGAAGAATATATCCGGGTAATCCGGTTTGACAAACTAAAAGTTCCTTCCTTTCCTTTTCAGCTTCCCACATTCAAAAATTATTGGGGATTATCGGAAATGAAAAACAGTGAATTGGATTTTTTAAGGGCGACTGTTCTCTCTAAGTCCGGCGAACCGGTCATAATGTATAGTGACATGCCACTCACTGAAATGGCAAAAGACACTGAATTTGCCAAAAAATGGATGTTTGGCATGGCTATGATGTTAAAAAAAGGGCTTCACTTAAACCAAATTCATGACTTAAACCGCACTTTTGAGGATATGATGTTAGGCTTGGAAAGCTGGATTCCTATGTAGTGTATGCTCAACAAGCCGCTAAATTTTCATAGCACTTGTTTTGTATAAATGTCAGCGTATTTTTACGCTGTTTG
>UQAQ01000007.1 GCA_900539115.1 uncultured Roseburia sp.
TTCGTTGCCTTTTGGCAACCATACTTGCTTTAAAGGCAACGGATTTCGAGGTTTTCTCTGTTTTTCGTTGCCTTTTTCGCTTCTTGCCGGCGGTAAAGGCAACGGATTTTGCTGGGTTTCCCTTTTTTTCGTTGCCTTTTGGCATCATCCAAAATGCGACGTATCCCATGTCGCCAAGCCCGTAATGGCAAGTGCAAGGTATGCCACAAGAAGCAAAAACAAAAAAGCGACAATCAGGCTTATTGCTCCCTTTTTGTGCTCATCCGGATTTTGCATCCAAAATTTTATTGCAAGAGCGCATGCTACTATCTGCCACACAACCACGCACCAGGCAAACACCAAAAAAACAGATGTCGGAAAAAAACTTCCAATCAATGTAAACTCCATCCCTGCAGGAATGCATGCCCATGACATCATCAGTGAAATTTGATAATCCGACATTCTCTCTTTTTTGGGCTTGCGAATTTTCTTTTTTCCTTTTTTGACAAGACAAACAATGAAAAGCCCGACGCAAATTACAATATATATGCCGCCATATATGTCGCCGATAACTTTATTTGTATATCCATTATTCTCATTCAACATAAAATTTTGCACAAAAATACAAACAAAAACAATAATCGCAATCATTTCTATCGCCCGAAACGAAGACTGCGTCTTTTTATCTTGTGCTTTTTGCACTTCAAATATCGAAATCAAAAGTGCAAAAAAATTTGTAGTCAATGCAATGCAGCCAGCTACCGTCTGCATCATTGACAAATCCATCGGCGACCAGATTTCTATATTCGAAAGTATCTGAATTACCGCATACATCCCTATCGAAAGGAAAATCACAAGCAATAGCATACTTCTCGACGCCTTTTCACTTCTTTGTTTCATATTCTCCAACTCCTCGAATTTCTATAATTACCGAGCATCTATCTCTGTATTTTAAACATCTTTATCCCAATTTTTCCCTTCCAAAGTGCTTTCTTATAAAACTAATTTAACCAAAACGTTTTGCCAAGCCCGTAATGGCAAGTGCAAAAAATCCAACAAAAATCAGAAATACTACTGACAAAATCAAGCCACTCCAAGCTTTCATTTTTTTGCGCGGATTGTTTTTGAAGAACCTTATTGCAAAAAAGACTGCCGATATCTGCCATATTACCGGGCACCAAAGGAGGAACAGCGCCAAGCCCGTTGGCATACTACCTGCAAGCAGCATAAAAACCTGTGTCATGGGAATACATGTAACCGATAACACTATTGACTGTTCAAAATCATTCATATCTGTCTTTTTTGATTTATTTTGCATTTCTTTTTTACTTCCCTTCCTCATGAAAGTGCATTTTTATGATCTTTGCAGGCACTCAAACAACACCACAACTACTGCAAATACAATAGCAAATATCAGACTCACAATAGAAAGTGTAAAATCTTCTTTGCTTTTCTGGTTTCCAAGCGCAATAATGCTAAAACCAGCAGCCACAGCCTGCCATATAATCACCGGAATAACCCCCTGCAAAGATGCAGATCCTATCATCAATACAATTCCTTTTATCGGTAGATAACTCATCGACATTCCCAAAGAAAGAACATACCACAACACGCCATTATTTTTATTTATATTCATAAATTCCTCCCATTCATCAACGAAACATGCATTTGGGTTAATACAAATGACAAAAGCGCTGTTCCAATATAAAAAATTAACACTAGTACGATACCCCCGACTCCCTTTTTTCGTTTATCTGGATTCTGTCGTATAAATCGCACTGCAAAAAAACAGGATACCATTTGGCATATCACTGGAAACCAAGTTACAAGATAATTCACAAATTTGGGAACAAACTCTCCCGGGATAAGGAACCATATAACTAAAATCCACCACCACGCCGGAATACTTGTCAAAGTTATCATCAACGAAATTCCATGATCATTCTTGTTTCTATTTTTCTTCATATTTTTTGTCCTCCCGCATTATGTGGCAAATTTTTTGTGATATGAAGCGGCCTCTGACACCTAAACAATATACGGATACAACAAAAACACAATTATAGCAACAGCCGGGAGCAAACTTAATGGATATAAAAATATTTTATTCTCCAGCGGTGCTTCATCATTTGTCCCAATATTAGCAATAAAGACAAATTCGACACTTTGTAATACTACTATAAAAAAGCAAAGTATCACAAATACATCCAATCTTTCCCTTGCAAATGCAGTTGCCAGCGGTATCATCCGAATATCCCATATAATGACAAAACTAGCTCCTAATGATCGAAGTATGTATCCTATAAATAATTTAATCGCTTTTATCATCTGTTTTTACCCCCATACGAATGCCTGTAATTCTAAATTTGCAACTACAAATATCACAATATCCGGGATCATCCATAATCCCGCATAAATCGCGCTTATAATCCCCAGCACTTTATCCTTTTGATTCTTCGATTCTTTTACTGCCTGCACACCAAGCAGCACTGCAAGCAGCTGTAATCCTGCTGCGAAAAAGAAAAACCCAAAGGTATTTACCTCGCTTACATTCCATCCCATAGTCACCAATTTAGGTAAAAATATTGAGATAAACATAGCTGTGTATCTGCTTTTTTTTGATTTATTTATCATTTCTTTTTTACTCCTCTTCCTCATGAAAGTGCATTTTTAAGTTCATCACACACCTTCAAACACTGCCACAACTAAAGCAAGTACAGTTTCTACCACGGCAAAAATCGAGCTCAAAGCACGAAACATGTGTTCCTGTTATTTTAATCCCCATGGATGAAGTGTCATTTCAGTCGTCAAAAGTCCCCAAAGGGCACATCCTATATAACTTATTAATGATATACCCAGGTATATCACACCGTCTCTCCGGTCATTTGGATTTTTCCGGATATACCGTATTGCAAAAAAGCAAGCTGCCATCTGCCACATCACCGGGAACCAATTGCAAAACACAACTGCCTCCGTAGAAATATCTCCGCATGAAAAAAATGTAAACAATGCTTGCAACGGTATTGACACTGGAATCCCGGTAAAATCCATTAGCAATGAAATTTCATTGTCTTTCAGTTTTTTCATATACTATCTCGTCCTCCTTTTCACGATCTTTGCAGGCACTCAAACAACACCACAACCACCGCAAGTACAATAGCAAATATCATACTCACAATAGAAAGTGTAAAATCTTCTTTGCTTTTCTGGTTTCCAAGCGCAATAATGCTAAAACCAGCAGCCACAGCCTGCCATATGATCACCGGAATAACCCCCTGCAAAGATGCAGATCCTATCATCAATACAATTCCTTTTATCGGCAGATAACTCATCGACATTCCCAAAGAAAGAACGTACCACAACACACCATTATTTTTATCTATACTCATAAGTTCCTCCCATTCATCAGTGAAACATGCATTTGGGTTAATACAAATGACAAAAGCGCTGTTCCAATATAAAAAACTAACACTAGTACGATACCCCCGATTCCCTTTTTTCGTTTATCTGGATTCTGTCGTATAAATCGTACTGCAAAAAAACAGGATACCATTTGGCATATTGCAGGGAACCAAAGCACAAGATAATTCACAAATTTAGGAACAATCTCTCCCGGGGTAAGGAAGCGTATAAAGAAAATCCACCACCACGCCGGAATACTTGTCAAAGTTATCATCAACGAAATTCCATGATCATTCGTCTTGCTTTTTTTCTGCATATTTTTTCATCCCCTTTCTTTAACATACTTCGTCCACTTTCCTTTCTTTTTTTCCACGCCTAGCACGAATACGAAAATACAATTTCTTCTTTTTACATTTTAACAGATATTTGTTCTTTTTCAAAGTGTATCTCCGATTTCCATTTGTACCACATCCGGTGCTTGATAATTTTGAAGCTGCACAAAACAATTCGTAAAACGCGCTTGATATGTTCTATTTTCCGTCACAACAATTGGATACTCTGGTTCTTTGGAAACAAAATTCCCCTTTTCATCATACCAACCAATAAACTCATTATTTTCGTCCGTTTCAGCTTTTAATACAACAGCATCTCCATACGTTAAATTCGCAAAAGAAGATGCAGTCCCCCTCCCTTGCACCTCTGTCGCAACTGATAATGTATTCAAATCTTCTTGCTCCAAAAGCTGATTATAATGAATTTCTTTGCCATTTTCACTTTTTAAACTTTGATCTTTTAAACTCACATCAGGCGAGATATTCATCTCCATTATTCTTTTATTAGATACTGAAATATCTTTGAACAAAATACGTTGTTCTTCTCCTGCATCCAGATCTTCCGTAGACAGAATATAATCCATCTTACCATCAGCATTTCCCGTGAGTTTTATCTTATAATTTAATGACGCATTGATTTTAAACTGCTTTGAATCACCAATAACTTCCAGATCCAAGGGACAATTAATGATACCTTTTACTAATTTTTTTGGTGCTTTTAGTACATCTTCCGGCACACTATTTATCATCGCTAAATAGGTTTCATAAGTATGAGAATATTCAAAAGTAGCCTTATGAACACCAAAGAAAATCATCACAACAAATCCAATATCACCACCATAATTCGATAACAACGCCAAACCTATGTTTTTCTTTACTCCAAGGGAAGATAGTCCTTCAACCATAGCTTTTGACAATAAACCTTGAAACAAAGTCTCAACACTTTTTATTTCATCACTCTTCCCCCAATCTTCTGAAATTAAATCGGAAATACATATATCGTCCCATATCTTCCAAATGACTTTTTTCCATTCAACATAAATTCCCTGCAAATTGAACAATTCCCGCCTCAATTTCTTTTGCGTCTCTTGTAACTCTACTAGTAAAATCACCCTGAACAACCAATACATCTTCTTCGAGGTTTTCATTCGCTTTGACATCCCATTTTTCAACAACTTCTAATTCTGCTGATTTTTCCGCGGCTGTCTCCTGTGTTTTATCATTTGCTACTGCTGCAAGAGTTACTGATACATTTCCCTCTAATAACATCGCCATCGCCAAAACGGCACAAAATCCTCTACGTATTCTTCTTTTCATCATATCCCTTTCTCCCTTCGTAATATATGCCCTTTATTTTGGTAACAATTTCCATATATATTATAATAAATGACAACTTTATTTTTCGCAAGCATTTTTTTACAAATTTTATGTTTTTCTCTTTTTCCTGTATAAAGATAACTTCCGTAGCAATCGCTGAGAGGGGCAACGAATTTCGGGGATTTCCTCGATTTTCGTTGCCTTTTTCACTTCTTGCCGGCGAGAAAAGCATCGGATTTTGCTGGGTTTCCCTTTTTTCGTTGCCTTTTTCACTTCTTGCCGGCGAGAAAGGCATCGGATTTCGAGGATTTCTCTGTTTTTCGTTGCCTTTTTCACTTCTTGCCGGCGGTAAAGGCATCGAATTTTGCTGAGTTTCCCTTTTTTCGTTGCCTTTTTCACTTCTTGCCGGCGGTAAAGGCATCGAATTTTGCTGAGTTTCCCTTTTTTCGTTGCCTTTTCCCGCTTCACAAGCCGAGAAAGGCAACGGATTTCGGGGATTTCCTCGATTTTCGTTGCCTTTTGGCAACCATACTTACTCAGGAAATTTTTAACTCATCTTTCCTTTTTTCGCACGCTATTGATAGCCTCATGCATTTCCTCAAAAAACTCGTTGTAGCGCAAGTTTCCATCCGGCACTTTGCAAAGCCCCGCCCGGAGACTCAATGAAATTTCTTTATTATTCCACAGAATTTTTTCTCCATTGTGCGCAAGAACCTTTTCGATGATATTTTTTACCTCGTTTTCATTCTCACTTCCTGTTATCAAGGCAAATTCATCCCCACCAATGCGAAGCTGTAACATATTTTCTGTACAGACCTGCTCGATTCGTTTTAAGGATTCCAAAATCGCCAAATCTCCTGCCTCCCTTGAAATATCATTGATTGGCATAAGCCCCACAATATCAAAACAAATCACATAGGTTCCTTTCATTCTGCAAATTTCATCATAAGCTTCACTGATATCTATTCTTTTTGCTGCCATATCTTCATCTGCTCCTTCCTGATATTGATAATCCAGTCTGGGACATATCTCAGAAAACCGCCATGTTTTTTTGTACTCCGTAGGAGTAATTTTCCATATTTTCTTAAACGCACGGACAAAATTTTCCGGCGACCCAAACTGATATTTGTAAGCAATGTCTATCATTTTCATGTCCGTATCCAGAATATCTTTGGCCGCCAGACTAATTCTGCGCCGCAAAACATAATCCTTCACGCTTCGGTGCAGTGCCAGCCGAAACAACTTTTGCAGACTTGACAGCGACACACCGCAATAATCAGCAACTGCCTGACTGTCAACTTCCTCGCAAATATTGTTTTCAATACATTCCAATGCATCCGTTAATACATAAAAATTTTTCATTGCCGCCTCCTTCCGGAACGCTCTCTTCTGCGCTCCTTTTCAGAAAATCATCAGCTGAATCGTTTTCTTGTTCCTAATATATCATAGACAACTTGCAATTTCTTGATTTTTTGAGCATGAAATTGGATATTTCCTCTTGCTTTCCATAAATAGCAAAAAATCGGACTACACTGCAACATGTAATCCGATTTACTATTTAAATTGCTTCACCATCACTGCTGTGGTATATTATTCTCGTCCTGATACGTCGTGTCATCCTGATTATACGTGGTATCGTCGTTGCTGGTGCTTCCGCCCTGTGAGGCATCCGCTCCGCCACTGTTTCCACCGCTGCTATTGCCGCCGGAGTTATCACTTGTATCTCCGCCGCTCTGCGTGGTATCTCCGGAACTATCTGCTTCGTCATCCGGATAAAGATCATCCGGTTCTTCGACGATCGCCGGTTTTGTCTCTTTTGGCTTCTTTGCTTTCGGCGTTGCCGTCGCACGGCTCGAAGAACTGTAGCCCTGCGAAGAATAACTCTTGGAACCGCTTGAATCTGAGGAATCACTTTCCTCTTTTTCCTCAAATGGGAACACTTTATTTTCAAGGTCTTTGTGAATCTCATTCATAAAGGTATTCCAAGTTCTTCCCGGATAGGTCGATCCGGACAAATCGCTGATAACCGTCGGGGTATCACAGCCAATCCATACGGCTGTCGTATAGTATGGGGTAAATCCACAGAACCAGCCGTCCTTGTGATCGTTGGTCGTACCTGTCTTTCCGGCACAAACGATGCCGGTATCCAAACCAAGACCACGTGCGGTACCTCGCGTGAAGACGCCCTCCATCATGTCAACCATTGTGTTAGCTGCCTTCGAATCATAAATATACGTTTCATCGACGTGATCTTCAACAACCGTATTTCCTTCGGAATCCAAAATCTTCACGATACAGGTTGGATCGCGGAATTTTCCATCATTTTCCAGTGTAGCAAAACCGGATGCCATCTCAAGCGCGCTGCATCCATAGGTCAAACCACCGATCGATGTGGCATTTGTATAATCCTTTTTCACAATCTTGCTAAAATGCATATTCAAAAGATACTGAAGTCCTACCTTTGGTGTCAGTTCTTCAAAAAGCTGCCAGGCAACCGTATTCAATGACTGTTCCAACGCAAATCGAAGCGATACATATCCATAATATCTGCCGTTTGCATTCGACGGACCATCGGAAAACTTGTGGTCATTTACCGAAGAATCCGGAGTATAGTTACGCTCCAAAGCCGGAGTGTAATCAATCAACGGTTTGATACTACTACCGGGCTGGCGGAACGACTGATACGCTCGGTTAAGTGTGTAACCGCTGCTCTTTTGGCTTCGGCCACCTACGATCGCCACCACGCGGCCGGTCGTATTGTCAATGCAGACCGCTGCACCCTGCATTTTGTAGATACCATTGGTTCCCTTCTCTTTAAAGTTCTCCAGATTGGTATTGATCGCCTGCTGCAATGCTTTCTGCTTCTTCAGATCAATCGATGTATAAATGCGGTATCCTTTGTTCAACAGTTCCTTCTGTGCGTCGGCATATGCCGTATCATAGTCATCCTGATAGGATTCCTGCTCTTTATCCGAATCAAAACTGTACTGAAATTCAAATCCATTTTTTTCCATAATCTTCTTTGTCGCGCAATACGTCACAAATGTCTGGATATAATTTCGTTTAACCGGCTCCGTAATATTGAGCTCGATCTTCTCCTGCACCGCCACGTCATATTCTTCCTGCGTGATAACCTTGTCATCTAACATCTGTTTCAAAATGCGGTCACGGCGCTTCATTGTGTTGTCCTTACGTTTCAACGGGTCGTAAAGACTTGGGTTATTGGGAATCGAACAGAGGAAGCAGAGCTGCGACAAACTCAGATCCTTACAACTGGAACTGAAGTACCCCTTGGCTGCTGCCTCGATACCATAATATCCATTGGAAAAATAAATGCTGTTCAGATAAAATTCCAAAATCTGGTCTTTCGTATATTTTTTCTCTAATTCAAGTGCTACAAAAATCTCTTTTATCTTACGTTTGTAGGTCTTTTCCTGGTTCAAAAAGACACCGCGGGCAAGCTGCTGCGTGATCGTACTGGCTCCCTGCGTAATCTCACCATTGTTCTTGATCAATGCTAAAAAGGCACGGATATTGGCCTCCGCATCAACCCCATTGTGCTGGTAGAATTTTTTATCTTCGGTAACGATAAATGCATCTTTTACATACTGCGGAATCTCGCTGATCGGAACATAATACGAATCCTTATCCCCTTTAAGGACCGCAATCTGTTTACCTTTCGCATTGTAGGCAATCGTCGTTTCCGAATCGCGGAACGTCTCTTCCGTCGAAGCACTTACCATCTGGACTGCTTCATCCTGCATCGCAAATATGTCTTTACCGTATTTGAAATAAAATACGATACCGCCGACAAGAATCGTCACAAGAATCAATAAAATAAATATTTTAAAGCCCAGCCAAAACTTAGGATGTTTCTTTGGTTTTTTCTGCTTTCTGTTTTTTGCCATATTCTATCTCCATTCTCATAGATCTCTAAATTGTAACCTGTCACCAAGCGAAGCTTGATGACCTGCGTGTGCATCAGCACACTTCATTTTACCACATATCACAGTATCTTGCAAAGAATTTCTTGATGAATCCTCCGCGCCCGGTCTGCCCATGTGTGCTTTTTCGACGCCAACGTATAAGCATTCTTCTGCATTTGCTCCCATTCGACACGATTCGACAAAATATCATGTACCATATCGGGCAGTTTTTCCAAATGTGCAAGGTCATACAACCGGTAATCTTTTCCATCGCACAGTATTTCATCCAGATACCGGGATCCGTCACTCAGGCAGACCGCCCCATTGAGCATCGAATTGAAAATGCGGTCGTGCGCGCCGTCTTTAAACCACGGCATGACATTAAGCGAGATTTTGGCACGGCTGATCTGCTGCAGACATCCCAGTGAATCCAGCACATCGCCTTTTCGGATATTTTCCGGATGTTCACAGTCCAGTTTGTCCCAGCCGGCACCAAAGCAATACACTTTATATCCGGCATCCACAAGCGTTTTCACAACCTGCCCGCGCATATAATGACGCACGTACAGATCGATAAATATCATATTCGGCAGTGCCTCTTTCATTCCGTCTTCCGTCACATCTTCCACATCGCGGAGCATATGCTCGATCATCGTGGCATCCATGGATTTCCAAGGGTGCATCGTCAGATCATTGATAATATCCATATAAAATTCGGCATATTCTTCTCCGTGCCGGTGAATCGCTTCATGAAAGATCGACGGCGGATTGTAATTTCCTGTAAATACAATGTCGATCGGACGTTCTTCCCATCCCGGAAGCGTCTTTTCTGTCCACAGCCCCGTTCCCCCAAGCGGCACAAACGGTCCTCTCTGAATCTCCGGGAAGAATCGTTTTAAATACGCTTCATGCTCCCTGTCGATGGAAATCTGAATGTATTTTTTTGGCAGATATGGTGCAAATTTATGATAATAAAAGGGATGATCCACCACGATATTGATAAATGTCACCTCACGGGCATCAAAAAAAGATACCCCTTTGGAGTCAATAAAATAGTCTTCTCCCGAACAGCCGTCAAAATTGAAGCTGATCGCCGCCGTCACTTTCGGCTCGCAAAACCAGATCAGGTCGCTCAGACTTCGGTACTCTTTGCACTGGTCAAAATAAAACACCTCATACCCCAGAATCTCCAGTTCTTTTCCCAGCTGCTCAGAAAAATACCACAGTGTTTCGATTCCCTTTGTAAACAATATGATTTTCTTTATCATTAGCCTCATCCTTTCCCTTCTATCTTACAATTATCTTTTGCGAATAGCAATATTAAGTTTTCTTTTTTTGCGCCGATATAAAGGATAAGAGAACATGACCAAGGAGGGAATTTATCATGAGTGTAAACGGAATTCAATCTTCTCAGCCGACATATACGTCTACTACGACAAAGGCGACAGAGAAAAAGACAGCAGAGAAAAAGAACACCGAAGATACCGGTGTAGTGTATGAACCATCAAAGAAAACAGAAAGTAAAGACACTTCGAAAGTAAATGATTACCAGAGTGTGATCAAACAGATGAAAGGGGAGCTTAGCAGCAAGAATCAGCAGCTGCAGAATCTTGTAGATCAGCTTCTCAGCAAACAGGCAAAGAAATATACGACATGGAAAGATCTTTTCACGGACATCAAAGACGGAAAAGTAGATGTTGATCCGGCTACGATCGCACAAGCACAGAAAGACGTGGCTGACGATGGCTACTGGGGTGTAGACAAGACCAGTGACCGATTGGTCGATATGGCAAAAGCATTGGGCGGCGGAGATTCTTCCAAAGCAGATACCTTGATCGCAGCGATCAAAAAAGGATTTGACCAGGCTGCAGACGCATGGGGCGGGGAACTCCCTGAAATCTGCCAGAAGACAATTGACGCAGCCGTACAAAAATTGAATGACTGGAAAAGTGGACAGGCAGACGCCTGACACATCAAACGACATAAGGCCCCTGCACTGACGCGAAGTTTCGGTGCAGGAGCCTTTCTTAACTATTCAGGGCTCCCCTTTCCCAACATTCTTAATATGCTTTCTCTACCGATTTCAGCACGATACCGCCTTCCGGCATCACATCGACCTCGATACATCCATCTTTGACTTTATACAATTTTGCTTCGATGGAAAATCCTTCGGTGCCACACGACATCATTGATGCCATGAAACTTCCGTCCGGCATCCCTAACCGCCATACCGGCACGCGAACTGTCTTTTTCTGCTCTGTCGTCTGAACCAGCACACAGACACATTCATCCTCGGTAAAACGTCCATATCCTATCATTCCTGCCTCGCTGATAAGATAAATGAGAGCTCCCGTCCGCAACACATCATAATCTTTGTGAATGCGGATCATTTCTTTGTGAAATTCAAACAATTCTTTGTCTTCTTTTCCCCATGGGAATGTTCGTCGATTATCCGGATCCGTCCATCCGCATATACCTGCTTCATCGCCATAATACACGGTCGGTGCACCCGGCCATGTCATCTGAATCATAACGCCCGCCATCATAACTGACTTTTTAACGCCAAAAGCAGCCGCCTCAGAACCTGCAGACGCCACCCGGCCCACTCTTCCATTGGTCCGCGTCAGGAAACGACTGTGGTCATGATTCGATAATTCGTTCATTGCTACCATATACGACTGCATACTGAGTTTTGCACCATATTCCGTCATATGAGCAAAAAACATTCCGCTGTCACCTTTCCACTCCGGTTTACTGACATCGCTGTGTTTATCGACTCCCGTCAAAAACCAGGTTACCGGCTCCATAAACGCATCGTAATTCATCACAGTATCCCATTGGTCTCCGGAAAGCCACGAGGACGGATCCCCATAGTGCTCCGCAAGAACAATTGCCTCCGGATTCGCCTCTTTGACCGCGTTTCGAAATTCTCTCCAGAATTTGTGATTGTATTTCCCTGAATGCCCAAGATCTGCTGCTACATCCAGACGCCAGCCATCGACATTGTATGGAGCTGATACCCATTTTTTAGCAATTCGCATAATATACTCAAATAACTTGTCAGAACCTTCGTAATTAAGTTTTGGCAGTGTATCATGCCCCCACCACCCATCGTAATGAGTATTATACGGCCAGCTTCCATCCGGATAAAATTGAAAAAAATCGTGATAAGGGCTGTCCTCGCTCACAAAAGCACCTTTTTCATAAGAATCATCGCTCTCATAAAGCTGCTCACGGTCAAGCCATTTGTTAAATGAACCACAATGGTTAAATACACCATCTATGATAACGCGCATACCTCTTTTATGAACTTCTTCCATAAAATTGGCAAAAAAAGCATTCGACGCCTCCAGATTTTTCTTATTTACCACACGCTTGCGGTATTTTGTCGCGTGGCTGTTGTCATTGTCACCATCCGCCAGCGTCTCACCACCATCTTCGACAATCACTGCAAAATGCGGATCGATATAATCGTAATCCTGTGTGTCATACTTATGATTGGACGGCGATACAAAAATCGGATTGAGGTAAATTACTTCGATACCAAGTTCCTGCAGATAATCAAGTTTATCCAAAATCCCCTGCAGATCTCCGCCGTAAAATTCACGCACATCCATCAAAGCCGGGTATCTTCCCCATTCTTTCACCTGGTGTACATGAGCACCGATATAACAGTATTCATCGTCCACGACATCATTCGTCTTATCACCATTGCAGAAACGATCTGTGTAGATTTGGTACATAACCGCCCCTTTTGCCCAGTCCGGCGTATGAAATCCCGGATACAGGCAATAGGAATACTGTGGATTTGGCACATCCACATCTCCTTGCTTATTAAAATACATTACGGTACTGCCTTTTTTAATTTGGAAATAATAAGAAAATGGAACTTCTCCCAGTTTCACTTTGATGGAATAAAAATCAAATATCTCGTCGGAGTATTCTTTGCTCATTTTACTGGAAGATTCTTCATGAATCAGATTAACCTCGTCTACATCCCCTTTTGCCGTACGGCAGCGAAGGGTTACCTCTCCGTTTGCTTCTGGTTCCAATGGGGTCACAAAAGTTTCTGTGCCGGAACTAAAGATTGCGTCTCTACGTAATTCGCCCATTTTCATGCCATTCCTCTCTCTTTTTTCTTAACTATGTCAAAAGGACAGCTTCACGATGGCTGTCCTTTTGGGAGAAGGTATTTTTGTTACTTATGGGGTGTAGCAAAAACTATATAATGTATTGGGGTTTACGATATGAAGTATAGCATGTTCTTCTAAATCAGTGTGCACAAACATTATGAATTTTTAAAAATCTTTTTGTTACTTTTGCCCAAACACCTTCCCGCAATTCGCAAATTCAACAATTTATGCCTCTTCCGAAGCGATTTTCTCGTCATTTTGCTCAAACAGTGCCTCAAATTCCTCGCGAGTGATTCGTTCCCTTTCAATCAAGAGTGCTGCCAGACGGTCCAAAACATCTCTGTGATCCATCAAAATCTTTGTCGCCTGCTCATGGCAGCGGTCAATGATCGATTTCACTTCATCGTCGATCACTTTCGATGTAGACTCACTATAGCTCTTTGTATGACCGATATCGCGTCCAATAAACACTTCATCGTCTGACGTATCATAATTGATCATGCCAAGTTTTTCGGAGAAACCATACTTGGTTACCATATCACGCGCCGCTTCTGTCGCCTGCTTGATATCCTGCACTGCACCGGTCGTCACATCGTCAAAGATAATTCCTTCGGCGATGCGTCCACCCAGGCACACGGTGATGTCCTGAAGCATTTTTCCTTTTGTCATATGCATCTCATCACGCTCCGGCAATGGCATTGTGTACCCTGCTGCTCCCTGCCCTGTCGGTATGATAGAAACCGTATAAACCGGTCCGACATCCGGAAGTACATGGAAGAGAATCGCATGCCCTGCCTCGTGGTAAGCGGTGATTTTTTTATCTTTCTCGGAAATGATACGGCTCTTTTTCTCTGCGCCTATTCCAACTTTGATAAAAGATTTTTTAATATCTTCTTCTACAATGTAAACCCGATTGTCACGCGCTGCCGCAATGGCTGCCTCGTTCAGCAGGTTTTCCAAATCTGCACCGACAAATCCTGCTGTCGTACGCGCCACATCTTCAAGATTTACATCTTCTGCCAATGGTTTATCTTTGGCATGTACTTTCAAAATTTCCTCTCGTCCCCGCACATCCGGACGTCCTACGGTAACTTTACGGTCAAAACGTCCCGGACGAAGGATCGCCGGATCAAGGATATCGACACGGTTTGTCGCCGCCATAACGATAATTCCTTCATTGATTCCAAATCCATCCATCTCAACGAGCATCTGGTTCAATGTCTGCTCACGCTCATCATGACCACCGCCAAGTCCGCTTCCACGGCGTCTTGCCACAGCATCTATCTCGTCGATAAACACGATACATGGTGCTTTTTTCTTCGCTTCTTCAAATAAGTCGCGGACACGGGAAGCTCCGACGCCGACAAACATTTCTACAAAATCGGAACCGGAAATGCTGAAAAACGGAACGCCTGCTTCTCCGGCAACCGCTTTTGCCAAAAGGGTTTTACCGGTTCCCGGAGGGCCTACCATCAAAACACCTTTCGGAATTCTTGCGCCCAGTTTTGTATATTTTGTAGGATCGGACAAAAAGTCAACGATCTCTTCTAACTGCTCTTTTTCTTCTACCAGTCCGGCGACATCGGCAAATGTCTTTACTTTGTCATCCGGCATCGTAAGAGTCGCCCGGCTCTTGCCAAAATTCGCCATTTTATTTCCGCTGCCACCGGCATTTGGCATCATCATGCTAAATAACACAAAAAACAATACAAAACCAATAATATATGGCAAAATCTCAAGATACCATGGAGTACGTGCCACATCACTCAGATGATATTCGGTAAAATTCTGATCATCCAGATAGGAAACCATCTCATTTACATCCGATACATACAACTGCTTTGTTCCTTTTTCATATTGGATCACCAGCTGTCCTGTCGGCACTTCCGCATTCTGTTCAATCGTTACTTTCTTTATCTTTTTATCCTGCAGATCCTGTTTAAACTGCGATACTGAGTAGGAATCGCGGTCATAATCCATGATATAATTATTGCACAGGTAAGCGATTCCGATCACTACGAGCAAAACGATAAAAAAGCCATAGCCTTTTACGCCTTTCATTCTTCACCCTCCTTGAAAATAAGTTCGCCAATATATGGCAGATTGCGGTATCTCTGGGCATAATCCATCCCAAAGCCGACCACAAATTTATCTGGGATCGTAAAACCACTATAATCCGGACTTACATCTGACACACGGCCCGATGGTTTATCCAGGAAAGAACAAAGACGCAGACTTGCCGGCTCTCTTTTTGCCAGCATATGCATCAAGAAGGCGAGTGTTCTTCCAGAGTCCACGATATCTTCGATCACAATCACATGTTTTCCTTTTACATTGATCTCTTCATCCTGATTGATGCGTACCACGCCGGAACTTGTCAAGCCGTCGCCATAGCTGGAAGCCTTCATAAAGCCCATTTTGACCGGCATCGTCAGATATTTTGACAATTCGCAGGTAAAATACACGCTTCCTTTCAGGATACAAAGCAAAAATACTTCTTTGTCCGCATAATCTTTGTTGATCTGTGCAGCAATCTCTTTTACTTTCTCTGTAATCTCTTCTTCCGAAATCATTACCTTAACTTCTTCTTTCATGGTTTTTCTTTTACCTCACTATTCTTTTTTAACATTTCGTTAAGACAACCACTAGTACCTTTTTCGTGTCTTCTGTTACTTTATATGCATCACTCATGCGTCCCGGAACCGCCCACAGCACATGACTTCCATCCGCCAGCACGATTTCCCGTTTCCTCTCGCTCAATGGTATCTTCTCATCAATATAATACCTGGAAAGCTTCTTTTTATTTCCCTGCTTATCCATCACAAAGAAATCTCCTTCTTCCGGATTACGCAATTCAATACCACTCTTAATGTTATCATAATTGAACCATTTCGTATAGTCTTTTTGTGGAATTTCTTCCGGGAGTTTTTCACGTTCTACAACATCCATGCACAGACGCATTCTTTCCCGGCGGATTTCCACGACTCCCTCATACGGAAGTTCGCATTTCTCTTTTGTCGGAACGACCACATCCGCAATCTGATTTTTGAACCAGACATACTCATAACGCCGCTCTACACATATATTTCCGGGCAGACACACCTGTTTTCCGGCTTCTTTTTTGGTCAATGAAATGACCATCTTATAATGCTGCTCTGTAATATCTTTTACCGAATCCCTGAAATTTTTCAAGATCAAGCGGATAATCTCAATCTGAATGATCAGATCCATCTTGCCAAATTCTTCGCACGAATAATAATATTCGCCGCGGTCGGCATGAACAAGACGCATATATTCTTTTTTCGCCTGTTTTTCAATGTACGCATTCTGCATCGATATTTTCTGCGCCGCCTTTGCCACATGCTCTTTGGCGCGGTTGTTAATCTCGCTTTCGACATACGGAAATACCCGCAGGCGGATCTTATTGCGCGAATATTCTTCCTGTTCGTTCGTCTCGTCGGTACAGTAACCCAATCCACGGGCTTCGACGTACTCCTCGATCTCGCTTCGCGGGGCAAATAAAATCGGTCGGATAATATACTCGCGTTTTGCAAAAATCCCCGACAACCCACGCGGTCCGCTGCCTCGAAACATCTGAAAAAGCACCGTTTCCGCCACATCATCCTGATTGTGTGCAATGGCGATCTTCCGGTATCCGCGCTCCATGCAAATATGCTGCATGATCTGATAACGCATGTATCTTCCGGCTTCTTCTTCTGTCATTCTGCGTTCTTTCGACACCTGCCGTATATCAATGCGTTCGCTGTAATATTCAAGTCCCATTTTTTCTGCCAGATCTCTCACAAATGCCTCATCGTGGTCTGCCGCCTCTCCACGCAGACAATGATTGATATGCACCACAAGCAGCGAAAGGTCGTATTCTTCTTTACATCGGTTCAATATATCCAGCAGACATACCGAATCTTTTCCTCCGGACACCCCTACGACAATGCGGTCCCCTTTTGCAAACAGTTTATTACGCTCATTAAACTTTAGTACTTTCTCCTTTAACATCCAATCCTCCACAGTTTCCCATCGCTATTTCCGCCAGATACCGGCAACCAGCACGCTCATGTCATCAAACGGCTGTCTGGCATTGCGTGCAAGTGCCTCCATCAACACACTCCGCGCCATCTCCGATGGGTTATTTGTTTGTAAGTTCTCTAAAATATTTTCTACATAAAATTCTTTTTCATCCCCCGGGAATGCATCAATAACGCCGTCAGACACCATTACGATGAAGTCCCCTTCTTCCAGTTCCTGGGTAATCGTCTCCGGATCCGCGTTCATTTCCACGCCAACCGGCAGTGCGCTTGAAAAAATGGTCTTCACGCCATCTTTCTTTTTGATAAATGTGGCAGCCGCACCATTTTTTACAATCTCACAACTTCCACTATAAAGGTCTACGGCCGTCATGTCAAGTGTTGTAAACGTTTTTCCTTCATAAGACATGACAAATAATGTGTTAATCAGCCGAATTGCGGACTCTTTGCGAAATCCCGCCTCCACCAGACTTTCAAGCACGTCGACCAGATTTTCGCTGTCACGGCACGCTCTTGACCCGCTTCCCATGCCATCAGACAGCATCATGATCAACTCTCCGGTCCGAAGTTCCATAAATGAAAAATTGTCGCCGGAGACCGTCTCTCCGCTTTTTGTCGCTCTGGCAAGACCCGTCAGCGCCTTAAAATTCACGTCCTGCACAAACGTTGTCACTTCGTATTCTTTGGAAATGACATTTTTCACATAACGCCCCGCTGTCATTCTCGTCGAAAGAACGGATTCCAGCGCAAGTGCGACATCTTTTTTCGTAATGCAGGCATTTCCCCGCGCTCTCGCCAGAAAACACACTTCCAGATTGCTTTTTACATCTTTTTGAAAGGAAAGATTTTTGACCTGTATGCCAAGCGAGCGGAGCGCATACAATACCTTTTTCTTTGTCTCCTCCGGCACATCCACCGTCTGATTGAGTTCCTGCGTAAATCCACGCAGCGCATAAGCGATCTCGTACATCTGCGATGCCATTGCCTCCCGGCTTTCCGCCATTTTATTGCGCCAGCTGAGATTCATCCTCGCAAGTGCCATGCGCTCATTTAATTTTTCCGCATATTCTTCTAAATGAATGCATCGGTTCAGAAAGGACGCATCCACCTGCCCGCATTCGACCACACCCTGTTCACTGGCGGCCGCAAGAATGTTTCGGATATTGTCGTACGTCTCCTCGTAATGCATTTCCCAGCAATACTTGCAATTTTCACATTCACGGCAGATTTTATCCGCAAGCTCATCAAAAATAAGTTCCATTTCTTCGCCGGAAATATGATTTTCACACTTGGTAAAGTCCCGGAACGACTTTGCCAGACGCAGAAAGGCTGTCGAAAATCCGTCGATTTTCTCGTTAGCAAGGCTCATCAGGTCTGCTTTGGCAAATGGATTTTCCCGCTCCCGCATAAAATCCGTCTCGATCGTCCGCACCAGTTCCCGCGGAACTGCCAAAAATACGATCCCCGCTGACACCATTCCCCGCAATTCGACAATTCCGAGTACTTCGTCGCGGATGACATACGCAAAAACGATCCCTGCCGCCACAAAAGTAATCGCGCTCACAATTCTGCCGATCTCGCGGAAAATTCCCACAGTGATCCCGAGCACACAATATACTCCTATCAATATCATATCACTTCCGCCGGCAACTGACAAGATGCCACCAACCGCACCTGCCATAGCACCGACGGCAGCGCCGTAACGATAGCCGGCAAAGAGCACAAGCAGGTAGCTCATTGTCTCCACAATCGACAAAACGCCGTCAAACAGCCTCGGCATCCCGTAAATACTCAATGCCGCAAGCACCAGAACGCTGATCATTTCTTCGTTACTGAGTTCCCGTTCCCAGTCTTCATATAAAAGGAAGCGCAGTCCCCACTGCATCACATAGGCAAACGCGATCAGACAAATGCTTTCCAGCGCCGCCGTAAATACTACACTTGTAGTGCCATGTTGCAGAAATCCCGTCGTCACCGCCAATACCACGTTCAGGATCCCGCCGATCACCGCCACTGCCTGACAGCTCCCCTCTTTGCCATCCACTTTTTTCATGATCTTCTGTACAAACCAAAGCAGCCCCGTCATCATGATATAATGTAGGAAGTCCAGTCCTTTCGCTTTGGTGATAAAGCCTGCCAGAACAGAAAGAAAGACCAGCCCTCTTCCTGCCGGATACACTCCGGATGCACACAAATATGCCAATCCAAAGGGGTTGATGGAAAATACCCACACTCTCCCCAGCATAAATCCGATTCCAATCTCCATCAGCCAACGTTTTTTCGACACAGCGCCATTCATCTCACCGCTCGCTCCTTTCCTTTGCTTTCATTCGTAACGTTAAGTATAACGAATAAGCGGCTCGAATGTTGTCAAAAAAAGAACCGTGTCAAAAAAACTTTTCGACACGATTCTACTTTGCTTTGAATACGATTTCATCATCATAGACCAGACCAAACTTTTCTCTGGCCATTTCTTCAATGTATTCATTTGTCTGCATGTACTTCTTCTGTTCTTCGATGCTTTTTGCTTCTTTTTCCAGATCACTTTTCTTCGCTTCCAACTCCGTTTTCTGCTCTTGGAGGGAACTACAGGTAGCGCGAAGAGAAATGCTGTGGATTCCCAGCGTTGCACAGAACAAAAGAACAACCGTCATGACCAGATACAGTCCGGTACGGTTTGGCTTCTTTTTTCTTTTTTTCATTCATTTCTCCATTCTGGAGCGAATACGCCCACATTTTAATAACTTTTCTTACTTTTCTTTTCTCAATCCGTTCGTTTGTTCTACAACTGTACTATTTTTCTAACCCTGTAGACTAATGTGTTTTTATTATATAGCCTTTCCCCACAAATATCAAGGGTTTTTTTTGGTTTTTTTCATTTTTTTTAGTAATCTTTTACATTTTCGAACGCATGGTTGTATTATTTTTCGGCGTATTCCCCAAATCACCCGAAGAATACCACGCGACACGCTTCTTCCCAGCACGACATGACAGGCCGCCGCTCCCAGTACAAAAGCGATGCCAAAAAAAATCCGCAGCGTCCCATAATTGCACAAAAATACCATCTGGAATACAAACACTGCTGCCACCAGAAAATAAATGGTATCTAAAATGAATTTTCCTACGGTTTTCAAATGAAACAACGCACGCAGCACACGCACGATCTCATAGCATCCCATGACGGCAAACCCGCTCACCACCGAGCCCGCCAAAAATACCATCTGTCCCCGGATCAATTCCATCGGTTATTGAAACAGCCTTCCCAGAAAGCTCTTGGTGTCGTTCATCGTATGGGGATCGGAATATTTTAATTCATCAAACGTACCGTCAATGTCGACCTCCCCCCGTTCCAATGTCAGCCGCCGCACATGCAGACCTTTTCCCTTTATCGCAAGATGCCCGCGGATCGTATCGAGCTGCACCTCTTCACTGTCGAACGAAAGCACTTCTTTCACTCCGGTAAGCGTAGCACTTTTCCGCTCTTTAAGCACGATATGGTGAGTATCAAAATGAGGCTCCCGGTGCTTTTCCTGACTTTCCATTTTGCTCCTGCCCATCCTTTCTCCCTTTCTAACCCATCTTATGATTGTTTGAAAAAAAATATGCCTACGCGAAGGCAGGCATATAAAAGCACGTGGTTATTCAGGTATTGTGATTTCAATTTTTTTACAAATATTTGTACAATTCTTTTGCTTCGTCCTTCTTATAAGTCTCTTCGACACGAAGAACTTCTACTTTTGTCGTCTTATCTCCAAACTGAATCTCGATCACGTCACCCGGCTTTACATTCAACGAAGCTTTCGCCACTTTGTCATTGACAAGTATTCTTCCTGCGTCGCAGGCTTCGTTTGCCACCGGACGGCGTTTAATGAGACGGGATACTTTTAAATATTTATCTAAACGCATGTTGTTTTCCTCCTTTTTATGGGGTTTGGGGGGTTGGTGCTTTGGGGCTTGGTGCCTTTGCGCTCCTTTAGGGTCGGGAAAGGCATCGGTTTTCCACTTGTTGCCTGATTTGCGTTGCCTTTTTAGTTTGTTACCGGCTTTAAAAGCAACGTGATTCACTGGGTTGCCCGGTTTGCGTTGCCTTTTAGTTGCTTTTGGACTGGGAAAGGCATCGGTTTTCCGCGTGTTGCTTGATTTGCGTTGCCTTTTTAGTTTGTTACCGGCTTTAAAAGCAACGTGATTCGCTGGGTTGCCCAGTTTGCGTTGCCTTTGGGGCTCCGCACCAGCCCGTGCTGCACAACGAGACACGCATTCTTCGCTCCTGCGGAGCTCATCATCGTGACAGTCGTCACATAGTATCCGATAATCTGCATGCATATTGTGCAAGCACAATGCAGCAGATTCCCGTATACTGCGTGTCTCGTTGTTTGCACAAAAGTCCTACAAATTGCTCCGTGCTTCGCACTTTCGCAATTTGACACCAAAATTCGCATTCCGTACTATCGTACTCCATGCTCATTTCGGTTTGTGTCTCTAAAGAAAGCAGCACTTTTCCTGCAAGCAGGAAGTGCATCTTTCTTTGAGACGGACTTATTACATAAAAACAAGGTGTCTACGAAACTTATCGCAAGACACCTTGTATCAATATCCATTTGCTATGAATTATTTGTTTACAGCTTCTTTCAGAGCTTTACCAGCTTTGAATTTAGGTGCTTTGCAAGCTGGAACATTCATAGGTTTTCCTGTCAATGGGTTCACACCATTTCTAGCTGCGCGATCTGCAACTTCAAAAGATCCGAAACCTACCAACTGTACTTTTCCGCCAGCTTTCAATTCATCTGTGATTACGTCAACAAATGCTTTCAATGCTTTCTCTGCGTCTTTTTTTGACAATTCAGCCTGATCTGCCATAGCTGCAACTAATTCTGTCTTGTTCATGGATTATATCCTCCTCGTGATTTCTTATTTTTTTTGTAAACCTACAACATCCGTTCATGTTTTGTAAACCTACTAACATTATTTATACCCTTTTTTTCATCATTTGTCAAGAATTTTTACTGGAATTACCATGAAAACCCGACATTTTTACATATTGTTCATTTTTTGAGAAGATATGGAAGTCGATTTTCCCGCTACTGCTCCATCTGGCGTCCAAGAAATCCAGCGCCACAAAGGGCCATTTTCTCCTCAAACTCTCCAAATTTCTTTTCTTTATCGTTTGATAGAAGAATGACTGCTCCAATAGCATCTCCCTCACATACAATCGTCGCTACTGCCTGATTTGGTTTCGGTTCTTCATTTTCGACAATACGGCACATTTTTCCTTTTCCATCAGCGTAAAGGGCATTACATCGGTTTTGGATGCATTCTTTGATCGTCTCATCGAGATCCTTTCCCGTGTACTGCCGGCTCTGGCTGCCCGCCGCCGCTACGATGCGGTCACGGTCAGCAACACACACGGTACATTTTGCCACATTTGCCACGGACTCCACATATTCCTGCGCCGTATCTCCGAGTTCCCCGATCGGAGAATATTTTTTGAGCACAATGCCACCCTCGTGATTTGTGAATATTTCCATTGGATCACTTTCGCGAATGCGCAATGTCCGCCGGATCTCCTTTGGAATTACAATTCTTCCCAATTCATCAATTCTACGCACAATACCTGTTGCTTTCATATTAAAAACCTCCTGATTTCTGCTATAATTTCCATAATTATGCTATATGGGTAGTATGTGGAAATGAAAGAAATTTATGTATTATTTTTTTTAATTTTTCTCTTGCATTTTGGAAATACTATGTTATAATAGCTTTATCGAACATTTGTTTGTTTTGAAAGAAGGGATACTATGGCATGTGATATTTCACTATTGAAAAATGGGCGCATTTACTTGTGTGTCGACCTCAAGTCCTTTTATGCCTCTGTAGAGTGTGTCGAGCGGCATCTTGACCCGCTCACGACGAACCTTGCCGTCGCTGACCCCGAGCGCACGGATAAGACGATCTGCCTTGCGATTTCTCCGAGCATGAAAGCCCTTGGGATTAAAAACCGCTGCCGTGTTTTTGAGATTCCTGCCGGCACTCCGTACATCATGGCTCCACCACGCATGAAATTGTACATCAAATATTCTGCTCGGATTTACGGCATTTATTTAAAATATGTGGCGAAAGAAGACATTCATGTCTATTCTGTCGATGAAGCGTTTTTGGATGTCACCGATTACCTGTCGATGTATCAGACCGACGCGCGTTCCCTGGCGCAGCGGATTTTACAGGACATCCTTTCCACCACCGGGATTACTGCGACCTGCGGCATCGGCTCGAATCTGTATCTGGCTAAGATTGCGCTCGATATTACTGCCAAACACGCAAGCGATTTTATCGGGTGTCTCGACGAACAGCTTTACCGGCAGACCCTTTGGAACCACCGTCCACTACAGGATTTTTGGCGGATCGGGCCCGGTATCGCCAGGAAACTGGAGCGTGTCGGTATTTTTACAATGAAAGATCTCGCCGAAGCAGATGAAGATATGCTCTATCATATGTTTGGCGTGGATGCAGAACTGCTCATTGACCATGCGTGGGGACGGGAACCGACGACGATAGAAGACATCAAAAACTACCGGCCGCAAAAAAATTCGATCTCCAGCGGACAAGTTCTTCCCTGCGATTATTCGTTTGAGGACGGCATTTTGATCATCAAAGAAATGGCTGATCTTTTGACGCTGGATCTCGTTGACAAAAATCTTGTCACGGATTCTATGACGCTTCATGTCGGCTACGCCAAACGCGGCCACAGCATTCCTGCACCCGCCCATGGCACGACAAATCTGGGGGCTTTTTCCAGCTCATCTGCCCGTCTGATTCAGGCGGCTGAGGCGTTGTACCGACGCATTGTCAATCATTCGCTCGATATCCGGCGGCTGACTTTAACCTATAATAATGTATGCGAAGCCTCCTTTCTGCAGCTTGATATTTTTACAGATCCTTCCAAATTAGAGGAGGAGAAAAATATCCAGAAAGCCATCCTCGCAATTCGAAAGAAATATGGAAAAAATGCGATCCTGCGCGGTATGGACCTGGAAGAGCACGGCACGACAAGGCTGCGTAACGAACAGATTGGAGGGCATAAAAGTGAATAGACCAAGGGGAAAAATGTCTCGCGAAAACCGGGCAAAACAATTTATGCCTTTTGCCGCTTTAAAGGGATTGGAAGAAGCTTTGGAAAAAAAGGAAAAAATAGTTGTGCCGAAAGCCGAATTGTGCGATGATTATAAAGAACAGTTAGATATCCGGCTGTCGCAGATGCAGTGCGGCGATATGGTAACCGTCGTCTATTTTTCAGAAGACAATTACGTCCGTATCACCGGCATTTTATCGAAAATCAAATTAGAAGAACGCTGGATCCAGGTAGTCCGCACGAAAATCTATTTGGATGACATATATGAATTTGAAAAATAAGGAGGTGTATTTCTATGAGTGCATTATTTTATACAACGCCTTCCCACGGCGACTGGAACCGGGCTCTCCCGATCGGAAACGGAAAACTCGGTGCGATGATCTTTGGGGAAGGAACCGGCGAGCATTTCCAGTTAAATGAAGATTCTGTCTGGTTCGGGCAGAAACGAAACCGCAATAACCCGGATGCCCTTGCGAATCTGGACACCATCCGCCGCTATATCTTTGAGGGAAAGATTGAAAAAGCGGAAGAACTGTGCAAGTACGCTCTTGCCGGTACCCCGCAGAGCCAGCACACGTATCAGACATTGGGAGATGTCTACTTCGATTACTGTGGAAAATTAAAAGAAGGGATTGATTTTGAGCGAAAACTGGATCTTTCCGAAGCCATCCACACAAGTCGGGTTTTGTCGAAAAAAACCGGCGCCCTATACACCTGTGAAACCTTTGCAAGTGCACCAAGAAATTGTATTGTTGCGCATTTTCGCTGTTCGACGGCAGGCGAACTGGATCTCGCCGCTTCCCTGCAGCGCGAATGTTTTTATGAGACTACTACACATACCAATGATACCCTTTTGATTGCCGGACGGCTCGGCGGCGGTGAAGAACGTTTTTGCTGCGGTATGAAATTTGTCACAGATGGTTCGGAACTGCAGGGAATCGGAGAACATTTAGTGACGCGGAATGCCTCGTATGTCACCGTCTTTCTTACTGCCGCGACGACCTTTCGCCATACAGACCCGGAGAAAGAAGTTCGCGATGTGCTTTCCGCTGCTTCCCGGCTCTCTTTTGAGGAACTGCGTTCGGAACATATCGAGGAATATACTTCCTACTATAACCGCATGTACTTTTCTCTGGAATATGACAAAACATTAGATCTGCTGTCCACCGACGAACGTCTTTCCCGCTTGGACGAGGAACATCCGGACAACGGTCTTTTGACAACCTACATGGATTTTGGCAGATATCTCCTCATCAGTTCAAGCCGCGGCGACAGTCTTCCGGCGAATCTGCAGGGGATTTGGAACCGCGATATGAACGCGCCATGGGGAAGCAAATATACGATCAACATCAACACAGAAATGAATTACTGGCCGGCTGTGTTGTGCAATCTCGCTGACTGCGAACTTCCTCTCTTTGAGCATATGCTTCGAATGCTGCCAAATGGCCAGCAGACCGCGAAGGAAATGTATGGCTGCCGTGGATTTGTCGCACACCACAATACCGATCTCTGGGGAGATACGGCACCGCAGGACATCTACATCCCGGCGACATTCTGGGTAATGGGCGGTGCCTGGCTTTGCACACACATTTGGCGGCACTATACCTATACTGACGACAGGAAATTCTTAGAAAAGATGTATCCGCTTTTGAAAGAATCGGTGCAGTTCTTTATGGACTTTTTAGTAGAAAAAGAGGGAAAACTTGTTACCTGTCCTTCCGTTTCTCCGGAAAATACATATATTATGAAAGATGGCACAAAGGGATGTCTTTCTTATGGTGTAACCATGGATAACGAGATTCTTCATGAATTATTTGCAGATTTTCAAAAAGCCGCTGAAGTTCTCGGAGAAAAGGACACTGCCTTTCTGGCTGCTGCCCGCGAATGCGAACAAAAACTGCCGGAGATCCAGATTGGAAAACACGGACAGATCATGGAATGGCAGGAAGATTATGAAGAGGCCGAGCCGGGACACCGCCATATCTCCCATCTGTGGGCACTTCATCCGGCATATCAGATTACACCGGACGGTGAACCGGAACTTTGCAAGGCCGCACGGGTCACCTTGCAGCGCCGCTTAGAAAGCGGCGGCGGACATACCGGATGGAGCCGTGCCTGGATTCTCAATATGTATACGAGACTTTGGGAAGAAGAGCTTTGCTACAAAAATTTACTGGCATTGTTAAAGAAATCCACACTGCCTAACCTGTTTGACAATCATCCGCCATTTCAGATTGACGGAAACTTTGGAGCTGCGGCTGCGATGGCAGAGATGCTTCTCCAGTCAAACGAAGACCGCACGATCGTACTTCCTGCGCTGCCAAAAGCATGGAGAAATGGCGAGGTTCAAGGACTTCGCGGCGTTCACGAAACCACTTGGGACCTCACCTGGAAAGATGGCTATCTGACAAGTATCGCCGTCCATGCGCCAAAGGAAAAAGATCTTCTCCTTGACGTCTATTACGATGGAGTCAAATTGGAAATGCCGCTTCGAAACGGCATTCCGTATCGTCTGAGCTGGCAGGAAGTATAATGACTTCCCGGTGCTTTAAATCGTTATTTATATAGAATGAAACCCTGCTTCCCCGCCACTTTCTTTTGTCGAAAAGACAAACAAACCAGCGCGGCAGCCGGTAAAATGATCTAATTTGAAATACAATTTCATTTTATCGCCAAGCGGCACAAATTCGCCGTTTTCGTCCTGATAATAGAATTGTACTTCATCGGTCTGATGGTCAAAATCCACGTCCATCCGAAGGGTAATCACCGGTTTCCTGATTGGGATCGACGCTTTGATAACCGCCGGTTTTTGTGCCGGTTCCATCGGGATATAGGATTCTGTCTCTGCTTCCCGGCAGCCGACTTCCAAGGCATATCCGTCCTCTTTCCGACAGATGGCGATCCAGCTGTAACAGCTCTGCAATGCCACTATGCCAGCATAATCTCCTATGCGGAGTTTTGAGGCATCGACTTCGATCCGAACGGTGTCATATGGATCCCGCAGACGCCGCGTCAAGGTGTTAAGTGCATGCGTTACCTCTGGCACCACACGGTCCGTCGTAATATGCAGTCCTTCGGAATCTCTGCGGATACATGATTTTTTCGGAATATGATTCCATTCCGTATTGATACTTTCCCGGGAAAGATCGGAAAAGCCGTCAAACAACGGTCGATAGGCATGATTTGGGCAAGTGCTTTCAACTTCCAATTCAGAAGGCACCTTGCCGTTTATACCAAATACCGGAAAATCATTTTCCCAACGCATCGGCACAAGCACCGGGCTTCGTCCGACCGCACCACGATCCTGAAAAAGTACTGCATACCATTTTCCATCCGGCGTATCGACAATCCCCCCCTGTGCAACACCCTGGTTCAGATATCCCATGTCATCTGCCAATACATCTTTTCCGGTAAACTCCCCGGTAAGCGAATCTGACACAAAGCACGACTCGCTCCGCATCGATGGCCAATGAATATTGAACACATAATATTTTCCGTTAATTTTATAAATATGAGAGCCCTCATATCCGAGACCAATTTCATCCGTATCTTTAAAGATCATACGATGAAGGCCTCCCGGCTTGGGTGCACTCAAATCTTCTTTTAATTCCGTCAGCCAGATCTGGCGGTTTCCCGATACCATATAGACACGGTCATCGTCGTCAAACAGGAGAGAACAGTCATAATAAAATCCCTCTATCTCCTTTTGCTCCCAGGGACCGGTAATTTTGTCTGATGTATAAACAAGCGTTTTATGTATATCATTGACGGAAAATACGACATAAAAAGTTCCCTTATGCCAGCGAATGCAAGGGGCCCACATGCCCTGTCCATAAGCCTCTTTTCCATCATCCAGATGGTATGCCGGCGCATCTGTCAATTCTGTATAAATATGGGAAATGGTTTCCCAGTGTCCAAGGTCATACGAGCGCAGGATCACTGCTCCCGGCATAAAATGCATCGTCGTACTGACCATATAATACGTATCTTCTACACGGATCACATCCACATCGGGATAATCGCTTGGAATAATTGGATTGGTGATTTTTGCCATGTTTAATTTTCCCCTCTCGCCTGATTCAGTAATTCCATCTTGGTGGCGTACAGTTTCTTCGACATATCAATATAGTGCGTATGCGGATTTTCAAAACGCTGCTCCTCACTCCAGATTTCGTGATCAAGCTGAGCTTTGACATAGTTTGCGATATCCGGGATCGATTCATTTTGGTAAACCAGTTTTCCATCGAGATAAATCGGAACTTGAAGTTCCTTTGCCGTACAGTTTTCAAAGCGGTGCTTCTTCCACGGCTTTTTCTCATCAATATAAGAAACCGGTTTTGAAAAATCAATCTCTTCTTCCCGGAGAGCAAGCATATCTGCCACCGCATGGCCATTTTCATCGTAGACGCGGAGAACCTTTTTTAAGCCCGGATTTGTAATTTTTTCGATGTTTTCCGACACCTTGATACGCGGTACAAATTTACCATTTTCTTCCACTGCCGCCATTTTGTAAACCGCTCCGAATACAGGTTCTGACTTGGATGTGATCATGCACTCACCAACGCCGAAACTGTCAATGCATGCGCCCTGTTCCAAAAGGGAATTGATCGTAAATTCATCGAGACTGTTTGAGACCACGATCTTGCAGTCTGTCAAACCTGCGTCGTCTAACATTTTACGTGCCTTTTTTGAAAGATAGGCAAGGTCGCCGCTGTCAAGGCGGATTCCCAAAAGTCGTTTTCCCATCGGTTCCAGTACTTCTTTTGCGACACGGATCGCATTCGGGATACCACTTTCGAGCACATCGTACGTATCCACCAAAAGAACCGTTCCATCGGGATAATTCTCCGCGTACTTTTTAAACGCCTCAAATTCGTCGTTGTAAAACATAACCCAGCTGTGTGCCATCGTTCCGCTGATCGGAATATCAAACATTTTACCGGCGAGAACTGTCGCCGTTCCGACCGCTCCACCGATGCAGCAGGCTCTCGCTCCATATACCGCCGCATCCATATTGTGCGCGCGCCTTGCGCCGAAATCACTGACCGCACGGCCTCTTGCCGCCTTCACGATACGTCGTGCCTTTGTCGCGATCAACGACTGATGATTCACCTGCAGCAGGATCGCCGTTTCCACCAATTGGGCATCGATAAGGGGCGCAACTACCGTAATAACCGGCTCGCCGGGATACATGATCGTCCCCTCGCGGAAAGCGTAAATATCTCCCTGAAAACGAAAATTGGCAAGATATTCCAAAAACTCTTCTCCAAACACGCCCTGTTCACGCAGATAACTGATGTCTTCTCTTGAAAAATGCAGGTCATTGATGTACTCAATGATCTGTTCCAGACCCGCAAATATTGCAAAACCGCCATTGTCCGGGTTTTTGCGGTAAAATACGTCAAATGCCACACGGGTATCCGCATTCTCCGTATTAAAATAACCGTTGCTCATTGTCATTTCATAAAAATCCATTACCATGGACAAATTTCGTTGGTCGTACTGCCGCATGTTTTAACCTCTTTTCTCTGTTAATTTCCCAAAATCTGTATCTGACAGGATTTCATCGTACACAATGCCGCCTCGTGCGACTCCTTTGTCACGCCGGCACAACAGGAAGCATCCACTTTGATATCCGTTTCCGGCATCGCCGCCTTCAACAAAAGGGCATTGGAAACCACACAAATGTCTGTGCAAAGTCCGATCAGTTCAATCTCCTCGATCTCGCCGGCGGTCTGCCGCTGCAGTAGATCTTCCATCAATTTGACCGAACCAAATGTCTCCTTTTCATAGACGGTGCATTGTCTTTCGCTGCATATTTTTTCCAGTTCTGGGAGAAGTTCCCAACCCGGCGTCCCCTTGATACAATGTTCCACCGGCAGGTATTTTCCTTCGCGCGTCGAAAGATAATCCTCTCCATGCGTGTCTTTCGTAAAGATCACTTTTCCCTCATAGTCCGCGGCTTTTTCCACCACCGCCGGCACAATCGCCTGTGCTTCGGGCGTTCCGAGCGATCCATCAACAAAATCTTTCTGCATGTCCACTACAATTAAAACCTTCATTTCCGCTCTCCTTTCGATCTCTTCAAACTGCATATTAAAGCCATTATAGACTGTTTTTTTCCTCGTGTCAAAAGATAATGTTATTTTTCCCGCTAATAGTTGAAAAATCGTGTGACAAATGTTAAAATGAAGTGTGCTGAAGCACACGCAGGTCATCAAGCTCCGCTTGGTGACAAATGGTAAAATGAAGTGTGCTGAAGCACACGCAGGTCATCAAGCTCCGCTTGGTGACAAGACATATTTTTAATGAGGAGGACAACACTATGGCGGATTATGTACTCAGCTGCTGCTCCACAGCGGATCTGAGCGAACAGCATTTTACAGAGCGGAATATTTCCTATATCTGTTTTCATTTTGAACTGGACGGGAAACAATATCCTGATGATTTAGGAAAATCCATTCCCTTTGACAAATTTTATACGGCCATGGCAAATGGAGCGGACACCAAAACATCGCAGATCAATGCGAATGAATTCGAGACCTATTTTGAACCTTTTTTACAACAAGGAAAGGATATTTTGCATGTCACATTATCGTCAGGCATTTCCGGCGTGTTAAATTCCGCATGCCTGGCAAGGGATGTTCTGAGTGAAAAATACCCGGAACGAAAAATATTGATTGTAGATTCTCTCGCCGCATCTTCCGGTTACGGCCTTTTGATGGACAAACTGGCTGATCTGCGCGATGAAGGAAGAGGTATCGACGAAGTGTATCAATGGTGTCTGGACAATCGCCTTCACGTACACCACTGGTTCTTTTCGACCGATCTTACTTTCTATATCAAAGGAGGACGCGTCTCAAAGACAGCCGGCTTTGTCGGTGGGCTTTTAAATATTTGTCCGCTTCTCAATATGGACTATTTGGGACGACTGATCCCGCGCTTTAAAATACGTACCAAGAAAAAAGTAATCCGTTCGATCGTCGAACAGATGGAACAGTATGCCATCGCCGGTACGTCGTACACCGGGAAATGTTATATCTCACACTCCGCCTGCAAAGAGGACGCTCTCGCTGTAGCAGCCCTTGTCGAGGAACGTTTTCCGGCATTAAAAGGAAAAATAGAAATCTATCCGATCGGCACAACCATTGGAAGCCACACCGGTCCCGGAACCGTCGCCCTGTTTTTCTGGGGTATCAGCCGGCCGATCGAAGAAGAATAAATCAAAGATTCTAAATTAAGGAGACGAAACACCATGAAAAAATTGGAAGAGTACGTAAGAAGTATCCCGGATTTTCCGGAGAAAGGAATCATTTTCCGCGATATCACGACAGTGATCCAGGATCCAAACGGCTTTCATCTGGCAATTGATGCCATGATCGAAAAAGTAAAAGATTTGGACTTTGATCTCGTAGTCGGACTGGATGCGCGTGGATTTATCTTTGGTTCTGCGATTGCGTATGCCCTCGGAAAAGGCTTTGTTCCATGCCGAAAAAAGGGCAAACTGCCTTGTGAAACCGTCTGCGCAAGTTATGAGCTGGAATACGGCACCGCCGAGATCGAACTTCACAAAGATTCCATTGCCAAAGGTCAGAAAGTCATTATCGTAGATGACCTGATCGCTACCGGCGGTACGGTGGAAGCCTGCGCCAAACTGGTAGAAGAACTTGGTGGGAGTGTGGAAAAAATTGTATTTCTTCTGGAACTCGCCGGACTTCACGGCCGCAGCAAACTGGCAGCTTACGACGTCGCTTCTGTGATCACTTATGAAGGAAAATAAGTCCTGGGACTTATCAATAAAAAATACACAATTAAAGAAGGAGGACATTATGTTAGAAAAACTGTTCAAACTCAAAGAAAATGACACAACGGTAAAAACAGAAGTCATCGCCGGTCTGACGACTTTTATGACAATGGCTTATATTCTTGCCGTCAACCCAAGCATGCTCAACGCAGCCGGTATGGACACCAATGCTGCCTTGATCGCTACGGCACTTGCCGCCTTTATCGGTACCCTTGCCATGGCATTTTTGGCAAATTATCCATTCGCTCTTGCTTCCGGCATGGGACTCAATGCTTACTTTGCTTATACCGTATGCGGTTCCATGGGATACTCCTGGCAGGTAGCTCTGCTCGCTGTATTCGCGGAAGGTATTGTATTTATCGCTCTTTCCCTTACGAATGTACGTGAAGCCATCTTCAACGCAATCCCTCTTACATTGAAACACGGTGTAAGTGCCGGAATTGGACTTTTCATCGCTTTCGTTGGACTGCAGGGTGCGCACCTTGTTGTCAATAGTGATTCCACTCTTACTACAACAGTAGATTTCGCCGGGAATTTCCATACCGAAGGAATTTGTGCCGTACTGGCAATCGTTGGATTGTTCATTACCATCGTACTTTATATCAAAGGATTCAAGGGTGCGATCCTGATCGGTATTATCGCCACCTGGATTCTCGGTATGATCATGCAGGCTGTCGGTGTTTACCGGGTAGATGTCGAAGGCGGATTTTACTCCCTCTTCCCGAACCTTGCTTTTGTTGATCTGACAGATCTTGGAAAGACATTTGGCCAGTGCTTCCGCGCAGACCTTTCCGGTGTTAGTGTAATCAACTTCATCGTCGTATTGTTATCTTTCCTTTTCGTAGATATTTTCGACACTTTGGGAACGTTAGTCGGTGTCGCTACGAAAGCAGATATGCTTGACAGCGACGGAAAACTTCCTCGTATCAAACAGGCACTTTTGGCAGATGCGATCGCTACTTCTGCCGGTGCGATCATCGGTACTTCTACAACGACAACGTATGTAGAATCTTCTGCCGGCGTAGCAGCAGGCGGACGTACCGGATTGTCATCCGTAGTAACCGGACTTTTGTTCCTGGTCTCCATCTTCTTCGCACCGATCTTTACAGCGATTCCTGGTTTTGCCACGGCTCCTGCTTTGATCTTTGTCGGATTTTTGATGGTATCTTCCGTAATCAAAGTTGACTTCTCTGACCTCACAGAAGCTGTCCCGGCTTACCTTTGTATGCTCGCTATGCCTTTGATGTACAGCATCGCAGAAGGTATCGCAATGGGCGTTGTCTCCTATGTAGTCATCAATCTTCTTTGCGGAAAAGCGAAAAAGATCACTCCGCTTATGTATGTACTTGCGGTACTCTTCATCTGCAAATACATCTTCTTATAAAATAACCATTCAGGAGTTTATGTATGAATTTATTAACCGCCGAAGGCATCACTCACAGTTATCATGACCGCCGCCTTTTTTCCGGCCTCTCATTCCACTTGAATGAGGGGGAAAAGGTGGGGCTGATCGGCATCAACGGAACCGGGAAATCGACCCTTTTAAAAATTATCGCCGGAATGCTCGTTCCGGATGAGGGAACCGTGATCCGCGGAAATCAGCTGACGCTGTCCTATCTTCCGCAGTCTCCCGAATTTGCGGATACCGATACGGTTTTGAGTGCTGCCTTAGCCGGTCTTACTGACAATGGCATCTGGGAACGGGAACCAGATGCCAAAAATATGTTGACAAGACTTGGCATCACCGAATTTACAAAACCCATTCACCAATTGTCCGGAGGACAGCGAAAACGTGTGGCCCTTGTCCGCACTCTTCTGACCGACGCAGACATTCTGATTCTCGACGAGCCGACCAACCACTTAGACAGCGCGATGGCAGAATGGCTTGAAAATAAGTTAAAGAACTACCGCGGTGCTCTCGTGATGATCACACATGACCGCTATTTTCTGGACAGCGTCGTGACGCGGATCGTCGAATTGGAGCAGGGAAAACTTTACAGTTACGCCGACAGCTACCTCGGATATCTCGCTCTGAAATCCGAGCACAAAGAGATGGAGGCAGCGACCGAACGCAAACGTCAGAGTTTATTGAAAACCGAAATTCAATGGATGATGCGGGGCGCGCGTGCACGTTCCACCAAGCAGAAAGCGCATATCGCCCGCTACGAGGCTCTCCGCGACGTAACACCGCCGAAAATCGACGAAAATGTTCAGATGACTTCGGTCGCCTCCCGCCTTGGACGAACTACGATTGAATTGAATGGGATTTGCAAATCCTATGATGACCGCACACTCATCCGGGATTTTTCCTATATTTTCCTGAAAAATGACCGCATTGGAATCATTGGACCAAATGGCTGCGGAAAATCCACATTGATGAAGCTGATCAATGGGATCGAAACGCCGGATTCCGGCACGATCACCATCGGACAGACCGTAAAGATCGGCTACTTTTCACAGGAAAATGAATATTTAGACCCGTCTCTGAAACTGATCGAATACGTCCGCGAAGGAGCCGAAGTCATTCATACGCCTACAGGCACCATCAGTGCTTCGCAGATGTTAGAGCGGTTTTTGTTTCCTTCCAATATGCATTATGCATTGATCGAGAAACTTTCGGGCGGCGAAAAACGCCGGTTGTATCTGCTTCGTATCCTTATGGAAGCGCCAAACGTCCTCTTTTTGGATGAGCCGACCAACGATCTCGACATCGAAACGCTGACGATCCTAGAAGACTACCTCGATCACTTTGCCGGCATCGTTGTGACGGTATCGCATGACCGCTATTTTTTAGATCGTGTCGTCCGCCGCATCTTTGCCTTTGAAGAAAACGGAACGATCACCCAGTACGAAGGCGGGTACACCGATTATTTAAAAAAATCCGGCGACAAGCTGTCGGAGATGAGCACCATTTCCGATAAAAAAGAAAGCAGCCGCAATCCGGATTCTACTTCCAAAGATACATGGAAGAAAAATGCGCCAAAGAAATTGAAATTTTCTTACAAAGAACAGCGCGACTATGAAACAATTGAAGAAGACATACAAAAACTGGAAGAAAGAATCACTTCTCTGGAGAAAGAAATGGAAGAATCTGCCAGCAACTACAGCCGTCTGACAGAATTAAATGAAGAAAAAGAAAATGCCGAAATGGCTTTGCTTGAAAAAATGGAACGCTGGGAATATTTAGAAGACCTGGCAGCCCAGATCGAAAATCAATAAAGGAGAATCAAAAGATATGCAGGAAAAATTAGTAATCACAGGAATGGGCGCCGTGACCCCAATCGGAATCGGCGTCGACACATACTGGAATAATCTGGTAGAAGGAAAATGCGGCATTGACCACATTACCCGCTTTGATGCCAGCGAACTGCCGGTACAGATTGCTGCGCAGGTGAAAGACTTTAATCCCGACGATTTTATGACAAAGAAACAGAGCCGCGAGATGGACCTGTTTATGCAATACGGCTACGCCGCTGCGACAGAAGCTCTTGCTGATGCCGGAATCGAAGAAGACACCGTCGCAAGCGACCGCATGGGCGTTGTCGTTGGTACCGCGATGTCCGGTGTATCGATCATTGCGGAGACACAGGATGGACTGAGCACGGGAGCCCACAAAAAAGTCAGCCCTCGTTTCGTCCCTAAATTTATCGGAAACATCGCCGCTGCGCAGATTGCCATTGCCAAAGGATACCACGGTCCAAGTCTTACCGTCAGCACTGCCTGCTCTTCCGGAGCCGATGCTGTCACAACTGCAGCCATGCTGCTCCGTGCCGGAGAAGCCGACGCGGTCATCGTAGTAGGCGCAGATGCCAGCATCTGCCCGGTTGTTCTCTTGGGACTCGCTTCCGCCCACGCACTCAGTACAAACAACGACGATCCGCTGCACGCCAGCCGTCCATTTGACAAGGACCGCGATGGTTTTGTCGCAGGAGAAGGCGGTGGCGCAATTCTTTTGGAGACCGAAAGCCATGCGAAAAAACGTGGCGCAAAAATTCATGCAGAACTTGTCGGCTATGCCAACTGTACAGACGGCTACCACGTAACTGCACCACATCCGGATGGAATTGGCGCGATCGCCTGCATGGAACATGCCGTAAAGAAAGCCGGCATCTCCCTTGATCAGATCGACTATATCAATACCCACGGCACTTCGACCCCAATGGGCGATACCATCGAAGTAAACGCCGTAAAGAAACTTTTTGGTGCACATGCTTATGAAATGGCTGTTACCTCGACAAAAGGCTCTACCGGCCATATGATGGGCGCAGGCGGTGTCACAGAGACCATTGCCTGCATCAAAGCGATTCAGACCGGCATCGTACCACCTACGCTCGGTCTCGTCAATGCGGATGAACAGTGCGACTTAAACCACGTTCCGGGAAAAGCCGAAAAACGCCCGGTACACTATGCTATGACAAATGCCTTTGGATTTGGCGGACAAAATTCCAGCCTCGTTGTAGGAGAATATCACGAATGAAACTCGCTGACCAAATTCGTACAATAATGGAAGAAAATGACAATCTGACCGACGAACAGCTCGGTCAGGCTGTCGATTCTTTTTTACAGATACATACGGAAGAAATTCAGGAAGACGGATTGGACACTTACCACTGCCATCGCTACGAACCGACGCCATACCGTGTGCTGGAGGTTCTTTTCGATGCCTTTCCGCTCACGAAGGAAGATGTACTTCTCGATTACGGAAGTGGTCTCGGCCGTCTGGCATTTTACTCGGCAGCCCGTTTCGGATGTCCGTGTATCGGCGTAGAAATGGCAGAAAAATGGTACACGACCGCTGAAAACAACCGGCTTTCTTTTGTAACGGAGGATGCCGATATCCATTTTATCCTTGATACTGCTGACCATTACGAAGTAGACGACCGTGTCACGTACATTTACTGTTTTAATCCTTTTTCGCCGGATGTTTTCCGCACAGTGCTGACCCGGATCGAATGTTCCTTTGAGCGTAACCCACGTACGCTGACGCTCGTTTTGTATTATCCGGAAGACGACACCATTTTTTATATCGAGCAGCACACTGCTTTTCAGCGAATTGATGAGATTGCCGCCTCCGAGGCAATAAAAAAAGACCGCAGAGAACGTTTTAGTCTTTACCGTCTTACTCCCGATGACACATTTTAACCGGTTAAAATTTTTATGAAACAGTTGTAAATATGACCCGAATCGGTTATACTTAATAAAGATAACGGAATCGTTATGAATTAAGAAAGGAAGTGATTTACGATGTACACCAATGAATTGTTTGAAAAAATGCTGATGACATTCGATCATCAATATGATTCCAATTCAAAATTTTATGATTCACTTCCTTATGTACGAGATTATGATCTGTGTAACTGGACTCCGCTACGCATGCAGAGCGGAAACATTATCAAATTTTATCAATATCAGTTAGGCAAACCTGTCATCCTTCAGACAGATCCGGATAACGAATAAAATAAGATTAGATCACTCTTCGTTGCGCTCTTTTTTCTTTAACTCACCGACAAATACCTTTCGAATACTGTTTACGGTTCGAAAGGTATAAGTACTTTTTCCACAATGCGTACAAATTTCATTGTCCTTATTAAAATCTTCAACTTCTTCCTGATATCCACATACGGGACAGGTAACAAGAATTTTTGTAGTATCCTCTTTCAAATCTATACACCTCATTTTATACTTCTTCGCACACTATCGAAGCTTGATTAACTTTATTTATTATACGTAACTATTCAGGATCCAATGTATGGAAATCAATGAATCGTCGTGCTTGCACGTAAGAGACTTTGATTTTCATACATTGAGATCCTAATAGGGCTCCCCCTCCACATATGAGCATTTTTAGCCTTGTCAAAGGCGAGAAAAGAACACGAAGTGTTCGAAATGCGAATGTGGAGGAGGGGCGTCTTGAATAGTTACTATTATACAACAAATTAGCAGAAAAATCAATTAGAAATTAATGGAAAAGAGGCACTGCCGTTCTCCGCAAGTGCCTCCCGGTTCATTTCTGTCTTAGTTTTTCGACCATATCCCATCTTTTTGAACACGATCCCAGTCGACGCTCAACACGTCAACAATCTTGCCATTATATCCAACCTGCTCTGATTCCTGAATATATTTTTGCCGAAGCAGATTATCTAATGCAAGTTTTACTCGTTCCTTCGGAACATTGTTATACTCTGCGACACTTTTTATTGTCTTCCAGTACGTAACTAACGTACGCGGTTTCGCACGCAGGCGGTACAAACTTACAAATATCAAATCATTATAATGATCTTTTTCCTGTGACTGCCGTGGCATCTCTACATAACTTGTCGCTATGGATTTTAAATGATTGCTGAACGCAAACTTCACGCCGTAAATAATAACTTTTTTCCCAAGTTCTTTCAAATACTCTGCCACTTTAAGAAAATGTGCATCACCGGTAAATAAAATATATACATCCGGACTTTTCTTTTTGGACGCATAGCGGTAAATCTGATCCAAAATGATAACATCTGTAAAATCTTTATCTACGCCAATCTTTTCGCTCGCTGTATGCACGATACCGGATGTGATTTTTTTAAGACGTTCCAAGTCTTTTCCAATATTTGGTTCTGAAAAATCCCCAAAGAAAAATATGTCTTTCATATGAAATTCATTTTTCAATTCCTTCAGCCATTCATCTACATTGGGACGCATCTGAAAACGATTTGAATATCCGTAAAACCAGTGTTCATAATCGACAAAGGCAACTGCCTCTCTTTTTTTCGACTTCCCGAACATTATCTCCCTCCTTTCCTTCCTGATTATACCACAAACCCATGGGAAAACGCAAATTTTATTTTTCCATAGGTAATTATTGGGGGTCCAAGGTATAAAAAACAATAGACCCGAATAGTTACTCCCATAGTTTTTGCCGGCGTTTCTCATCCACCTCGATCCACTCATCGAGTGTCAGCGGCGTATAATCCGAGAACATACAGAAACAATTGATCATGTGGCACGGAATCGGCTGTGGTTCGTCCACATATCTCGATTTTACGAGTGTCTGCCGCATGCGGTATATAAATTCATTGATAAGCAGCTCATCGTGCGAATCATGCACGTGTCCGTAAAGCATATAACTTTTCGGATTTCCCTCGTCGTCCAGGCGGTACTGCCCATTGTAACAGAGGATGGGATAATGGCTCAATATGACCTTTCGCTTATTGTCATGCACTTCGGCATATGGCTTGATCCAGCCAAAGCGCGACGTGTCAAATTTGCGGTGGCGGATCACATGATCGTGATTTCCTTCGATAAGAAATAATCTGCCTTTCAGGCGGCGCAGCACCTCATTGGTCTCCTCCGCATGACCGGCAGAAAAATCTCCGAGGATCACCACTTCATCCCCTTCTCTTACTTTTTTATTCCACTTCCCAATGATATATTCATTCATTTCATGCGCCGAGGCAAATCCCCGGCAGTCAAGACTGTGATTCAAATTTTCATGAAAAAAATGCAGATCGGATATATAATACCGCATCGAATTCTCCGTTTCTATTTTTGATTTGCTTTCACCTGGAATTTTTCATCGTTTACGATAAAACGCTCATGAATGCCTTTTCCAATCGTTCCGCGCTCGTCCTTTGCTTCTACGCGGAAGGTGAGTTTTCGTCCGTCTACGGCGATCAATTCGCTCTCACAAGTAACTGTCATTCCCAGCGGTGTCGGTGCGTCGTGGGATATATCCAAATGGATTCCAACCGTTCCGCATCCTTCCTCCAATTCTTCTGCGACGCTCTTCCAAGCGGTCTCTTCCATCAATGCGATCATTGCCGGCGTAGCAAATACATCCAGTGTACCGCTTCCCATCGTCTTCGCTGAATTTTTTTCGCTTACTACTACTTGCTGAATTCCTTTTATTCCTGTATTCATATTCGTTTCCTCCTGTCTCTTTTATTGTCTTACAAAACGCTTTTGAAGTCAATAAAATGGGCAAAAAAATTTTTTTTAATTTTTTTCAAAAAAGTATTGACAAATGTATCACCGTATAATATAATAGGTCTTGCGTTGTGACAAACAAGACAACGCAGAGAACAAGCCGGGGTGTGGCTCAGCTTGGCTAGAGCGCCTGATTTGGGATCAGGAGGCCGCAGGTTCGAATCCTGTCACCCCGATCATGAAGCATCCTGTTTCATTTCAAAATAAATTTCATATTGATGCTATAGTTTAAACTATAGCAGACACATGCGGGTGTAGTTCAATGGTAGAACACTAGCCTTCCAAGCTAGATACGTGGGTTCGATTCCCATCACCCGCTTTTGAAAACCGTTTTTTGATAAAGCGGATTTTTCAATGTGTGTCAGTAGCTCAGTTGGATAGAGCAACGGCCTTCTAAGCCGTGGGTCGGGGGTTCGAATCCCTCCTGACACGATACATATCCATATTCCGGATATGTCAGGGATGAGCAGCTGATATGCTGGGATTTCATCTGGTGGGTATAGCGCAGTTGGTTAGCGCGTCAGATTGTGGCTCTGAAGGCCGTGGGTTCGAATCCCATTACCCACCTTTTCCTATTTTAATATGTAGGATGTTGGGCTATCGCCAAGGGGTAAGGCATAGGACTTTGACTCCTACATTCGCTGGTTCAAATCCAGCTAGCCCAGTTTGAATTTTCAAAGACACGATAAACATCGTGTCTTTTTTCTATTTCTATCTAATTATCCTCTTCCGGACATTCCCGCGGGCGAAGCACGGTACTTCGGTCTGCCAGGATCTTCTCCGTGAAGTAATCACGATCCACGGTTCCCTTAATTCCTCTGACGCGCCCTGCGTCCGTATACTGCCATCCGGCCCACTCACGCCAGTCATTGTTCATCTCCGGTCGTTTTACGCCGTATTCGGCGATCCAGAGCGGATAAAATGCCAGCCGCTCGTCAAATACATTGGCTGCGTTGCCGGCATCACTGTAAACCGCCACCATTTTCTCGGTAAGCGTCTCTAATTCTCTTAAAAAGGCAAGCGACACCGCATTGATCTGCTCTCGGTCCAGATCTCCAAAGGATTCAAAATCCATGACCGGGCAAGCCTCGTAGTGCTTCTCCCGGATGACTCCGGCAAAATGTCTCGCCTGTTCCCGCCCCTCTTCGACCGTCCGCGCGGTCAGATAATGATAAAACCCAATCTTCAGTCCCGCGGTCTGTGCTTCACGGTAATTGCGCTCGAAATCGGGATCCACTTCCCGGTCTCCCTCGCTCGCCTTAATGTAGACGATACGTATACCGGCACGGCGCACCTCGGAAAAATCAATCCTGCCTTCCCAATGACTGACATCGATTCCTTCTAATTTTCTTCGGCTCTGCATTTTTTTCTCCATTCGGGTAACATCTTAGTATTATCCTATGATAGAAAATCCGATGCGTGCCTTACTGCTGTAAAATCGCTTTTACTTCCTTTAAGAAGCATTCCATCTGTTCATCGGTACCAATCGTAATGCGCAGATAATCGCAGATACGCGGTTTATTGAAATAGCGCACGAAAATGCCCTTTTCGCGAAGTTTTTCAAAGATTTCTTTTGCCGGAACATCCTTGTGTCCCGCAAAAAGGAAATTGGTACAGGATTCTTTGACATCAAATCCAAGTTTTTCCAATTCTTCTTTTGTCTTTGCGCGGGTGTTCATAACTTTCTTAATATTTTCCCGGAAATACTCCTCATCTTCCAAAGAAGCGGCTCCGATCAAAATCGACTCGGTATTCATCGTATAGGAATTGATGGACTCCTTCACATCCTTCATTGCCTGGATCAACGCCGGATTTCCCATCGCATAACCGATACGCATACCGGCCATGGAACGTGATTTGGAATACGTACGAACGACAAGAAGGTTGTCGTATTTGTCAATTAATGGCAATACGCTTTCGCCGCCAAAATCCACATAAGCTTCATCAATGATGACAACCACTTCCGGATTGGCTGCGATGATCTCCTCCACCCGGGAAGTTTCCAACGCGATCGATGTCGGCGCATTGGGATTGGCGATCACGACCCCACCATTTTTCTTTTTATAATCATTCGCATTTATTGTAAAATCTTCCTGCAATGGCGGGCATTCATACGGAATGCGGTATACTTCCGCCCAGACCGGATAAAACGAATAGGTGATATCCGGGAAAAGGATTGGCGTATCCGAATTGAAAAAGGTTAAAAAGGCAAGTGCCAGCACATCGTCAGAACCCACACCGGTAAATACCTGATCTGCTCCGATTCCGTGGTATTTTGCCAATGCTTCGGTCAAAACGGAAGCCGAAGGATCCGGGTACAGGGAAAATCCGGACACATTTACTTTTCCATGCTCGTCAAATACTTTCGGCGACGGCGGATACGGATTTTCGTTGGTATTTAATTTAATGATATTGGTCTGTTTTGGCTGTTCTCCCGGCACATACGGGGTCACTTTGCGGACATTTTTTGCCCATTTCATCTCATTACTCATCATAGCCTCCATTTATTTATAACTTTCTGCCAGTCGTTCAAATGCCGGCAGCGATCTCTCGATCATATCATAGTCTACACAATACGCGATACGCACGTAACCCGGGCACGCAAAAGAGCTTCCCGGCACCAAGAGAAGATGCTCTTCTTTGGCTCTCGCCACAAATGCTTTGTCATCGTCTTCCAGCGTCTTTACAAACAGATAAAAGGCACCATCCGGGCTCGCACACTCAAATCCAAATTTGCGAAGGCTGTCTACGAGAAGTCTGCGGTTTTTGTCATAAATTTCCACATCCACTTTGGCATCCAGACATCGTGCGATCGTCAGCTGCTGAAGTGACGGTGCATTGACAAAGCCGAGGATACGTGTCGCCACATTGGCGGCTCCGATCACGTCTTCCGCATCTGCCATTTCATCCGGCAGCACGAGATAGCCGATACGCTCTCCCGGTAAAGATAATGACTTGCTGTAAGAATATCCAACAATCGTATTGGCATAATATTTTGTCACATATGGGACCTCCACACCGCCATAAACGAGTTCTCGGTAAGGCTCGTCGGAAATCAGGTAAATGTCTGTACCAAATTCGGTCTGCTTGTCCTCCAGCACTTTTGCCAAATCCTGCAGCACTTTTTCAGAATATACTACACCTGTAGGATTGTTTGGCGTATTGATAATGACAGCTTTGGTCTTTGCTGTTATTTTTTTCTCCAATTCATCTAATTTCGGCATAAACGTCGCGGTGTCCGGAGAGATCACAACGACCTTTCCGCCGTAATTTGCCACATAATTATTGTATTCTCCAAAATACGGAGCAAACACGATTACTTCATCGCTCGGATTTAACAAGGTTTTCAATGCGACATTGAGCCCTCCGGCGGCTCCCACGGTCATGACAATATTGCCCTCATGAAAATGGGTATCAAATTGTGTATTCAGATGGTTTGCGATGGCAGCACGAACTTCCTCATAACCGGAATTACTCATATATCCATGAACATATCCCGGCTGCTCATTTTCCAGCACATCGATCATCGCCCGCTTCACTTCTGCCGGCGGCTCCACACTCGGATTTCCCAAGCTGAAATCATATACATTTTCTGCTCCGTATTTTTTCGCCATAATCTTTCCTTCTTCAAACATGGCGCGGATCACAGAACTTCCTTTTACCAATTGCTGCATCTGTTCTGATATCATGATGTCCTTCCTTTCCCATGGCTGTTCTTTTATGCCATCGCATTGTTCACATACTGCATGATCTCATAATTATCTTCCGGCATCTGGCAGCCGACGATATATGTTCCTTCGTTGTCGGAACAACGCAATATGCGACCTTCCTGCTGCCTCTGATCTTTCAGTTCAAAGTCAGGTATCGTAATCGTGACCTCTTTTCCTTTTGCCTCAGCAAAAAACGAATTTTTCGAGGAAAAAGCGAATCCATTCGCACTGATATTTTCCATACATCCATCAAATGTTTCGCCGGATTCTTTATCCAAAATCTGACATTTCAGCGTCATATCGAGCCGTGGATATTTACGACGGTTATAAATCTTTGGACGCGATGCAAAAAAGACTTTATAATGTTCTGACGGCTTGGTAATCTTTACATTATCCCAGCAATACAAAATATTACCAACGGTAATCTGCATCTCGCCGTCCATTTCCTTTTTATTTGACATTGGAAGCAATTGGCTGCAAGTTACCAGCAAACCGTCTTCGTGGCTCTCCACAAGCTCACCGTGATATTCTTCCGGCTCACCCTCTTCCGGATGAGAGATGAGCATTACTTTCATACCCTTTTTCAAATCTTCCACGCCCATAAATCCACCGATTCCAAGTTCTGTCATCAGGTTTTCGACAACATGCTCGATACTGTCGATATTCAATGCCGTCTCTGCGTATTTGCTGAGCATAGTCTTCGTCGTCTCATCGGAATGACTGATGCGATGCGTCATTGTCTCCACTACGTTGGAAACCTGTTCCATATTTTCCACAAGATGTGTATTGGATTTTTCTACTTCTTTCATCGCAGAGTCGATTACTTCGATGTTTCTTCCTAATTGTCCGGAATCCGCTGTAATCTTTTCCACACTCTGATTGGTCTGATTTACCTTGTCAAACGAAAGCTGAATCAGTTCCAATGTCTTCTGGATTGCTTCTGTCATATGTGCAGATGTTTTTTCCAAATGTTCAAGTGCTTCCTGAATCTGTCCGGAAGATGCCTGTGTCTCTGTGCTGAGTACACGTATCTGCTCTGCCACGACTGCAAAACCTCTTCCACTCTCGCCGGCTCTTGCCGCCTCAATCGAAGCATTAAGTGCAAGCAGGTTCGTTTGATTGGAAATCCGCTCAATCGTTCCGGTTTCCTCTTTTACCATCTCAAACTGCGAAGTAAAATCATGCAATACTTTTTCTACTTCCGTAGAAAGTTCTGACATATGCTGCGTCGTTGTAATTACATTTTCGAGATCTTCCTGACTAGCATTTGCATGCCCCACGGATTCGTGAACCAGCTCTACCATCTCACCGATCAGCCCTGCCACATTCTGCACCTGTGTATTGATCGTCTCTGTCATATTTTGGGAGGACTGTGTTCTTTCCTGCAAGGTACGATTGTTGTCCGTCAATTCATTCATTCCCATAACAACCATATCTGCACCGTGTTTATTTTCGGCTGCAAGTTCACGCACGACAGCCACACCATCTACGATCGTATTGCTCGCCGTCTTTACTTTATCAACGGTCGTAACAACGCGCTTCAGATCGGATTTTACACTGTCAAGCATCGCACCGTCGGATTCATTTAAATGGCGGATAGACATGACGTAACAAATGTAACACAGGATAATACAGGCAAGCTGCAAAGTATATTCTTTGAAATCATTCTCCGAATTGATGCCATTATTATATTTTATGACGGCACTTACAATGATAATGATCGTATTGACGACGCCGCATTGTATCATAAATGTCCGGTTTTTATATAGGACAAGCAAACTGGTAACCGGCAGTATGTACGTAAATGCGATATGGGACGGTGTCGTACAGATTACAAAGGTATAGAAAATCCCATATCCGATCGCAATTTCATATTTATAATAATCTGTCGCCATTCCCTTCACTTTCAAAAGAATCTGTCCTGCAAAGAACGGAATCCAGCAAAGCAGTACAAAAGTCAGAAAATACGGACCGCTGCGAATTCCTTTTGAGGTATCCGAACCATAGTTCGCTGTCAATAACAAGGCAAAAATAAGCCAGATCTTTCTCGCCCGCTGATTTGCTTTTGCTTTAAATATATTCTCGTCGTAGTTCATCTGTCATCCTCCAATCATTTATTTTCACATAACTATTCAAGATTGTTACGTTTTCTCAAAGAACCGCACCATTTGGTTCATCGTCTCTCTGCTCTCTTTCAAATATGGGTCAAACACACTGAATGCGTGTGTGAGTTTTTTATCTTTTCGAAAATCTTTCAACTGGAACCGCATTCCATTTTCTTTCAAGGCTTTAGCAAACTGCAACGTGTAATGCTCCAGCATATCTTCTTTACTCGTCACCAGATAACACGGTAGCAGTGCTTTGATGATTTCCAGACAATCCGGCCTTTCGTAGCGTTTAAATGCTTTTCGCCGCTCCCCTTTCCCATAAAGATAATGCGGAAGAAAAAGTCCGATTTGATCAAATTTTGTCGTATAGAACATTCCACTGATCAATCCCAATGCCCGCAGCGGCAAAGTAGTCGGCAACACTCTTGCCGCCTCGGCAAGCGCCCCACACTTCTGCATTGCAGCCACATAAGTAAGCAGGCAGGCTCCTCCACTATCCGCCACAGCATAAATCTTTTCTGCATCTCCCTGATACGTTTCAAGCAATGTCTGAACCTTGTCCATCGCACGGCTTACTGCCTCAAACTGATCATAAATCATACAGTCCGGGATGAGTGGATATTCAACCGAAAACACCAAAAATCCAAGTTTTACCAATTCCGCACAATAATACCGGTTAAATTCTTTTGTTCCAATCACCATCCCACCGCCATGCACATTGACAATCACCGGCAGTTTCTCCTGCATCCGTTTCCTTGGCCGGTAAACATTCAGCCGGTGCTCTTTTTTTCCATCTTCTATGTAAGCAATGTCTGTAATCTCTTCTACTTCTTCAGAAAAGGTAAAACGTTCTTCCTGTTCTTTTTGCTGCTTCGCAAAATCCTCTCGCTGTTTATAAAATACATTTGTCAGAATGCCCAATTTGTCACGCTCCATTCCTCCTTGTAATTTCTCTGTAAATCTCTTTCTAGCGTACCACATTTTTTCGGTTTTGTAAATCGGAAATGCAATGTCGCTGTAGGGTTTTTGGACGGCAGCTCCGGTTGTGATTTCCCTGCTCGGGACCGTTCGCACTTAGAAGACACACGTAACGGTGCATGAGGGCAAAACACGCCCTCTATGCACCGACGGTATCTTAAATCCCTCATCGGGAAATCACAACCGGAGTTGCCACAAAAATACGAGAGAGAGGGGTAAGGCGGGGGGGATAACTGCCGGCTTTGTTGACGCTAGTCAACAACTTTATTGCCGGCGTCCTGCCGTCGTGGCGCAGCCGCGGGGGCATTTCCTTTCACCTCTGTAATGACTTGCTTTTCCTTATTTCCGCGGTGTCGGGGAAACAAGCAACCTAATTTCGCTTTTTCCTCTCTTTTCGTTGCCTTTTCCCGCTTCACAAGCCAAGAAAGGCAACCTAATTTCCCTTTTTCCTCTTTTTTCGTTGCCTTTTCCCGCTTCACAAGCCAAGAAAGGCAACCTAATTTCCCTTTTTCCTCTCTTTTCGTTGCCTTTTCCCGCTTCACAAGCCAAGAAAGGCAACCTAATTTCGCTTTTTCCTCTCTTTTCGTTGCCTTTTCCCGCTTCACAAGCCAAGAAAGGCAACCTAATTTCCCTTTTTCCTCTTTTTTCGTTGCCTTTTCCCGCTTCACAAGCCAAGAAAGGCAACCTAATTTCCCTTTTTCCTCTCTTTTCGTTGCCTTTTCCCGCTTCACAAGCCAAGAAAGGCAACCTAATTTCACTTTTTCCTCTCTTTTCGTTGCCTTTTCCCACTTCACAAGCCGAGAAAGGCAACCGGTGTCGCTGCACAACCCGCCTCCCCCTCCGGGGTTCCCCCTTAATTCTATGGGGGACCATCGGTTTTCGTGAGGGATTTAGAACGCCGCCGGTGCCTAGAGGGCGTATTTCGCCCTCTGGCACCGCTGCGTGCGTTCTCTAAGCGCGAGCGGATCCCGATACGAAAATCGATGGTCCCCTCACTCAAAGGTAATACTCGCATACGCATCGACAGTCCCGTATCCCCACTCCCGGCTCGGATACTCCTCGCCTCGTGGGGCGGCTCCGCGGATCAGGAGCTCTGGCACGATGTTTCCGTTGAGTTCGACGACATCGAATTGCTGCAAAAAGAGTGCGGCGATGCCGGTTGTGACAGCGGCAGCTACACTCGTTCCGGTCATTGTGCCGTATTGTTCGCGGGGATAAGGACCAAAGATTTCGACACCCGGCGCCGTCACATCCGGTTTGATGATGCCGTTTGGCGTGAAGCCCCGGCTTGCCTGTGCGTAAAAGGCATTGTTGACCGGATTGTAGGCAGAAATTGTAATGGCATTTCTGGCATTTCCGGGTTCGCAGATTGTCGTGTCCGGATTCGGGCGGGTAAACACCGTTTCGCCTTCCAAAAATTGGGTGATTGGAAGCCACATATGGTATCTCGGATTGTCCTGTCTGGAGGTGACAATAATTTTCCACACGCCCGGCTTCGTGTCCTCAAAACGGAATAAGATCACTTGATCCCTCGTCTGCCCCTGCACGCGGCCGGTGCGGATTTCAAGATTTGTATTTTCGATGGGAAACCGCTTCTGGCGCTGCAAACCATCTTCCGCCCGGGTTAGTCCGAGCGAACTTCCACCCGGCGAAATCACATCAAACGACACACTTCCGGGAGTCTGCCACCACAACTCGCAGACAAAACCGAGGCTCGCTCTCTCGACGTCAATCTGAATTTCCTCTTCTTTTTTGGTGATTTCATAATGATGACCGGCGGAGCCTTCATTTCCAGCACAAGCGACGATGCTTGCCCCCGCCATATTATTGATGTCAATGAGACGACAGAGCGGAGAAGCGCCGTCATGATTTCCGAGATTACTCCCCATGCCGACACAGATTGTGACCGGCCGCCCCAGAGAATACGCCACTTGCAGAATATACATAATTCCCGCCATAATATCATTTTCCTGATAACAGGGAACTTTTGACGGCACGCGGTAATATTCGCGGTAACTGTTTTTCGCCTCTTTGCATTTGACAACAATAATCTGAGAAAGTGGTGCAATGCCCGAAAATTCCTTACCTGGGATTTCGTTGCCTGCTGCCACGCCTGCCAAAAATGTTCCATGACCGATATCATCGCGCGTCGGCAGATAGGAAGATGGCTGTTCCCGTTTTAACGCCTCATTGATCTCCTGCTCCGAAAACACACGGCCATAATCAAACTGGGACGGGCCGCCCTCGCGGATCGTCTGATCCCAGATCGAATGAAGGCGCGTCGTTCCATCGGCATTACGGAATGCCTCATGCGTAAAATCAATGCCCGTATCAACAAATCCCACGATCACACCCTGTCCGTAAAAATCCAAATACGGCTGCCTGCGAATCTGCATCACGCCGGCAGCCTCCAATGCTTCATATCCCATAAGCCCATATACGTGCGGCACGGTGCCGTAGCCAAATTGATTGATCGTCTGACTGTCAATCCTGCTTTCCTCTCGGTATACAATCGTTCCACCGCCGCTGATCCGGCTGTAACACGTGGGCTGGTATCTCTCCACCAACGTCTCTTCTCGGATATATGAAGAGACAATATAATCCAATACCTGTTCCGAGTAAATCGCTTCTGTACAAGTCACAAGTCTGCCTCCCGGCTTTTTTACCAAGTATATGCAGAAAATCAAAATTTTTTCACAACATCTTCGTAGTTTTTTGTTATCTTCATTCTAAAACAAAAATCCTAATGCATGTACAGCAAATGCAGCCACCCACGCAATCACACATTGTGCCACTACGGTCAAAAATGCGGCTTTATTGCTTCCCATTTCCCTTTTCACGGTAGCGACCGCCGCCACACACGGCGTATACAACAAGGTAAATACTAAGAAAACAAATGCCGTAAATGGGGTAAATAACGTATGTATCTGCGATACATCTCCTCCCAGGAGAACGGTAAGTGTCGATACCACACTTTCTTTGGCTGTAAATCCGGTAATCAATGCCGTGGAAATGCGCCAGTCGCCAAAACCAAGTGGTTTAAAAAGCGGCGCCGCAAGGCTTCCAATTATTGCCAGCAAGCTTTCGTCCGCTGACTCTGCGACATTAAGCCGAATGTCAAATGTCTGCAGAAACCATATGATGATCGATGCCAAAAAGATAATGGTAAATGCTTTTTGGATAAATCCCTTTGCCTTTTCCCAAATCAGCTGCACCACACTTTTTGCAGAGGGAAGGCGGTAATTTGGCAGTTCCATCACAAACGGCACCGGTTCGCCCTTAAATTTTGTCTTTTTCAAGATCAATGCATACAAAATGCCACATACAATTCCAAAAAGATACAGTCCGACCATCACAAGTGCTTGGTATTTTCGCGGGAAAAATGCACTGATCATCAACGTGTAAATTGGCAATTTTGCACTACAGCTCATAAATGGTGTAAGCAGGATCGTCATCTTGCGGTCACGCTCACTCGAAAGCGTACGCGTCGCCATGATAGCAGGCACCGAACAGCCAAATCCAATCAGCATCGGCACAAAACTCCGTCCTGACAATCCCGTCTTTCGCAGCAGTTTGTCCATGACAAATGCCACACGCGCCATATATCCGGTATCTTCCAAAATTGACAGAAAAAAAAACAATGTCACGATCGTCGGCAGGAAGCTAAGTACACTTCCCACGCCCTGACAGATCCCGGAAACCACCAGATCATGCACAACCGGGTTAATCCGGACTGCAGTAAGCCCTTTGTCAATCCACGAAATTACAGCATCGACACCCAGAGCCATAAGATCTGACAGCCAGGCTCCGAGAAAATTAAATGTCATCGCAAACACCAATGCCATAATACCGATAAAGCATGGAATTGCTGTATATTTCCCTGTCAGCACACGGTCGATCATCATACTTCTGTGATGCTCTTTGCTCTCATGCGGACGCACAAGTGTCTTCTTACACAAATTTTCGATAAAGGTAAATCGCATATTGGCAATGGCCGCTTCTCGGTCTAAACCGGTCTCTTTTTCCATCACGGCAATAATCTGCTGAAATGCCTGCTTCTTCTCATCGGAAAGCTGCATCTCTTTTTCGATCAGATAATCATTTTCAATCATTTTTGTCGCTGCAAAACGAACCGGAAGTCCTGCTGCCTTTGCCTCGGGCTCCAGCATATGTACTGCTGCATGAATGCATCGATGCACCGCTCCGATTGGATCCTCCTCCTGCTTGCTGTCCGGACAGAAATCAATTCTTCCCGGCGGCTCCTGAAATTCCGCTACATGCATAGCATGGCTGATAAGTTCATCAATTCCTTCGTTTTTTGCTGCCGAAATCGGCACAACCGGAATCCCAAGAATTTCCTCTAACTCATTGACACGCGCGGATCCCCCATTGGCACGCACTTCATCCATCATATTGAGTGCAAGTACCATCGGAATTCCAAGTTCCATCAGCTGCATCGTCAAACAAAGATTTCGTTCCAGATTTGATGCATCCACAATATTAATAATACCCGTTGGTTTAGAATCCAACAAAAAATCCCTTGTCACAATTTCCTCATTGGAATAGGGGGACAGGGAATAAATGCCCGGAAGATCTGTTACCGTCGCCTCCGGATGGTTGCGGATCGTACCGTCTTTCCGGTCTACCGTCACACCCGGAAAATTTCCGACATGCTGATTTGCTCCGGTAAGCTGGTTAAAAAGCGTGGTTTTTCCACAATTTTGATTTCCGGCAAGGGCAAACCGAATCGGCGTTCCCTTGGGAAGTCTTCTTGCTTCATCTTCTTCTCTTTCTTTTTTTGCTTTTCCCAGTTCTCCTACTCCCGGATGAGGAACTGCCTGATATGCCCGTTCCTTTTCCGGATTGCAGCTTTCCTCCGGATGGATTCCATCAATCTCGATCTTCTGTGCTTCTTCCAAGCGAAGCGTCAGTTCGTAGCCACGAACTTTAATCTGGACCGGATCTCCCATCGGAGCAATCTTTTGTAAGGTAATCTCTGTACCGGGTGTCAACCCCATATCAAGCAGATGATGGCGAAGTGCTCCCTCGCCTTCTACTGCCTGTATGTAGGCACATTGCCCCGGCTGTAATTCATTCATTCTCATTTTATTCTACAATACTTCCTTAATCGCATCCATCAGTTCGTCATATGTCTCATACGCCGGAAGCTGTGGATATTCTGCCTTGATTGCATCCGTGCTCTTAAACAAAAATCCGGCTTTACTTGCAAGAATCATTCCGATATCATTGTGGCTGTCTCCACTTGCGATCGTATCGTAGCCGATGGACTGCAACGCCTTTACTGTCGTCAGTTTTGACTGTTCGCAGCGCATCTTAAATCCTGTAATTTCGCCATCTTCTGCCACAACAAGTTCATTGCAGAATATCGTCGGATATCCTAATTTTTTCATAAGCGGTCCGGCAAACTGGGAAAATGTATCGCTGATGATGATAACCTGTGTCATGCTGCGAAGTTCATCCAAAAACTCTTTGGCTCCCGGGATCGGATCGATCGTTGCGATGGTTTCCTGAATCTCCTTCAAGCCAAGTCCATGCTCTTTCAAAATTCCAAGTCTGAAATTCATCAATTTATCATAATCCGGTTCGTCTCTCGTCGTCTTTTTCAATTCCGGGATTCCTGTCGCCTCGCTAAATGCGATCCAGATCTCCGGTACCAAAACTCCCTCTAAGTCCAAACATACGATTTCCATTTTTCCGTTACCTCCGTACTTTCCTTGATTTATAACTAGTAAATCTGCCGGTTTTCCCAGCGTCACCATCACTATTATAAAATATCCCTGTCACTTTGACAAGTGAATTTTACACCTTCACCATCAGTATTTTAGAATATACGCTGTACTTTTTCGCCTTTTTCTTTTTATCAAACGTTCTGACTTTAAAGGACAGCGTCTTATTCTTAAGAAGACATCTGAGTTTCATTTTTCCTTTGTATTTTTTAATATTATTTTCGCTCAATGAAATACGTACAAATTTATTTTTCTTTTTCATATAAATTTCAACGTATTTTCCTTTGTATTTCTTTACGCGAAACTCCAGGTAAACATTCCTTCCGGAGCCTTTTTTGCGAACTGTGACCTCCGGCGCTGTCATCCCATTTACCGCGTATTTCTTTAGGTTCGAAAAGGCTCCGTTATCGGCTTGTATTTTGTAATAATACGTTCGACCTGCCTTTACTTTCCTGTCTCGAAACAAGAATTTCAAAGCTGATACGCTTCCAATTTTTGTATATCTTCCTTTTTCTTTTCCCGACCGGTAAATCTTATAAGTTTTCGTTCCGGGTACCACCTTCCACTGCAGGATAATGCTCCGATTGTCTTTAGTATGAATCCTTTTCCAGGCAGGCGGTTTTACGGATTTTCCCGGCAAATCTTGTCCGGGACTGTCATCTGCCGCCGATGTTGCAGACGGTGCAGCCGTCTGATTTACTATCCCGGTCTTCGGAATTGGTTTAACTGCCGATGAGGTACTCGGTTTGCGCGATGCCGTCGCTTTTGGCGTCGACGTTGGAGCCGCACTTGGCTTTTTGGATGATGTCGGCGACAGAGTTGGTTTCGCAGATGTCATCGCCGGCGAAGTTACTGTTGGGGTCGTGCCGGGTGTCGGAGCTGCCGGTGCCGGAGTCGGAATATCCCCTTCAACTCCCGTCATTTTATTTTTTGCTGTAAATCCTTCGCTATAAGCACAGTCTTCACAATATTGGCAGCTTACTTTCGAAGTATCATCTTCAAAAAAGACCATTTCCTGCAAATTATGCGTATGCTCAGAAAGATCCATATACGAAAATCCTTTTGTTTCTGCAAAATCCTTCGCTTTTTCACTTTCAGAACAGATTACAAGATCATTTGTGGCACTTTCAAATACATCGTCATCCATTGCCGACAAACATTCCGAAATATACAATTTTTTCAACGACGAAAAATCGATGCCATAAAAGTAATCATCCCAAATCGATACCACATTCGGCATCAGCAAATTTTGTAGTTTAGGTATACGTATTTTTTCTGAACCAGGATATCGTAAACACTGTAAAAGAACAAGATTCTTTACATTTGAATTTACCTCTAACATTTTTGTCAAAGTAAGATTAAAGCTACTTTGATTATTCAAAATCGTCTCCAAGCCGGAACAGTTTTGAAACAAGCAACTCCCTTCATACCAAAACTGCTCATTAATCCACGCCCAATTTAATTTCTCACAATAAAAAAAACTGTTTGCTGCCACTGTAAGTCTTTCTCGTTCCCCCTTTGCCGGAAAATAAACTCCCGTTATTTTAGAAAAAGCAAAGGCATAATCTTCAATCCGCTCTACCGTAGTTGGCACAAAACATGCTCCACCTCTTTGTGCCGGCCAGACAATCAAATGTGTCAGATCCGTAGTGTACATTGCTCCATTCCACATAAGATAATAGCCATTCTTTTCATCTACCACGAGATCCTCAAGATTTTTCATTTTTCCCAGTGTATCGTTTGTGATTGTCTTTACATTTTTTCCGATATAAAGGTGCTTTATCCCACTTCCACTAAGTGCATTTTCACCAATCTGTACGTAAGTATCCGGGATTGTGAGCGACTGGAGATTGGCATTGTTTTCAAACAAAAAATCCCCCACTTTTGTCACCGAATACACGTCATTTCCTTTTTTTACATAGGCCGGAAGCTCTACTACACCATCCTCTTCTCCCTGATATACATAATCATCCCAGCCTTCCGCTCCTGCTGTCGCTGTGTGCGTCGTGTCATCCACAATATATGGAATGCCATATTTATCTTTTCCTTCTTCATCCAGCTGAACAATTTCATCTGCATCCGGTGCCGTCGTTGGAGCCAGTGTCGGGCTCTGTTCTTTGGGATATTTTGCCAATTCTTTCCATTCATATGAAGTATCTGTCCCATATCCACACTCTTCGCAATATTGTCCTGTTACTTTTATAAACTCATCCTCATAAAAAACAGTCGAAACCAATTCATGCGTATGCTCATCTATATTCTGATAAGGATATCCATTTTCCTGCGCAAACTTTGCCGCAGCACTATCGGATTTTGCACACCAGGTTGTTTTGTGATAAGGTATCTTAGAATCATAACTTCCACCTCCACCATCTTCACTTAATGTGGTAATGGATTCCGGCAGATACATTTTGGTTAAGTTCGGAGTCTGTTGTATATATTCATAAGAAAATTCTTTACAGTTGTCCGATACGATCAAATATTTAAGGTTTACATTTTCTGTATAACCGGAGATAAAAGAATTTCCATTTTCTACGATGACACTTTGGACTTTATCAAATCCAATCAAATTCCTCCCCAGATTAATGCTGTTCTCAATATAAACATTTTTTACACTATGGCAGGAACCAATTGCAGTTCCTATCCACCGTTCCAAGTACGATAATTCACCAAGGCAAATATTCTGCAAATTCGAACATTCCTCAAGACACCACGACTCCATTCGCTTTACATGAGACATGTCCAAAAAACGCATCGTGCAATAACTAAAGGCATATTTTTTCAAGCATTCCACCGTATCCGGAAGGTAAATTTTGTCAATCTTTGCATTTCGAAACGCATACGTTCCTATGGATTTCGTCCCATCCATGATAACAAGCGAATCCTTTTCTCCTGAGCCAAGATATGCCACCACACTCATCTCTCCCATATCGTAGAGCACATCACCCACAAACTTAAAAAAAGGATTATTTTCATTAATATAAATTTCGCAGGAAGCAGCTAAAAATGCAGACCGATTCATATCTTTTACCTTCAATCCCAGCGATAATATTTTTAATGTCGAAGTACTAAAAGCAAAATCTCCGATTGTCACAACCGTATCCGGAACAATAACTTCTTTTAAATTCACACCACGAAACGCCTCTTCTTCCACTTCGCGTACTACATATTCTTTTCCTTTAAACGTCACTTTTGCCGGAATTTCATAGACACCATCTACGTCCGAGAAATCACAACTTCGATTATCGGAAGCCACTTTGGCGGTAAGATCCTGATTGTTTAATGTGTATAAAACGCCCTGTCGGTCTTTGTATTTAATGTTTAATGGTTTTGTGATATTGGATGCCGAATATTGGCTCTGCGCCGTCAGTTCTCCCTGCTGCGTCTCCGCCTGCGCACTCTCCGGTATTTGAACAAATGAAAAGATCATAGAAATAATAAGCAATATTGCAAGTCTTTTCCGATTCATACTCCTCGCCTTCCTTTTTCAAAAAAAATAATAATCACCAGACCGGTTGTCCCAGTCTAATGATTATTATAAAATATCTATGGTGCTTTGACAAGCGAATATTGTCAGTTTATGTCGTATTTACGCATTTCTTCCAACTTACTGCGATAATATTGAAGTTGTTCTGCAACACCGATCATACGTTTGCCACTATCTTCTGTTTTCCGCCGATTCCACGTTTTTTCAGCCATTTTTTGTATGCCTTCTTCTTTGCTTTTGGCACTTTGACAACGGCTTTTTTGTGAATCTTTGCAAATGCTTTTGCACCAACTGTTTTCGCCTTTAATTTAGTGGTTTGGATCGTAACCTTTTTCAGGTTTACGCATTTATAAAATGCTTTTGCCCCTATCTTCTCGATATCTGCTCCGATCACGACCGTTTTCAGTTTTTTATTGCCGGCAAATGCTTTTTCCGCAATTGCTGTCACTTTATAGTTCACACCATCCACTTTTACCGTCTTCGGAATTACAACCGTTTTTGCTTTCTTTTTGGCTGCACTCTTTGTCAGTTCGACTTCCGGTATTTTTCCGGAAGTGTCGGTTACTTTGTAGGTGTCGCCTTTTTTTGACGCAATCTTCGTTCCTGCTGTCTCCGGTGCTTTGGTTTCGCCCGGTGCAATGACGGATTTGTCGCTTGGTGCCGGGGTCGCGGCAGCTTTGTTGCCCTCTGACGGATTGGCCGAAGGGGTACTTCCCGGATTCGTGCCTGCCGGCGTAACGGACGGACTTGCTGCCGGGGTCGCAGACGGGCTTGCCATCGGCGTTGCCGTCGGAGTCGGGGTTGGAGTGACTTTGATCGTATATATCACTTCGGCCGCTGCGTCGCCCATTGTCACAGCTGCTTTGATCGTTCCCGCGCTCGTCAGATCAGTTGTCGGTTTGCCGTCTCTCGTATAGATAATTTTCGCATCAACGTCTGTCGCTGCTTCCTTCCACGTATCGCTGTACGTCTTATTTAATACGGCTTTGTGTTCTTTTCCATCATACTCGGCATCTTCCGCCGTCAATGTCATCGTTACCGTGTGTGAAGGATCTGCTTTGCAAACCCCTGTCAGCACGTTATTTTCAGCAGTATATTTCACTTCATGAGATGGGGTATCGGACAGTTCGGTATTGGAATATGCCTTTGTACACCCCTGATAGCCGCTGTATACCGTTCCATGCGAACGATCCGGCACCGGAACCGCATCTTTTTCTGCGTCATTGTCAATGTTCTGATACCAGTACTGGCTTCCGTCCGTCACGCCCTTGTTTAACAGGCTGCACACTTCGCCGGAATCAAACTGCGTTGCTGTCTTTGCGATCTCTCCGGACTCTACTTCTGCCTGATAATACACATTTTCCAGTTTGCTCTGTGAAAATTCCTGTGCAATCGGATAGCTTGGTCCTTCTCCGCTAAATGTGACATCACTTGCTTTTTCTTTTTGGGGCGGGTACTTTTGCTCTCTGACATTTGCTTGGTGGGCGCTCCGCACACGTCACAAACTTGTTTTTTCTTTTTGGCGGGTGCTTTTGTTCTCTGACGTTTGCTTGGTGGGTGCTCCGCACACGTCACAAACTTGCTTTTTCTTTTGGGCGGGTACTTTTGCTCTCTGACGTTTGCTTGGTGGGCGCTCCGCACACGTCACAAACTTGCTTTTTCTTTTTGGGCGGGTACTAACGATTCTCCGGTCATGCCTACTCCCACAAATCCCCCTCTGGCATGACACATCTCGCCTTCCCGCTCATGCCTACTCCGCAAATTCCCTTTCCGGCATGACTCATCTCGCCTTCCCGGTCATGCCTACTCCCACAAATCCCCCTCTGGCATGACTCATCTCGCCTTCCCGGTCATGCCTTTCCCCCAAAATCCCCCTCTGGCATGACTCATCTCGCCTTCCCGCTCATGCCTTTCCCGCAAATTCCCTTTCCGGCATGACCCACCTTCTCACCACGCATATCTCGCATAACCGCTCCCTCCTCACCACGCAAAAACCGAGTCCGACGCTCCGCGCCGGACTCGGTCCCAGGCTCCCCTAACTCCCCACTTTTCCCAAACTCCCCCAATCCCCATTTCCTACCTTATCCTCTCAGCCTGCTTCCACTTCGCAGATTGCTTTTTCCAAAATTTGTAATCCTTCGTCAATTTCCTCTTTCTTGACATTGAGCGGCGTGGCAAACCGCATTCCGTTTCCGTAAACTCCGCAGTTCAGAGTGAGCATGTGGCGTTTCAGACAGCCTGCCTTGACGGCGGTCCAAAGATCCGGCGCCGGGCTTCCGTCCTCATGCGAGAATTCAATCGCAACCATCAACCCAAGACCACGGACATCCGAGATACAGTTGTGGCGGCTCTGCATTTCACAAAGTTTCTCTTTCAGATAAGCACCCATCTCGTTTACATTTTTCAAGAGACTGCCGTCCTCGAAAGCATCCATCACTGCATTGCCGGCGGCAGCAGCACATGGATTTCCGCCAAAGGTCGTTCCGTGGGTTCCGATCGGCCATTTGTCCATGATCTCCGGTGTCGAGACAACCGCACTCATCGGCAGACCGCCGGCGATGGCTTTTCCGACCGTCATAATGTCCGGCACAACATCAAAATGCTCGCTCGCCCACATTTTTCCGGTTCTTCCATAGCCACACTGAATTTCGTCGAAGATCAGGAGAATACCATGTTCGTCACATATTTTGCGGACTTCCTGCACAAATTTTTTGCTCGGAACGACGTAGCCGCCCTCGCCCATAACCGGTTCCATATAGATGCACGCCACGTCTTCCGGATCTACGATGTAACGTAACAATTTTTTCAATTCAAACAGTGCGTAGTCTGTTCGTTCCTCTTCGCCAAGTCCCGGCGGGCACAGATCCTTTCCCGGATACGGGGCAAAATACACATTTCCCATGAGCGGATTGTAATGCCTGCGGTATTTGGAATTGGATCCGGTGATTGCGGTTGCGCCGACTGTTCGTCCATGGAAGGAACCCATGAAAGCGATCACCGCACTTCTCGCGCTGTAAGACATTGCCAGTTTGAGGGCGCTGTCTGTAGCTTCCGCGCCGCCATTACTGAAAAAGATGGAACTCAATTTGCCCGGTGCTTTTTCGGAAAGCCGCTTTGCGAGTGTCAATGTAGACTCGTAGTTTACGAGGTTAAACGACGCATTGACAAGATTTCCCGCCTGCTCCTGAATGGCCTTCACGACGGTCGGGTAGTTGTGCCCCAATGCATTGACGGCAATTCCCTGTACAAAGTCGAGGTAGCGGTCGCCCTTAACATCGGTGAGATAGCACCCGGAGGCACTTTTTGCCACCAAATTCGTCTGCTTATAAAAAACGGGACTCAAATACTGTTTGTAATCTTCAAATTTAATCATAATAAAACCTCCATTCTAGTGTAACTGACTATTCATATGCTTTTTCCAATATTTTCTCGACATCCTGCTCCATGATCTTCACCGGATTGACTGCAAGAAGGCGGTACTCCATCGTTCCCTTGATGATCGCCGGGAACATTTCTTTCGTCACGCCAACCTCCGTCAATTTCTTGGGAATCCGCAGATCGGCTGCCAATTTTTGTACAGCGGTAATGGCACAATGTGCCGCTTCCCACTTACTAAGCCCCGAGACATTTTCCCCAAGCAGTTCCGCAATCTTTCCAAACTTTTCCAGATTCCCCGGAATATTTTTCTCGATTACATACGGAAGCATCATGGAATTGGCAGTTCCGTGTGCGACATGCGCCACACCTCCCATTGCCTGCGAGATCCCATGCACCGCGCCCAGACCGCCGTTGACAAAGGCGGTTCCGGCAAGTGTACTTGCCACTGCCATTTTTTCGCGCGCCTCCAGATTCATCGGATCGTGTACCGCCGTGCGGATATTTTCTCCGATCAGGCGGATCGCCATTTCGCCGTACGCATCGCTGAACGGATTCGCATTCAATGAGACATAGGACTCAATCGCATGCGTCAATGCATCCATTCCCGTCGTTGCCGTAATAAACGCCGGCATATGCAATTGTTGCATCGGATCAATAATGGCAAATTTTGGCATCAAATATTCATGCGAAACGGACAATTTAATGTCGTTTTCTTCATCCGTTATGACGCTCGCCGCCGAAACTTCGCTGCCTGAACCGGCTGTCGTCGGCACAACGATTAACGGAAGAGATGGATTTTCAACCGTTTTGCTTCCACCAAAGAGGTATTCTTTCACGGAGCCTTCATTGGTAACAAGCATGCACATGGCTTTGGCGGTGTCGATCACGCTGCCACCGCCGACCGCGACGCACACATCACAACCACTGTCTTTCAGCACTTGCGCCGCCGCATCACAGACATCGATCGGGGGATCCGGCTGTGTGTCTGTGAAAAGCTGCACGGAATACCCTTTTTCTTCCAATGATGCAATGATCTTGGCAAATTCGTCGGTTTTGCCAACGTGCTTCCCGGTAACAATAAATGGCTTTTTTGCGCCCATTTCCTCAAATATTTCATACAATTGAAATGATATGCCTGCGCCAAATTTGACTTTGGTCGGGCTTTTAAATAAGAAATCTTTCATGCCCGTCTCCTTTCCATATACAACACAACGAGGCACAAAAGGAAAATTCCTTTCATGCCTCGTCGCATTTCTTACTTATTTGCGCTTATCTTATCATCTTTCTTCGATTCTGTCAATAGGCAGCTGCTAAATATACTACGATAACGTTTTCACAGCATCCATCCATGGGCAGCCCTTTTCAAAACCCCGTCACATTGTTCTGGTGATTGTAATTTTTCATCTTCGCCTGCCATTTATTTCCTTCATGCTCGTAATAGCGGTACGTCTTTTCATTGATCTTACCGCTCTCTTTCAGTTCTGCCATGCGTTTCCAAAACGTCTCGTAATCTGCCTTTGCCGCATCTTTATAATTGTTGGAACTGTTCATTTGTACGGAAGTCAGCAGCTGTTCCAATTCCGCGATTCTCTTTCTTCCAAACATTTACATTTCCCCTTTCCATGTCACTTTCGGCTGCGCTCCATGCTCCCCGATGTGCTTTTCCATCCAAGCCATGTTATACCAGCGTCCAAACTTAAATCCACATTTATAAAATTCACCCACCATGCGAAATCCCAGATGCTCATGAAAATGTACGCTGTCGCATGTCAAATATTCATCCTCGACCTCCGGCACGCCGATACAGGCTTCCATATTTTGGATACCCATTTCCCGCAGTTCTTTCTCCAATGCTGCATACAACATGCCGCCAATCCCGCTTCGCCGCAGTCCCTGCTTCACATAAATCGACGTTTCCACCGCAAAATCATATGCGGCACGTTCCTTAAAGGCGCCGGCATACGCATATCCCGCCACTTCGCCATCACAGATTGCCACGAAATACGGATATTTCTTCTTTGTCTTCTCGATCCGCGCACGAAATTCCGTGGCACTTGGCACCTCGTATTCAAATGTGATCGCCGTCTCCTTCACATAAGGAGTGTAAATGGCAAGCAGTGCAGCAGCATCGTCCGGCACCGCCTCTCTGATCTGTATATTGGGTTCTGACATCGTATCGCCTCGTTCTTTTTTTAATAAGTATAGCATAAAGGTAGGGAAATGGGCAATAGTTCGTGCACGACTTGTTCTTGCGTGGGCACAGCTGCCGGCGCGGCTTAGGCGCGGGGCACTTCCCTGCACCACTGGAATGACTTGCTTTTCCTCCTTCCGCGGTGCCGGGCCGCATCTCTGCCCAAACCTCTCTCTACCATCTCTCCGCCACAGCCTTAACTCCCCCGCAAATATACTCCTCCACCAAACACCACGCTAAAAAAGGCGCCCCTCCGGGCGCCCTCTTATCCGGCAAACAGCTAACCATCGTCCTCGCTGCTTTTACTGCTGTACTTCAAATGTCGTGTAGACACCTTTTCTTTTTAACGGATCCTTTATTTCTCCTTTTCCCTTTGTTGCGGCATCTTCCTTCGCTTCTTGGGCACTCAGTACATCTAATACTCCCAATACTTCCGTTCCCACTTTCACATCAACGGATTTCCTGGAACCATCGTTGTATGTGGCTGTACAGGTAATTACGGTGTCTCCGATAAGTTCCCGATGTGCCTCCGCTTCTGCCTGCAACCCCTCATCTCCGTCATAAACATCATCAAAAAGAGCTTTACTGCCTTTTTTTGAGAGCGTACCTTCCCCGACAAATGCGATACAGAATTTCTTTTCCGGTTTTTCTGTGCCGCTGACCGTAAAGGATGTGTATTCGTTCTGGTCATAAAGGGAATTTGCTTCCGAATCTTCGGAATCCAATGCGACGCCAAACTTGTCTTCCTGTTTTTTGCGCAATTTACTCTCGGAACCGATCAAATATTTGGAATTCTTCTTGGCAACTACTGAGAAATAACCTTTATTGATCGTATATGTGACGCTTTTGATATTGTCGCCCGAACAGGCGATCGGTGCAACAACCCAATACGCTACCTTGCTTCCTTCCCCGTTTCCCGACCATGTGCTGTCATAACTCGGCGATGCATATATTTTCGGTTGTGCCTTCCCGGACGCCTCTTCTCCCTGAGTCGATGCGCCGGAGGCTTTATTCTTTTTCACCTCTGCCGCACTGACTGTTACCGTAAAGGAATTCAATACACTCTGTGGTGTTGTCTTTGTCATTTTCGTGTCCGGCTGCGCCGGACTCTTTCCGATATCTGAAAAATGTCCGTATCCGATGCCTGCCACAAGTGCCAGACAAGCTGCTGCCGCAACCGTAGATTTTATTATTGTATGTCTTCTCATAGTATGTTCACTCTCCATTCGTGGTGCCCTGTCCCAGACTTCCAATTCTTCCTCGGAAACTTCCGGTCTAAGGGATTTCCTGAGAATTTGATCCAATTCTTTATCGTTCATAATCTGCAACCTCCAATTTCTTTTTCAAGATATTTTTTGCCTTGCGCAATCGACTCTTTACTGTATTTTCTGAGATTTTCAGACAGTCGGCGATCTCTGCGATCTTCATGTCAGCCGAATAAAACAAGTAGATTGAAGTGCGGTATTTTTCCGGCAGTTCACTTACCAGGTTTCGCACCAGTTCTACGGTTTCCTTCTTCAATACCTGATTCTCCGGAGTTTCCTCCGAAGTCGACATCGAAAGCTGATCCCCGCTCTCCAAATGCGCCTCATAACTTTCAAAAGATGCCAGCCGCTTTCGCCAGGCAAATTTTCTCCGTCTATTCTTCCACAAAAAGACTGCCACAGACAATGCATAACTCTTTATGTTTTTGTCGGAATCCAATTTATTTAATTGTTCAAGCAATGTCAGCATCGTGTCCTGATACAATTCCTCTCCCTCGATATCACTTGCTGTCGTCATTTTGCAGAAACGGAGGATATCCGGACCATGCGTAAAAACATATTGGTCAAATTCATGCTTTGTCATCTTTACTTCCTTTCCCGGCAATCATTCCGGACTAACTGCCTTTCAATTCTATATTGTAATAACTCGCAAAAAAGTTTATAATTAATTCGTAATTATTTAATTACATTATTGTAACTATTCAGGATCCAATGTATGGAAATCAATGAATCGTCGTGCTTGCACGTAAGAGACTTTGATTTCCATACATTGAGATCCTAATAGGGCTCCCCCTCCACATATGAGCATTTTTAGCCTTGTCAAAGGCGAGAAAAGAACACGAAGTGTTCGAAATGCGAATGCGGGGGAGGGGCGTCCTGAATAGTTACATTCATTCAAACCAAAGAAAGAGGACTTACTTATGAGACAATTAAAAATAATCCGCTTAACCATCCACAAAATGCTACGGAACATCCACACTTTCGTGCGCTGGGGACTTCTCGCCGCCGCAACCGGTCTTGTCATCGGGGGGTTCAGCACTCTTTTTGCCGCCAGCCTGCGTTTTGTGACCGATTTTCGCACCGAACGCCCGTGGATGATTTTTTTCCTGCCACTTGCCGGCATTTTCATCGTATTTTTGTACGGACTTTTTCAATATAAAAATGATAAGGGCACAAATATGGTTTTGTCAACCATTCATGCCGAAACCGAACTGCCTTTTAAAATGGCACCGCTCATCTTTATCTCGACCGTGATCACCCATCTTTTCGGTGGTTCTGCGGGACGTGAGGGAGCCGCATTGCAGCTCGGCGGAAGCATCGGAAACCAGCTTGGAAGGTGGTTCCGGCTTGATGACCGTGACCGCCGCATCCTCGTTATGTGTGGCATGAGTGCCGCCTTCTCGGCGATCTTCGGTACACCGATTGCCGCCGTCGTCTTCGCCATGGAAGTCGTCAGCGTCGGGGTTATGTATTATGCGGCGCTCGTTCCGTGTGTATTCGCTTCGCTCATTTCCTTCAAAGTGGCCAATCACATGGGGATCGGACCAAATGTATTTCATTTGCTTGATGTACCTAGTTTCCAATTATTACCAAGTATTAAGGTGATTGTTCTCGCCATGCTGTGCGCCGGTCTGAGTGTTCTGTTTTGTATTATATTGCATTCTCTGGGGGATGTCTATCGTGCAAAATTGAAAAATCCGTATGTACGTATCGTATTTTCGGCAGTTATCATTATTCTGCTGACATTGTGCCTGCAGATCGATGATTATATGGGAGCCGGCGTGCCGGTCATTGCGCGCGCGATTCAGGGAAACGTCCACCCAACTGCCTTTTTCTGGAAAATTGTATTTACTGCGCTTACGCTGGAAGCCGGTTTTAAGGGCGGTGAGATTGTACCTTCGTTTTTCGTCGGTGCGACATTTGGCTGTCTGTTCGGACAGATTGCCGGAATCTCGCCATCGCTGTGCGCCGGTGTCGGGATGGTTTCCGTGTTCTGCGGTGTGACCAACTGTCCGATCTCGTCGCTCCTTATTGCGTTCGAATTATTTGGCTACGATGCCGTTCCATATTTTATGATTGCCATCAGCGTGAGTTTCCTGCTTTCCGGCTATTATGGGCTTTACCACGATCAAACGATCGTTTATTCCAAATACCGTTCCCAGTACGTAAACAGAAAGGCACGAGACTAAGCTCGTGCCCTCTGTAACAATATAGAAAGATATTCAAAATCATCCACACAGTCGTTTTTCAAGTTTAAAAAGCAAAACGCACTGTTTTTTCACTATTTATCCTTTTTTTCAAATATCATACGGAAAATGAATCGAACCAATGGTCCACAATAAAACATCTGATACAATATCGCCATTGGGAAATTCACCGCCCATGTCTGAATCCAAGTTCCAAAATCCTTCGTGTCCTTAAAAAGAATTGTTGCGATCAAGCTCATCGTTGGACACATAATACAGCAAATACAGATGGAAATGGCATAGGTGATAAATTGTGGCCGGTCATATCAAGATCAATGATCATCTGTTCAATCTTGGTTTCTTTCAAAAGATAGCACATATAAATTGGGAGATATATCACATTCCCCTCTGTTTCCACGTTTCCAACTGAAAAAACATAGGCTTTTTCGATACATGTTCCTGCACCTCCAATTATACAGTACACCATTTGCCCCGTTTTTTGACTTTTATCCCACGCTTTTTGCCCCGTTTTTCAAAAATCAGTCCTTGTCCTTAGCATTTACAATATAAATTCCCACGCACACCAGTCCAAGTGCCAGCACGCTGCTCACGCCCAGCGACTCGGTTTCGTTCAGTAAAAGCGCGGACAAAATCACGCCGATCACAGGATTCATAAAACCAAATACGGTTACTTTTGACACCGGATTGTATTTGAGCAGCATTCCCCAGAGAGAATACGCCACCGCGGAGATCATTGCCATATAAATGAGCAGCGCCGCCGCACTCGCGGTAAAGGCTTTCAAATGACCGCCCATCGCCCCTCCGCAGACGATCATAACAATGCCACCAAGTATAAACTGATACCCGCTCAACATAACCGGGTCTTCTTTTTGTGAAAACCGTTTCATGCAGACGGAGGAAAACGCATAAGCAACGGTTGACAGCAAAATGCAGCCATCCCCTGCCGGTGAAAAATGAAAGTCCATTCCGCTGCCGGCGACATTAACAAGCACCACACCCGCAAATCCGATCAGACAACCGAGCATTTTGCGCGAAGTCACGGTTTCCTGATGGAAAAGATAGCCGGCGACAAGAATTGCCACAAATGTACTGACCGCTTCGATGATTGAGGCTTTTACCCCGGTCGTGTGTGCCAATCCGATATAGAAAAATAAATATTGAAGCACCGTCTGCAGAAGACTCAAAAGCCCGATTTTTCCGATGGCACTCCGCTTTGGCAGCAATATTTTCCGTTGCAGGATGCTTCCCAAAACAATCGTTAGTACACCTGCCAATGTAAAGCGGTATCCTGCGTATAATATCTGGGATGCCGTATCTGCCGCCGCAATCTCCAACATGCGGTAGCCAATCTTGATGCACGGGAACGCACTTCCCCACAATGTACAGCAGATCATTGCTCCGACGACGATCACCCAGGTTTTTGTCATGAAATTCGTTTTGTTCTTCATTTCTCTATCTTAAAATACCGGATACTGTCTGCCAGTTTCGCCGCGATCGAGCGAAGTTCTTCCGCACTGGAATTGACTTTTTCAAATGTATCCGCCACTTCATTTGTCTGTTCATATGTTTGTTTCGTACTTGCCAGATTGTTCTGTGCAAATTCGGAGAGAGCATCCATCGAAGCCAGAATTTCATTCCGCACTTCTTCAAGTTCGCCCGTACTCTGCTTCATCTGCGACATCCGCTGCATAGAATCCCCAATTTCTTCCATCACTTCCTGCAGCACCCTCTGCGTCGCTTCCATACTGGCACTCTGGCTGTTAATCGTCTCACGCATCTGCTGCATACTCTCTACCGCGCGATGCGAATCCTCATACAGTTGTTTTGCCGTATTTTCAATCTCACCACTGGAAGCATTGGACTGCTCCGACAGCGTTTTAATCTGATTGGCAACGACAGCAAACCCACGACCACTCTCACCGGCTCTCGCCGCTTCAATCGAAGCATTGAGACTGAGAAGATTGGTTTCTTCTGCCACAGATGCGATAAATGCCGTCGCTTCCTGAATTTTCTGCACCGACATATTCGTCTGATTTGTCTGCTCCTGCACATTTTTTATCATCGCTTCTACCTGCTCATTGATACTGCACAGATTTGCAATTGTCTCTGCCGCTTTTTCGCTGGATTCCTGCATCAAAGCCGCTGTCTCATTAAGAGATTCTACTTCGATAGAAGTCTTCGTGATCGTATCCCCCATCAGCTTCATATGAAGGGAGGTATCCCTTGAATTTTCTGCCTGTTCTTCCGAATTGTGAACGACAGTATGAACCGCTTCCCTAACGTTATCCATCGTATAACCGGTATCTTCTGCTGCCTTTTCAAGTACCTGCGAGGCTGCCACAAGGCTTTTTGCATTGTCAGAGATTTCCAGTATGATCGACTGCATCGTATCGCGTAGCGCCACAGTGGCCCGCGAAAGGTCACCGATTTCATCTTTTTGCTTCAATATTTTTTCTTTTACATCGACTTCCAGATTTCCTTCGGCGATCGTCCGTACCAAATGTACACTCGTATTGATATTCTTACTCATGGAAGATGCCAGTTTCATTGCAACACCGATACATACAAGCATAATGCATCCAACCGCAATCGCGATCGTAATAAGCATCTGATTGATGATGGCATCTTTTTGCTGTTTGTTCGTTCCTACAAATACCATTCCCACGACGTCACTGTCAGAATTTTCCTGATATACCGGCATAAAATAGCCGTAATTCAATGTTCCTTCGATGGATACTGCATCGCTGAAATATTCTTTCTTTCCCTGCAGCACCTGTTTTACGATCGTTTCACCGGCTTCCGACTGAAGCACGCGGTCACCGTTTTTATCTTTCGCCGAAGTCATGATCCTCGTTTTTCCGTAGAAAAATGTGACGTCCATGCCGGTGTTTTCCTTGATCCGGTCCACCAAACTGTCGGATTTCGATACATTGTAACTGCCCTTCCACACGTCGCCATTTGTAGACTGTATATACTGTCCGGCGTTCTGGTCATACGCCGCAAGCGTCGAAGCCGCTGTTCCTTTCAGCGCTTCCTGAATTTCATCCAGCATCGAACCGCGCATCATCGTAAGGGTCAGTGCCATAGACACGATACCCAGCAGCAATACCGGTCCGATTGCCAATATCAGTATCTTTTTCTTAATTTTCATTGGTTCCCCTCCTGTTCTATTTTACAACTTCTACGGTTTTAAAATACCAGTTGATCCCACCGGTAATCGTCTTATCATCCAATGTCTTTCCTTCTTTTCCAACCGTTTTTCCGTCGTTTGTCTCGATTACGCCGTCAAACACGCCATTTTCACCGGATAAAATCTGCTTTTTCGCCTCTTCCACTTTTTCCGCCGTTCCCTCTTTACAAAAACCGGAAAGTTCTGTGATTCCCACCAGATTTTCGTTCATTCCGCCGTAATAGTTCGAACCGTCCCAAGTACCGTCGATCACGCTCTGCACTGCCGACGTATAATACGCACTCCAGTTCCAGATCACGCTGCAAAGGCATGCTTTCGGTGCCTCTTTGCTCATATCCGAGTTGTAACCGATACCATACACGCCCTTTTCCTGTGCCATCGTCTGCGGATAGGAAGTGTCACAATGCTGTGCAATGACGTCGCAGCCCATATCCAAAAGTTTTGCAGCCGCGGCTTTTTCCGCTTTCGGATCGTACCAGCTGTTCGTCACTTTCACGTACACTTTGGCGTCCGGATTTACTGAATAAATCCCAAGTGCAAAGGCATCCACGCCTCCCGTCACTTCGGAATTTGACGAATCCATCGCCGCAACATATCCGATCTTTCCGGACTTTGTATTCATCCCTGCCACGATTCCACTCAGATATCTCGCCTGGTAAATTCTTCCAAAATAGTTATTGAAATTTTTACCATTTGACAGATAGCCGGTTCCGTGTGAAAAATAGACATCCGGGTATTTTTCTGCCATTTCCGCAACTTTTTTCATGTAACCCCAGCTCGTCGCAAAAATGATCTTGCACCCTTCATCGACGCAATCTTGAATCGCTTCTTCTGTCGCCTTTTCATCGGTGTCGGACACGTTATTTTTTCGAATGATCTGATCATCGGAAAGTCCCAGATTTTGCTGCATTCCCTGAATTCCAAGATCGTGCGTATACGTATATCCGCTGCCCTCCGCCGGGTCGGTCAAATGAATGACACCAATTTTAATCTTTGCTTTTGTCTCTTCTTTTTCTGCCGTCTGTGCCGTCTTTTGTTCTCCTTCGTTGGTCGCATAATCGTCAATTTTCTGCGCCGCACCACACCCGGTAAACAGCACACAGGACAATACGACCGCAAGCATTTTTCGTATCGTTCTTTTCATCTGTTTTCCTCCGTTTCCCATATAGAAATCCACAATAATTTGCATAATTTCAGTATACCACAAATGCATTTCTAACACAATTATAAATAATATGGTAACTATTCATGATCAATGTATGGAAATCAATGAATCGTCGTGCTTGCACGTAAGAGACTTTGATTTCCATACATTTAGATCCGAATAGGGCTCCCCTCCACATATGAGCATTTTTAGCCTTGCTAAAGGCGAGAAAAGAACACGAAGTGTTCGAAATGCGAATGTGTGGAAGGGGGAGGCTGAATAGTTACAATAATATGTAAATTTATTTGATTTCCACGAATTCTTCGTTTATAATAATGATACATTATGATTTAAGAAAGGAACCTCATCCGATGCATCAGATAAAAAAATTTGTAAAAACAGAAACCGTTCTTTGTATTTTTTCTCTCCTTGCGCTCATTTCGTTCTTTCCGGTACCGCCGGATGCCGCTTATTTGGATTATATCGATTTTCGAACATTGGCAATTTTATTCTGCCTCATGGCCGTTATGGCAGGTTTTCAGGAAAATGGTCTGTTTGCTGTAATCGCACAGTCTATCCTCTGCCACGTAAAAAAAGTACGACAGATTTTATTTGTCTTAGTTCTTTTATGCTTTTTTTGCAGTATGTTCATTACCAACGACGTCGCATTGATCACATTTGTGCCGTTGACAATTATTGTATTCCACATGCTTGATGCAAAATTGAAAAAATGGTTACTCCCCACCATCGTGCTTCAGACGATTGCCGCCAATCTGGGAAGTATGCTGACTCCGCTCGGCAATCCACAAAATCTATATCTTTATGAAAAATCCGGCAGCAATATCGGCTCTTTTCTTCTGCTTATGCTGCCTTTTACTTTCGTTTCGCTTCTCCTTCTCTGTGCATGGATTCTTATTATATGCCGCCGGGAATCGAGTGCTATTCAGGTAAATTTTGAAAAAAAGGCATCCATTCAAAGTCCGCTTTCCGTTCTCGGCTTTTCTCTCCTTTTTCTGACCTGCCTGCTTACTGTTCTTCATGTGATACCGTGGAAAATCACTTTAAATATTGTCCTTATCAGCATGATTGGCTACAGTCGGAAAACTTTTAAGAAAATTGATTATTCTCTTCTTTTCACATTTACCGCCCTTTTTATCTTTATCGGAAATATTGGGCGAATTCCGTTTTTTCATGATACCGTTGCTAATATTATCAATGGACATGAAACGCTTACTGCAATCCTTGCCAGCCAGTTTATGAGTAATGTTCCCGCTGCAATTCTTTTGTCAGGATTTACTCGTCAATATGCCGACTTGATCATCGGAGTAAATCTTGGTGGACTAGGCACGCTGATTGCCTCCATGGCAAGCCTGATTTCATTCAAATTTTTAGCCAAAGAAATGCCTGAAAAAAAAGGTGCTTATCTTTTGTATTTCACGATAAGCAGCCTCGTATTTCTGGTACTTTTGATGAGTCTTTCTTATCTATTAAATGTGATGTAACTATTTTGTCATACCCGGATACAAACGTCGCTGCGTCCCGTCGTATCTTTCGTTACGACAATCTGTTTGTCGATTTTTTCCTTCAATTCCGACACATGCGATATGATACCGACCAGCTTATGTCCTTCGGTAATTCCGACCAGCGCCTTGTATGCCAGTGGAAGTGTTTTTTCAGTATCGAGCGAGCCAAATCCTTCATCGACAAACATCGTGTCGATCTGGATTCCGCCTGCCGACTCCTGCACCTCATCGGAGAGCCCCAGCGCCAATGACAACGATGCCATAAACGACTCCCCGCCGGAAAGCGACTTGACACTTCGCCGTGTGCCATTATAATGATCGATAACACATAATTCCAATCCGCTCTGGCTCCGCTTATTCTCCGCTTCCCGCACGCGCTCTAACTCATACTGTCCATCGGACATTTTCATAAACCGTAGATTCGCGCGGTAAATGATACGATCAAAATACGTCATCTGTACATAGGTTTCGAGACTGATTTTGTCTTTCGCCGTCAATGTTCCGTTTGCCGTCGCAGAAAGTGCATTGACCCACGCATATTTTTTCTCCTGCGCCAAAAGTTCACCTGCATTTTTACTTATATTTTCCTGAATGCCCGCGTTCGTTTTCCGGCGCGTATGGATTTCTTTCATTTTTTCGTCAAATATCGTCCGCTTCCCCATCAAAGTCTTCTGGCGTTCCAAAAATTCCGGAAGATCTATGGTTTCTGCCGTTTCAATCGCTTTTTGAAGTCCATCGATCGTTCCCTGCATCGCAGAAACCGCCTGACTTTTTTGCTGATATGTCTTGTCAGCACTGTCAAATTTTTCCTGCTTTTTCTTGACTGAAATTCGGATTTCCTGCTCTTTCTGCGCCGCCTCCCGGTAGCCGGAAAAACGCAGATCTGCCACTATTTCCTGCTTTTGTTTCTTCGCATTTTCAAGTGTTTCCGTCGCCTTGATCTGAGATGCCACAAGTTCTTCTCTGCTTTGTTTTTCTTTCTCATAAGCAGTTTCACTTTCCGGAATTTTTTTCTCTAACCAAACTTTTCTCTGTATTCTCTTCTCTTCTTCTGACAATTCGTTCTGTCTTTTCAAAAGCTTCTCTTTTGTCTCTTTTTCCAATGCCGCGATCTGCTCGTCCGCGTCCGTCACCTTACCAAACAACTGCGAAAGTTCCTCCGTCAGATGGCTCGCTGCCTCTGTTGCTTTGGTATGATAAATGTTTGCCTGTTTTGCCTTCTCATTCACATTTTCATAAGCTCGCTCGCACGACATTTTCGCCTTTTTAAGTTCCTCCTCATGTGGCACTTCGCTCGAAAGTTCTGCCAGTTTCGGGTGACTCAATGAACCGCAGACCGGACATGGCATATCTTCCACCAGACGACTTGCCAATAACCCCGCCTGTCCGTCACGATAGGCCTGATCCATCCGTTCATATACCTGTTTTTCCTTCTTATAGGCTTCGTCTGCCGCAAGGTATTGTTTCTGTGCTTCCCTTGCTTCACTTTCCCGTTCTGTCAGATCTTTCTGTTTTGCTTTGATCTGTTTGATCTTCTGTATTTTTTCGTTTAACCGCTCTATTTCATGTCGTAATTTTTCCTGCAATTCCCCGGTATCTGCGAGCATCTGCAATTCTTGTCTGTATTTTTCCAGTTCTATTTCAAGGTCTTTTATGCCTTTGTCTTTTTCCAATAATTGGGTTTTAATCCGTTCGGCAGAATGCCCCGCATTCTGAATTATCTTCTCCAGTTCTTCCACTTTTTCGTACTTTGGAAGTTCCAGATGAATCTCCGTCGCCTGACGCAGAAATTCTTCTGTCCCCTCCTGCTCTTTTTTCGCCTGCTCCCGCTGCTGTTTTGCAAGTTCTCTTTCTTCGCGCAGAGTCTGAATCTGCTCTCCGGCTTCCTGCAATTCTTTTTGCATTTTTTCTATCTGCTCTGCCTGCCCGATCTTTGCATTTACGTTTTCTAATTCTTCGTCTATTTTCGTCTCGTTTTCTCTTATTTTTCGAGCCTTTTCGACATCTTCCTGTTCTAATTTGCTCAGTATTTCCAATACTTTTTCGATTGGAAGTTCTTTCTTTTTTGCTTTTTCCACTTCCAAAAATAATACATTTTCTTCCTCACATAAAATCCCCTGAATATACTGCTCCATGCTCTTTCTAAGGTCCTGGCAGTTTCCGTACAACTGCTTTGCTTCGCCCGAAAGTTTCTTTTGCAGATTCAGATAACGCTCCGTCTGAAATAAACGGCGAAAAATCTCCTGCCTCTCCGATGTCGGCGCGATCAAAAGTTTCAGGAAATCTCCCTGCGCGAGCATCGCGATCTGGGTAAACTGCTCCCTGTCCACGCCCAGCAGGTCTTCTATCACAGTGGTTACTTCCTTTTTCCCCGATACCACGACGCCATCCGGCAGAATCAGTTCCGCATTGGCTTTTTCGGTCGTCATGCCCTCTCCACGCTGTTTTTTTCTGGCGTATTCCGGATTTCTTGCCACCTCGTAGGTCTGTCCCCGATGCGAAAAGACAAGACGCACTTCCGTTTTCGTGTCACTGTCGGCGTACGTGGAACGAAGCATCCATTCCTCACGGTTTTCTCCGCTCGGTCTTCCGTACAAAGCATAGCAGATGGCATCAAATATCGTAGTTTTGCCGGCTCCCGTATCTCCTGTGATCAGATACAATCCGTCATTTCCTAATTTTCCCATATCCAGTTTTTTTGTATCCGCATACGGTCCAAATGCTGTCATTGTCAAATATAACGGTCTCATATCCTCACTCCTTCCACACGGTTTTCATCATATCCTGCACGAACGCGCGCTGCTCTTCATTCATCGGCTGATTATTCTGCATCTCATACAATTCTTCAAACAATTCGATCGGCTGTTTATGCTCCACATCCGCGCCCTTTTCCACCAGTTGATCCTGCCTGGTCCGCGTATTATCATAATTCAATTTCATAAGATTTGGGTAAATTTTTCGAAGTTTTCCCATCGCATCCGGAATATCTTCCTCATCTGTCAATGTGACGTGAAGATAATCGTCGGTTTTCTGGTCTTGATAAAAAGATTCTTTGGTTAATTCTTCAAATGTTCCACTGATTTCCCGCATATCATGTTTGGGAATCAACGGAGCCGTACGTATCGCAATCGTTTTCCCTTCGATGTCTAATATCGTCACGGATTTATGATGATTGGCCTCAGAAAAGGAGTATTTAAGCGGAGTTCCGCTATAGCGGACCGTATCTCTTCCTACCCGCTGCGGACCATGAATGTGCCCAAGTGCGACATAATCAAAGGCATCAAACACCGAAACATCGACGTTATCCAGTCCCCCGATCATTTCCTCCGAATCCGAGCGGGAGGCCCCGGTCACAAACTGGTGCGCGATCAGAATATTGCATTTTGTTTCGTCAACGTCCATGTGGTCAATTGCCACACGGCACGCATCAGAATAATTTTTGATATTGTCAGTTTCCTCTGGAAATACCGTTTTGACAGTAATTGGCCGAACAAACGGAAGCATATAAATATTGATTTTATTTCCATTTTCTTCCAAAGAAAACGGTTCCACCTTCCCCTCATACACAGGGGAAAAATGAATTCCGCTGCGGTCGATCAAATCTGACGCAAATGCAAGTTTAACCGCAGAGTCGTGGTTTCCACTGATGATATACACCTGCAGTTCCCGTTTTGCAAGGTTTGATAAAAATCCGCCAAGAAGTTTTACTGCCTCTTCGTTTGGCACAGATTTATCGTAAATATCTCCTGCGATCATCACTCCATCCGGCTTCTCCTCGTCAATGATCTCCAGCACTTTCCGTAATATATAACGCTGATCTTCCACCATCGAAAATTCATTCACGCGTTTTCCGAGATGAAGATCTGACAAATGCAGTAACCGCATCGGCTCCCTCCCTTGTTATTCAATGTCCAACAGTTCTTTTACCATCGCCGCTGTATATTCTACTTTTTCCACATGATTTGCTTCGATCTGATACAACGCATGTGCCGCAAGATGTTCTGCTGCCTGCTCCAATGGACGGATTCCCGTCGTTCCTTTGTATTTTTCCATAATCGCATCCAAGGCATCTTCGCCGATGATACATTCCTCTTTTTGCATGCTCATATGTTTCAGCACTTTCGGAAGGGCGAACTGAGAAAAGATGGTTTTCTTTTCTTCGATCGTATAGTCCGGTATATCAATAACTGCAAAACGTGACATCAATGGCGCACTGATATTTTCCTTGTCATTTGCCGTCGCGATCGGATACACTCCTACGGTCGGAATACGACATTCAATGTAGTTGTCCGTAAATCCAAGATTGTCCAATAAGGTCAAAAGCACGTCCGCCGGATTTCCATTTCCCTTTCCGGAATTTGCCTTATCCAGCTCATTGATGATAAATACAAGATTGGAAGATTCTGCCATTGCAAAGGCTTCCATGATAATACCTGCTTTTGCATTCGCATAAATACGTGAACTTCCGGTAAGCTGCTCCGGATCGTTGATCGAACTCATATCCAGTGTCGTCCATGGCAGCCGCAGAATACGTGCTACGGCATACGCGATCTGCGATTTTCCGGTACCTGCCGGGCCACAAAGCAAAATACCATACGCCGGCAGTGTATGTGTACGATTGATCTGAATGATCGTCTCGATAATACGTTGTTTCACGGATTCCATCCCGTACAATTCCTCATCCAGGATTCGTCTCGCCTCATCCGGGTCAATGGATTCAAAATAATTGCTCTTCCACTGAATGTTCATCATCATGGAAAGTGCTCTCTGGGCATGTCTCTTTTCTTCCGCTGTCACTTCGCTTGATCTTGCCACGGCAAGATTTCTTCTCGCCCAAAGCCGCACATTGTCCGGCAATGTTCTTCCGGCGCAATTCATAAAATCGACGATACTCTGAAGGCTCGTAAGTTTCATATTATCGCCGTCTTCATCTTCTTCCTCAAGTTCATCGATCTCCGGCGCATCGCTGGCAAGCAGCCGTCCGATCATAAATTGCAAAAATCCGTCTTCTGCAGAAAGTTTCGTACCGCCGCCAAAACTGACCTCGCGTACTTTATAAACCGCATACCCTTCGGCTGTATTTTCTCCGGAAAGGCGCACTTTAATATGGTTTTCCCCAAGCCACTTAAAAAGACCGGTAAAACGTGCGTCCATGCGAAGTATATTAGCACTCACCGTACCATTTTCTCCCTGATATTCAAATGCTGTCTTTTTCACCGGATTCGTGATCAATCCGATCGGATGATGGCAGCTTCCTTCCTCCAATGTTTCTAAGACCATGAGCGGGTTATCCACCGTCGGATTTTTCTCATTGGACTGAAATATTGTATATGTACATTCCGGCGCTTTTCCGGCATCCGGAGTGTGGGTAAAATCAAAAACAGGCATGTTTGTTCTCCTCTCAGTTGTATCCTTACAATTTTTTCATCAATTCCTGAATTCGTTCTTCTTCCATGATACTAAGTCGTTCTTCGCTTGTCAAGCCTTTTGAGTTGTATTCAATTTTTTACACATCAACCTCTCCCCCAATAATTTGATCTAACGGAATCCCCTTTGGCAACATATCCAATAACGACTTACGATATAAGATTAAAAATTGATACAGGGAAATTTTTCCTTTTAAATAAGCACTCAGCCCCTTCAGAATCTTCTCATGCTCCTGAAATGTTCCGTGATAATATTCCATATCCATATAATTATTCCGCATTAGCGGATGATAAAAGACGGACCCATCCGCCATAGGAAGATAGCCATAGACATACATGTCCGAAGAATCCCCGCTTTTCTGCAGCAATTCCGTATCGCCCCAATTGGATACCCCGTCTACGACGACAATTCTTTCCTCGGGATCCGGATTACGTGGATTCCACACAATATCCCCTTTTTTAAACGGCGTCGGGATATCCAGCCAAATACCTTCAAAACTGTTGCAAAGCAGGTCATTCTCCTTCGTTGTACCCTTATACTTTTCAAACACATTCATAAAAGCCCCATCTTTCCGGTATGTCAAGATAACTCTGTCCTCTACATCCTGCACTGCCTGTCTCTCCAACCAATACGTAACGACCGGCAGATCAACATAGAAAACGTCCTCTTTCGCATCCTCCGCGCAGCTTCGAAAATCCGGAAAAACTTCACGCGCTCTGTTATACTGCTCTATTTCATCATAATACGAATTTTGATAAACATATTTCCCGGGTTCCGGGTCTTTCTCAAAATCTTCCCGGATCTCATCCACCAGATCCATATACTCTTGCAGCATCTGATGAAGACTTTCCCAGCCTGTATGCCATCCTTCACGCTCCGACACCTCGCAGTCGGGCATCGTCTCGATCACTTCGTGCCACTTCTTCTTTTTTTCGTCAAAGGTAAGATAATCATTTTTCCAAATAAGCCACGCTGTCTCCAGCGAGTTGAATTCATAGTGAATTTCCCGCAAATATTCCGCAATGTCTTTTGAATTGATCAAAGAATAAACATCCATAACAAAATCCCCTTTCTATACCGGCAAAACTATTATATGTAACGATTCAGGACTCCCGACGCCCTTATTCGCATTTCGAATAATTACCATTATATAAATTTTACCAAATGAGAATGACACATTTTGTCATGGAAATCCTCTTTTCACCCCACAATTCTTGCTATTTCCATTACTGCTATTTTCAAAAGGGCTCCGCCGGACATAACATAGAACCAGACTTCCCTTGCCTGCTGGGATTTTGCAATAGGAGTGGCAATGGCCGCGATCACAATGACAGCTGCCCCGATGCATCCGATAAGATTCGGAAAGCTCACAAGTGGAAATACCCCCGGTGCACAGCTTCCATCTACCGCATTTTGTATTGTCTTATCTAATCCGTCTCTTGCCGCCGCAAAACAGCATATAACCAGACCAAATACGAGCAGAAGCAGGCTTCTTCGTCCCCAGTAAGTTACATTTTCCCGGTGAACGACCGTATATCCCATAAATCCCAAAAGACACAAGATCATAATCGTCGTTGCCGTTGTCGTCGCATTTCCAAAATAAAGTTTCATCCTTTTTTCCTCCTTGTTTTTAAAAGTTACCAATCGGTTACATTATATTATAGTTACCGTTCGGTTACTTGTCAAGATTTTCTTCCCTTCCTTGCACCTCTTTTGCAAACATGCTATACTATTTTCAAATATTTTAAGGGGAAGTGTTCCTATGACTGTTCTTGAAAACCTAAGAAAAGAATATCCGTATTTATATGAAACCCATCTGCACACGAGCGAAGCCTCTGCCTGTGCCCGCTCCACCGGAAAAGAAATGGCGCAGGCGTGCAAAGAGGCGGGTTACACCGGGATCATTGTAACCAATCACAACTGGCATGGAAACCATTGTATTGACCCGTCTCTGCCGTGGGAAAAATGGATCCGCGAATATTACCGTGCTTATGCGGAAACCAGGAAATGGGGTGAAAAAATAGGACTCGACGTTTTCTTTGGCTACGAAGCCGGTTACCGGGGTACCGAATTTTTAGTATATGGCATCACTCTTGAATGGCTCATTTCCCACCCTGAAATTGAAAATGCCACGATCGAGGAACAATATGAATGGATACATGAAGCCGGTGGAATGGTTATCCACGCCCATCCGTTTCGTGAAGAACCGTACATCCCGGAAATTCGTTTATTTCCAAAATATGTCGATGGCGTAGAGGGCATCAATGCCACCCACTCCCATCCGAAAAGCCTCAGCCACAACAACCCGGAATTTGACGAAAAAGCAATCGCCTATGCCACAAAATACCACCTGCCAATGACCGCCGGTTCGGACATTCACAATACCGCGTTATTCGGTGGCGGCGTCGCATTCCGGCGAAAACTAAAAGACATTCATGACTACTGCGATGCGATCCGTGGTGGAGAAGATTATCTTTTGACAAATGGCGTAAATGGGTATACGAAAGAGGGCAGACTGCTGTATTGACTTTATTGTATTTTGAACCTGCTCAATGCATCAACATCTCCAACTTGTATCGCCTCAAGGTTCTGCCGAATCTGTTCTTCATCCCAATTCCACCATCCAATTTTTTCCAGTTTCTTTATCATCTGCTCATCAAAACGTTTACGGATGGGCTTTGCCGGAACCCCTCCAACAATTGTGTAAGGTTCGACATCTTTTGTGACAACCGCCCGGCTGCCGATCACTGCACCATCTCCAATCGTCACACCGGAAAGAATGACCGCTTCATAACCAATCCACACATCATTGCCAATCACAATATCCCCTTTATTATCCCACGCATCGCAAATATCCTTTCCATCCAATTGCCATTCTTCAAAAAAGATCGGAAATGGATAAGTTGACAACGATTTCATTGTATGATTAGCACTTGTAAATAAAAACTTTGCTCCGCACGCAATCGAGCAAAATTTTCCTATTTTCAGTTTATCCTGATTAACCGGATAATGATACAAAACATTGTTCTTCTCAAAATCTATTGGATCCTGTACAAAATCGTTGTACATCGTATAATCTCCAACTTCTATATTGGGATTATTTACAACATTTTTCAGATAAACCGTCTGCTTATCTGAAGTTCTTGGATAAATCTTATCTTTCATTTTCTGCCTCCTGCAAATAACTGTTTTTATACCAGTCAATGACCGTGTTCAAATTCTGCTTTGTCACACGTTTTCCGCCATTTAACATCATATCCAGCATATCATTTTCCTCCTGAGTACGATCTGCTTTTTCCACTAATGCTTTCCCGGCAGTTTTAACCATAATACTCATCATAAAACGATATGCTCCATGAAGTTTTTTCACATCAAAATTCCCCTGCACATTAGGTTTATTGCAATCCCGTCTATGCATAGGCGTTTAAAATTATAAGTTACCGTTTGGTTACCTTATATTATATTTACCGAAAGGTAACTTGTCAAGAGAAACCATTAGATCTTCTCTTTTGCGTACAATCCTTTTATGTACAAAAAGTCTTTCAAAAGCCCCGTCACATCGGCGATACGAATCGTGTCATCCGGCTAAATAATCGACAAACCCAGTTGATAAGCCTCCTCTAATCCTTCTGTATTTTTCACATCCCCCTTATCTTTTGCCCCTCTCACAAGTACCATTCCCGCATCTTCAAGTTTAAAATAATTTAACACCAGTTGATACTGTACCTTAATCGAATCAAACAGCTCCGGCAAAGTGGCTGCACCTACTAATATCAATGCCAGTTTTTTAATCCTAAATTCATTTCGCATAGGTGTGTGCAGTCTGTCAATAATTGCCTTTAACTGCGCACTGACGCCATAAAAATATACAGGCGAAGCAATCGCGAGTACATCTGCCTCTTTCAATTTCCCATAAATTTCCTGCATGTCATCCTCCTGAAAACACCTGTTTCCCTCTCTTTCAAAGCAGGTATTACATCCAATACAAGGGTTCACTTTGTAATCGGCTGCGGAAATTATTTCAACCGTATTATTTTTCTCGGCTCCCTCCGCAAATGCCTGTACAAGCAGATCCGTATTGCCGCCTTTTCGCACACTTCCCATTAAAACAACAATATTGCTCATTCTCACTCATTCCTTTCCTTTATGTATATTTCTGCAAATCCTATTCTGAAAATTTCATCCGAAACAACTGTACTCCCAGCACAGCATTATATCCCGTCGCTGCAAATACACTGAACCGTTCGTCAGACCAGAGATTTGCCATCCGACTTCCTTCAGATTCCACCTCACGATGGACACCCTTGTCTTTGGCTGTATCCTTCCCACTACTAGGGCGGATTAGGGACTTTCACCCATTAGAAACGTGCGCCGCAAGGCGCACAATAAAAAAACTGCCGGCAAGACAATCTTGCCGGCAGAAATGGTATCATTTTATTTTACTTTGTAATAATCAAAATCAACATATCCACCAGCTTCTTTTGTTGCATAATTTACAAGCCAGCTTCTTGTTCCCATAAATGTTGTCGCAGTATCAAATCCAAGTGAGAATGTTTCGCCTATGCTCTTCCAATTCTCTCCATCTAAACTATAGAAGAAGTTTGCTCTATCTGCTCTTGTATTGCCTGTATTAAAGGCATACTCAATCTTAAGATATACTGGTGCGTTTCCTTCGATCTTTTCTTCAGAAACAGCATTTTCTTCTATCTTATCCTCTTTCTTCGCCTTTGCACCACTATTCGTATTACTATTGCAGCCCTGGAATACGTAACGGTTACCATTTTCATCGCATTTTACACCAACCATTCCATAGTGTGCACTGATTGCAGCAAGACCTGCATAATCACCCGGTTTCATATTTTCTGTCAAAACGCATGTCTCTGATGTAAAGTTAGGCCCTACCGTTCTTTGTGTCAGAGAGTTTCTTGCAAACCAGATATTCCCTGCTACCTTACCGTTTTTAATTCGATAATAACCAGGATTTTCTGTTACTGACCAGTTGGCGTCATCCGGATTATGGTTCCACTGCCATACTTTCTTTAGGCTGTCACCTTCCTTAAAATCCGGATAGGAGAAGTCATCATCACCAACAATGTAACTTTCCTTATCACTCTTATTCAACTGGATAGTAAGTGGATTCTGAACCTTCTGGTTTGTTCCAAGACAATTTACAAAGTTTCCTTTATCATCATAGTAACCCATCATCGGCCAGTCTGGATAAGACTTGTTATTCTTTGTATCAACATAATTCCAGTTTACAGCAAGTATAGACGGAACACGACCAAGACCATCATGATCCTGGAAAAGGAATCCATACCAGTCACCATAGATCGTGTCCACAATACCACCCTGTGCGATACCGGTTCCATACTCATATGTAGAGCCTTCAAAGATCAATTGAGCTTCCCAGTCTGACGCCTTACTATCATACAATTTTTTACTTCTATAGCATACTTCTCTGCGGAACCAGCTTCCATAAGAACCAATGATCATAAGGTAATAGTAATCACCAATCTTATAAGCATGAGCACCTTCCCATAAAGACCAGTTGAATCCGCCCAATGTCTTATTAAACAGCGCTCTTGAACCGCCTTCTTTTACAACTTCTCCAATTCCACCTTCTGCCGATGATTCTTTTAAAGAAATCTTCTGAATATTATTTCCATTGTAGATAACATACATTCCGTCACCGTCAAAGATCAATGCCGGGTCATGAAAACTTGTCTGTATGTAATATGCTTTCCACGTACCATTCTCGATATCCGGTGTCGTGTAACAATAAAAACCATCATTGTTAACATTGTAGATTACATAGAAAAGTTTTGTTTTTTCATTGTATTTTATTGATGCTGCCCAGGAACCATTCTTATATGTCTGCTGTCCGTTCTCAAGATTAAATAAATCCTTGTCCGGGAAACGGTTACATGCATAGTTTACAATTTCCCAATGAACAAGATCTGTCGACTTCATAACAGGGACACCAGGAACAAGGTTCATCGTTGTACTTACCATGTAGTAGTTCTGACCAACACGAATTATATCCAGATCCGGCACATCGGATGCAATACCCGGATAGTCCGCTACAGCAAGATTGTTCTTATCTAATTCCGGCATACCGGGCGCCAATGTTGGACGTGGTGTTACGATCGGTGTTGGTGCTGCAGTCTCCGTTGCGGCTGGCGTTGCTGATGCTGTCGGCTCAACCGGTGCTGTTGCAGACAGTGTCGCTGTAGGTGTTGTTTTTACCTCTGCTGTTGGTGCTGCCTTGTTTACCGTTTCCGGTGTTGGCGTTGCTACATTCTTCTTTTTCATGCCAGTTACCGTAACTTTAACCTTTCCCAATGTTCTTTTCTTCTTTTTACCTTTTTTCAAAACTTCTTTTACTGTTATAGTCGCTTTTCCAGCTTTAATTCCGGTAACCTTCCCTTTTGATGTTACTTTTGCCACTTGTTTGTTACTGCTGGTAAAAGAATAAGAATATTTCTTAGTTTTATTCTTGATCAATATACTCTTTTTCTTTCCAACCTTAACAGAAATCTTCTTGGTCTTAAGAGAAGCCTTAGCCTTTGCTTCTACATCACTTCCGGCACTGGATAGTGTTGTGATACAAAGAGCCGAAACCATAAGGACTGCGATTACTTTTCTACTTGCTATTTGCATAATTGCCTCCTTCTAAATTGATTAAAATAGTATTTTAATTATAACCCTATCTGTAAGATTATTCTATGATATATTTGGTACTTAAATTGAATTTTCTAGTATCTGTTTTCCTTTATAACAAAAAAAATCCACAGGTAACTGAGATGGTATAATAAAGTTGTAACACCAACACTGGAATAAATGATATAATCAAAATGAAAGTGAAGGTGATTAAAATGGCAAACACGAACAAACGTTATGAGCCTGAATTCAAAAAGGGAAGCTTACGCTTCCCTTCAAAGAACATATCTCTTTACCACATCCGCTTATCAAAATAAATCGTTTTTTAATTTTCTTGAAATCTGTCCTTAACCTGCTTATCGTTTTAATTTTCGATATTCGCTCGGAGTAATTCTATAGCGTTCCTTAAACGCTCTATTAAATGTTCTCTGGCTATCAAAGCCACTATCCAAACAGATATCAAGAATTGTATCTCCCGAATTCACTAGCCTTGTACATGCATAGCTCAATCTGGCATCATTAAGATACTGATTGAAATTACGATGAAATGTTTTAGAAAATACTCGTGACAAGACATACTTACTCCAAGATCATGTGCCATCTCCTCTAGAGAAAATTTTTTCCTAAAATTTCCCGACACATAAGATACTGTTCTGTATATCAAATCATCACTCCCCACGCAACTTTTTTCCACCAATTCCATTTTTCCTATACATCTTGCCAGCACAATTTGAACATAAGCTTGAACAATCATAGGTTCGTTTTCTTCCATTTGGATAATCGCCTGAATTGCATTATAAACATCTGGTTCAATCTGCCCCGCACGAATAACCGGATATTTAGGAGCATACCCTTGTATTTTATCTTTAAATACACCTGCAAAAGAAGACGGAACCAAGATATAATCCGCTCGGCTCGTTTTTTCTGAAAACACTTGATAATGATGAATAATATCAGAAAAGACAAATCCGATATCACCCTTTTCCATATGATATAATTCCTGCCCCACTCCCATCTCAAGTGTTCCTTCCGTTACGCACACAATCTCCAATGCATTATGTAAATGTGGAGATACATGTTTTGACACTCTTTGCGCCGCATATACCTCTTCCTTTGTTTCCTTAAACGTCAAATGCATTGATACATCTCCCCTTTATTACTTAATTGTTGATTTCCTCTGCAACATTTGTCTACATTTTCTTTTAATTTGGCAAGCATTCTTATCCAGCCTGTCCTATAATGAACTTGCAAACAAGGAAAGGAGGAATACAAAATGAGCAGATTCAAAAACTATATGAACAACCTTTTAGCTTTCTATGAAGAATACTTTGAACATGTATATCATGCATAATCTGGCTAAAAGGACTATTTGTGAAAACTGAATACTGAAAAAGCAGACCACTTCACAAATGTGAAATGGTCCTTTTTTTATATGCACTCCAAAAATTTTTTGAAGGCAGCTTGTCCTTCCGGTGTTCTCTTATAAACACCTGCACATTCCAAAACTTTTGCAAAAACAATTCCTATTTCCTTTTGCACGATTGCATGAATATTCTCTTCTGTAATTTCATAGTTTGGCAGCCATTTTTCTGCCCAATCCGCATGCGTTTTGGTCAAATCGCTTTCCCGCAGATCCTCATTCTGCAGAATTCTACGTTCCAGCTCCGCCATTTCCATTTGCAATCTAGCCGGGAGAACTGCCAGTCCCATCACTTCGATCAAACCAATATTTTCTTTTTTTATATGGTGATATTCCGGATGTGGATGATACACACCTAACGGAAACTCTTCTGTGGTAATATTATTTCGTAACACTAGGTCTAATTCAAACAGATCTCCTCTCTTTCTTGCAATTGGTGTGATCGTGTTATGTGGTACTCCATTGGTTTCGCTGAAAATAAATGCTTTTTCATCTGTATATCCACGCCAGCAAGACAGGATGCAGTCAGCAGCCCCTACCAATGACTCTGTATTATTCCCTTGTAGACGAATAACAGACATAGGCCATTTTACAGTTCCTGCATGAACGTCCGGAAATTGTTTTAATGAAAATTCCGTCTCATATGGAGCCTTTGCCATTGCAAATTCGTATCCGCCTCCTTGAAAATGATCATGGCTCAGTATAGAACCACCTACTATCGGGAGATCTGCATTCGATCCTGCCGTATAATGTGGAAACTGCCGCACAAAATCCAACAATTTGGCAAAAACCGCTTTATCAATTTTCATTGGAATATGCCGATCATTGAAAACAATACAATGTTCGTTATAGTACACATACGGCGAATACTGTAAATTGTACTGTTCTCCACACAATGTAATCGGAATAATTCTGTGATTTTGTCTTGCCGGATGAGAAATATGTCCGGCGTAACCTTCATTTTCTTTGCATAGCAAACAACTCGGATACCCCGATTTTTTTGCTTTTCCTGCCTTTGCAATATCACGAGGATCTTTTTCCGGTTTTGATAAATTGATGGTTATATCCATTGCACCAAATTCTGTATTTGCTGTCCATTTCTCATCCTTTGCAATTCGATCTTTTCTAATATAATTTGTTGCCTGGCTAAACTGATAATAAAAATCGGTTGCAGCTTTAGGAGATATATTGTATTTATCCCAAAACTGCCTGCGAACCACAGAGGGATGGGGTGTCAATATTCCCATAATCTTTGTATCAAACAAGTCCTTTTCCGTAATTGTTTCTTCCTCCAGCATCCCCTGCCGACATGCATATTCCAACATATCATTTAAAATCTGTGACAATTCTCTTTCTGATCTAACCTCTTTCGCTGTTCCTTCATGCTCTGTCAATTGAAATAATTCCAGAAGGCGATTCGTCACATATACTTCATCTTCCGGATCAACCAATCCCTGGTTCAATCCATACGCCACAAGTTCATTGATATACTCATTAATCATGACACTCCCCCCTTTACACATTCTGATATCCATTTGGATGACTTTTATGCCATTTCCATGCCGTACCGATAATTGTTTCCAAATCTGCATATTGCGGATTCCATCCTAACACTTCCCTTGCTTTTGCACTGGAAGCGATCAACATAGATGGATCTCCTGCTCGACGTGGTTCTTCCTTCGCCGGAATTGGATGTCCTGTCACTTTTCTCGCAGTTTCCACAACCTCTTTTACCGTAAAACCAACTCCATTTCCAAGATTGAATATATTGCTGTCATTTCCATCACAAAGATACTTCATTGCAAGAATATGAGCCTGTGCAAGATCGTTTACATGAATATAGTCCCTGACACAAGTACCATCCTTTGTGTCGTAGTCCGTTCCATAAATAGAAATATACTCTCTCTTTTCATTTGGCACCTGCAAAATTAAAGGAATAAGATGTGTTTCCGGATTGTGAGCCTCTCCAATCTTTCCATTAGGATGAGCCCCACAAGCATTAAAATAACGCAAGGACACAAATCTTAAGTTATGTGCATTTGCCGTCCATTTAAACATTTTTTCCATAGACAATTTTGTTTCACCATAACAATTTGTCGGAAGTGTACGATCCGATTCCATAATAGGAATTCGCTCCGGTTCTCCATATGTTGCCGCCGTAGAAGAAAACACTATCTTATCTACGCTATGTGCAACCATACTCTCCAACAGCACTTCTGTACCACAAAGATTATTACTATAATATTTCAATGGTTTTATCATACTTTCGCCCACTTGCGAATTAGCTGCAAAATGAATAACTCCATCTATATTTTCTTTATCAAATACAGAGTCAATAAAAGCTCGGTTACGAATATCTCCTTCATAAAACTTCGCTTTCGGATGAACCGCTGCCCGAAAACCTGTTTCAAGATTATCTACAACCACCACATCCTTTCCTGCCTCGATCAACTCATAAACAGTATGTGAGCCAATATATCCAGCTCCACCTAATACTAAAATGCTACCCATAACCATTCCTCCTTGTCTTTTTTGAGTATCTTACATCACTTGAATTCCACCATATTTGCGAATTTTAAGTACATCACAAGCACCATCTCCAAACACCTTTTCCATCTCTGTTTTATATAATGTAACAATATCATTTGGTACAAATGCCTGTATTGTTCCGGCAAAGCCACCACCATGCACCCTGTTTGCTCCCTGCACGCCTAAAATCATATCACTGACAGCCAATGCAATAGAAACATTCTGATGTTCCACATCATGGCACACATACACATTCTGCAAATACTTATAAGAAGAATCACCTGACTCTTTAACTAATCTTAAAAATTCTCCAAATCTATTCTCTCTCAATGCTGCCACTTCTTTTTGCACTCGCTCATTTTCACACACATAGTGAATTGCTCTAAGTGCTGCCCGATCTCCTGTCTGTTCTCTGATGCGCGGAAGATTAGTAAGTACTTCTTTTCTCGTAACCTGTCCAAGCACTTCTTTTCCCAAACAAGCTGCTGCTCTTTTCATTTCTTCCGGAATTGCTGCATAATCCGATGTCAAATCCGCATGTGAGCCTTTTGTATCGGTAATACAAAGACTATATCCGTATCCATCCAAGTCAAGCTCAATCCGCTCCACCAATGGTGCCGCCGGATTCTGAAAATCAATATGTGCCAAACTTCCAACGGAACACGCCATCTGATCCATCAATCCACATGGTTTCCCAAAATATACATTTTCTGCAAATTGCCCAATCATGGCTATTTCAATAGGCGAAATCTTTCCATCATTAAACAGTTCTGACAGGATTGTTCCCATCAATGTTTCAAACGCTGCTGAAGAAGACAATCCAGCTCCTATCAGCACATCACTGGTAACAACAGCCTGAAAACCACCTATCTGATATCCATATTCTTTTGTTTTTGCCAACACCCCTCGAATTAATGCAGTTGTTGTTGCTTCCTCATCTTCTCTCCTACATAGATCATCCAGATATATCGTGATCATCTCATATCCTGCAGATATAACTCTGACACACGGTTCTTCCAAATTTTGTACAATAGCTATTGCATCATTGTTAATGGAAGCTGCCAGCACCTCTCCACATTGATGATCTGTATGATTCCCACCAATTTCACTTCTGCCCGGTGCACTAAAGACAAAGACTTCTCCCTCTCCAAAATGTTCTGTATAACTCTCTATCGCCTTAATATAACGCTCTCTTTCATACGCTATTTTCTTCTCATCCACATAAATATCTTTCAATGTTTCATCATACATTCCATTTTTTATTTTTTTTATCAAATCATGTGTTACCATAAACCCATCTCCTTTTCTTTTTTGATCTTTACATTTGTCTCCTCCACATTCATTCTGGATAGGATAAACATAATAAGTACATCAAAGATCAGTGGCAGCCAAAGATACATAAACTGCATCATATTCAACGCAGACTGTGGCTGAACAGCATGTGTTCCCACATAGCCACTAAGTTCTAAGAGCCATCCTACGACCGCCGTTCCAATACCTCCGCCAATCTTAACGCCAAGTGAAGTACAGGAATACATCGTACCCTCCACATGCTTTCCCTGTGTCAGGTAGGTATACTCGGAACAAGATGCGATCACTGCATTCATGTCTCCCTGCCAAGGTCCCTGTCCTAATGCTGCTAATGCTGTAAATGCCATCATCAAAGGAATACTTCCCATATATCCGGCAACAACAACAAGAGCTCTGCCAATCACGGCAAGGATGTAACCTCTCAAGTTCAGCTTATACATACCATTCCACTTTCCAACCAGTGTTGGTGTAAAGATTAATGCAATGATAAGAGGAATGTTTACCGCCCAGGCAAATTGTCCAAACAGATTTTTGTTTTTCAAAACCCAGGTCATATAATAAATACCGGCACCGATCATTGCACTGTATAACTGCTGCAAAATATAAGTACCACAGATCATCAGATAAAATTTATTCTTTACCAGCAGCTTGAATGCTTGAACCAGCCCATATTTTTCCTCTTCACTTGTTGTGTCTCCTTCATTTAATTCCTCTTCCGGAAGTTCTTTAACAGATAATGTGGAAATAGTATTCACAACTAATCCGATCACTGCATAAATAATTGCAACCATACGCCATGCGGCTGCATCTCCACCACATTTTGCAACAAATCCAACAGTAACTGCTTGAATCAGAAGACTGGTTGAAAAAGCAAAAATGAAACGGTAAGAACCCATCTGCACACGCTCTTTACTGTTCTTGGTAACAAGTGATGTCAGAGCAGAATAAGCAATGTTATTTGCCGTATAAAACACGCCATTCAACAGCGTATACGCAATAAAGAACCACGCATACTGTGCCGTCCTGCCAAGACTTGTTGGAACTGCAAAACAGGCTACCAATGTAATTGCACAACCAATGTAACCATACAGCATCCATGGTCTTGCCTTTCCCATCTTACTATGCGTCTTATCAATCATTGATCCAAAAAAGATGTCTGTAAATCCATCGAGTAATTTGGAAACGGCAATCAGTGTTCCCACTATACCGGATGCCAATCCAATCGTATCTGTCAGATATATCATCACAAATGATGTCAGGAATGCATACACTACATTTCCCGCAATATCACCAGATCCGTATCCTATCTTGTTGTACCATTTTAAGTATTTCTTTTCCTCCATAAGAATCGCTCCTTCACTATTTATTATTTAGAAACAATTTTATCCTTTTACAAACGGAATTAATTCAAACTGAAACTGAAATGCTTCCTCATCAAACCGATATTTATCCATGACATCCGGTCCGCAGCTATTTGAACCAATTCCATTCATTGCATAATCCATACAGAATACGGTGCTGTCCGATTCTTTCAATTCATAATTGTGCGATACCCGTTCCAACTCCTCCTGTGTATAAACAGAAGCGTTAAACGAAAATGGATTCTTTGAAACTGCTGCAATTCCACATTGACCATTTGTAAGCTCTACATAATCACAGTCATAATGGCTTCCATTCTCCTGTGGACGAATATAATCTTCATGCATCTGAGCCACCTTCGAACGGAACAATCCATGACAGGAAGCCTGGTGTTTATCCCGGTAGCTTTCCTGTGGTCCCATTCCAAAATAAGTAATCTGATCCATTTTCTTATTCAAAAACATCCGAATTCCAAACCTTGGCAGATCCGGGAATTCTTTATCTTTTACTGCCTCTATAACCGCCTCTATTTTCCCGTCTTCATTGATCTTCCATGTCATTTCCACATCCAAAATCTTTTGTACGGTATCAGCTACTACTGCCAGATGCTCCATGATCAGCACACCGTGCTTGTTCTGAAGCACCTCTATACGGTATGCTCTGGTATAGGCAGCATCATAATGTGCCTTTTCCCATTCCAGTTTTATATACATATCGTTATCTGTCGGAGCCCGCCAAATATTCAATTCCATTGGATGGTTAATATAACTTCTTCCGGCAAACTGCATGTCCTCAAACAATCCGGTACGCTTATCTAAAACATAAGTAAAATCTTTTGCCTGTAACACGATCTGCTTATCGTTTTCCTTAACAGCAATGGTTCCGATTACTTTTTCCTGCTCCAGCCACTTTACAGCCTGTCTGTTTCTATCATCCTCATTTGCAAGCTTCATTTCATCAAAACCTAATTCATACCCCTGTTCAAGCAAGGGCATTTCCTTTTTCAACCGGTAAATAAGCTTCAGATAAATCTTACCGGTATTTGGGACCTGCAGCTTCAACTCCACTTCCGCATCGCTATGGGGTGATGCAACAACATTTGCCAGTTTTCCTTTTTCCACAGTCAAGCCATCCTGTGTCATTTCATAGAAAACATCCACATAATCCTTCAAATCATCAAAATCCATATAATTGTGAAGAACCATCTGTCCGTTTTCCTGGTCATAAGATACGATTCTCACCGGACGATAGACATTTTTATATTCCAGCAGTCCCGTATGCGGCGTACGATCCGGATAGACCAGCCCGTCCATACAGAAATTGCCATCATGAATGGTTTCTCCATGATCCCCTCCATAATAATATCTGGTCTTTCCATTTTCTGCCGTTCCATGTGCGATTGCATGATCACACCACTCCCAGACAAACCCGCCACACATCCGGTCATCCTTATGAATCATCTGAAAATAATCTTCAAAATCTCCCGGTCCGTTTCCCATACTATGGCAGTATTCTACCAGCAGAAACGGTTTGCTTCCGTCTTTTTTCAGATAATCCTCTATCTCCTGCAGTGACGGATACATCCGGCTGTAAAGATCCAAATTGTCATAATCATAGGTAATATCATAATTACGGTATCTTGCACTTTCGTACTGCGTGATCCTGTCCGGATCAAACTTCTTTGTCCATGCAAGCGCCTTTTCAAAATTACATCCATACGCACTTTCATTTCCCATAGACCACATTACAATGCTTGGACGGTTTTTGTCTCTCTGTACCATAAGCTGGACACGGTCCACAATTGCCTTTTCCCATGCCGGATCATCTGCAATCTTTTCATTCCAATGGTGAAAACGGTTCTGGTCTGTATCCTCCTTCCGGTACAGCATAAATGGTCCATGCGCCTCAATATCCGCCTCATCAATCACCATAAATCCATATTCATCGCACATCTGATAAAAATATGGTGCATTTGGATAATGACTGGAACGAATAGCGTTAAAGTTATGCTGCTTCATCAACATTAAATCCTTTTTGATCTGCCGGACATCGATCACAAATCCTGTCTCCGGATCAGAATCATGGCGGTTGACTCCACGGAATTTAATCTTTTCTCCGTTAAAATAAACAACCTTGTCCTTAATTTCAATCGTCCGGAAACCAATCCGATCAACGATCACTTCATCCGGCATTGTCAAAATAACCTGATACAAATAAGGATTCTCCGCATTCCATAAAACCGGATTTAACACGGTCAGTTCTAACACACCATTCTCTGCTGTTTCCCCTCTTGCTACGACTGCTCCATATTTATCTTCTATAGTAACTTTCGTTTCCACCGGTTCTACAAAATGCATATCCAATTTCACAACAACGCTGTCTTTTTCTACATCTGTCGTAATGTAATAATCTCTGATTGTCGTTTCCGGTCTTTTCAGCAAATAAACATCTCTGAAAATGCCACTCATCCGAAACTTATCCTGATCCTCCAAATACGATCCATCACACCATTTGAGCACCAAAACCGCTAATGTATTTTCCCCTTCATTCAACAAGTCTGTTACATCAAATTCACTGGTAGCGTGAGGCACCTGACTGTATCCGGCATAAGCACCATTTACCCATACATAAAAACAGCTATCGACACCTTCAAAATTCAGAAATGCTTTTGATGCCTTTTTTTCTCTGTGATATTCAAAGTTATGAACATATGCTCCGCATGGAATATTCTGTGGCACATATGGTGGATCGAATGGAAATGGGTAACGAATATTCGTGTACTGATGCGTGTCATAACCATCCATCTGCCATACACCCGGAACAGTTACCTGATCAAACCCGGAAACATCATAGCCTTTCTCATAAAATGATTCCGTTACGTCATAAATGCTGTTATAATACTGAAACTTCCACTCTCCGTTTAACAGCTGAAAACGATCCGATCTTTCCCGATGCTCCACTAGATCATTCATACGAACTGATGCCGGAATGTAATATGTCCTTGCCGGCATTGTCTTGTCATGCATAACATTCAAATCTTCATAAAAGCGTGGTACGAGCATTGTGTAATCCTCCTTTAATATATATTTTTTTATTCACCGCATTAGGTGATCAATAAAATACCTTCTGTGTCTCATTATCTTCCGTCCTTGTATTACCTTGAAACCATCATACATTTTTGCAAAGAAAATGTCTATAAACAGAAATGGACAAAATATGCACAAAATGATACACTAAAGTAAACATCGTTTTAGTTCTTCTCAAATATTGACTACTTGTAGTCAGATATTTAGGAAGGGCTAAAACTATATGTGCGTAGCTCTCACCGAAAAACCGTGGATTTTGAGGTGGCATTCACTTTATAACTCCGGTTCACCATTGACTGCTAACAGTCAGATATTTCACTTTCCAAAGGAGGACTCAAAATGTATATAAATTCCGGTTATCACAACCACTCCCTTATCGACTTCAAAGACAAAAGCCGACCACTTATTGTAGGAAGCTGTGGCACCTATCGCCTATCCTCACACTCAAAGCTTCCAACTTATCGTCCCAGAGGAAGACTTGACTTTCAAATCATCTATATAGCAGCCGGACGAGCTCATTTTCATTTTGACAACACAGATGACGATACTGTCGTTACCGCAGGAAACATAGTACTTTACCGCCCCAAGGAATTTCAGAAATATGAATACTATGGCATTGATAAAACAGAAGTTTACTGGGTGCATTTTACCGGAAGTGATGTAAAGAAGATTTTAAGAAATTATGGTTTTCCGGATGACCAGCGTATCTTTCATGTAGGAACCTCTTTGGAATATGAGCGTGTTTTCAAACGAATTATTTTAGAATTACAAAGATGTCAGGAGGACTACGAAGAAATGCTGACACTACTGCTACGCCATTTACTGATTATTTTTCACCGGGAGCTTACGTGCGAACATGTACTAAAAAACGAATACCTCGATCATGAAATGGATACTGCAGCGTCCTATTTTAACGAAAACTATAACCGTGATATCAACATCGAAGAATATGCTGTTTCCAGAGGAATGAGTGTCAGTTGGTTTATTCGGAATTTTAAAAAATTTACCGGTACAACACCTATGCAGTTCATCACCTCCATCCGAATCACTAATGCTCAGATGTTATTGGAAACCACAAATTACGCCGTAAATGAAATTGCACGCATTGTCGGTTATGATAACCCACTGTATTTTAGCCGACTGTTTCATAAACAAAAAGGCTGTTCACCATCTGAATATCGAAAACTTTTAAAATGAACCAATAAAAGAGGCTCTTTGAGTGAATGATTCTCATTAGAGTCTCTTTTAATCCTATCATGTTATTTACGGCACTCTACTTCCCTTCCATCTCCATCCACATCGCCTTTTTCTGCAGTACCTGTCCTTCCTCTATCTCCGGGCGGATGATTGACTTTATTATACCATCTCAGAAGAACGTGATTTTCTGTCCAGACATGCAAAAGATTTACCGACAGCCCTTGAAAAACTTGACAAAGAAAAACTTGACATCATAAAAAAGATTGGGGTTATGGTGAGAAAGATTGCAAGAGAACAGGCAAAGCTGGAAACAAAACAAGATAAAAATAATGCAAATGATAAAAAAGCTGTTTGAAAATGCACACGGACATGTTATTATAGTAATAGTTTTTATAGAGAAAAGAATTACAATGAAGAATATCTTTCAGAACTCCAGTTCAAACTGGGTACGATATGATAAGTATGAATGGCGCACTTCTGCAGATGGGAAATGTTATATAACCCCTGCAGCCGATGCCAAGCCATCCATCTACAATCCTATCAAGGATTATTAGAAGCTGGTGCTGACCGATGACGATTCCAGTCTGAAGGTATGTAAACACTGCGACAAAGCATTTGCTGCCACACGGCCAAACATGGAATTCTGCTCTCCACAATGCAATGCAAGAATCAGTACAATGTATATAAGAGTAGAGCAAAGAAAAATGATACACCAACACAGGAGGTCTGATTGTATGAGAAATTCAAGCATAATTATGTACACAACCGAAGATGGCTTAACCAAGATAGAAACTACATTTGATGAAGATACTGTATGGCTTTCACTAGACCAAATGGCAGAGCTTTTTCAAAGAGATAAATCTACTATCTCAAGGCATATCAAAAACATATTTGAAGAAGGTGAATTACAACGAAATTCAGTTGTTGCAAATTTTGCAACAACTGCCTCTGACGGAAAAACATATCAGGTAGATTACTATAACCTTGACGTCATTATCTCCGTCGGTTACCGTGTGAAATCCCATCGTGGTACACAGTTCCGTATCTGGGCTATGGGAATCTTAAAGGAATATATGAATATTCTGGAGAAAGGTTCTGGAAATCTATGCTACCAGCATTGATTATGATCCCCATGCTGAAAGCTCTGTCCTGTTCTTCAAACAGGTACAAAACAAAATGCACTGGGCTGCCCACAAGCATACCGCCGCAGAAGTAATCTACGAGCGTGCCGATGCTGAAAAAGATAACATGGGACTTACCTCATGGGCTAATGACACTATCCATCGCTCCGATGTGGAAGTTGCCAAAAACTATCTTACTGAACAGGAGCTGGATGCTCTCAATAAGATTGTCACCGCCTACCTTGATATTGCTGAGGTACACGCCCTTAACAAAGAACCAATGTATATGAAAGACTGGCTGGAAACCATTGACGATTATCTGAAAATGACACGCCGTGATATTCTTACCAGCAGCGGTCGCATCAGCCATAAGCAGGCTATCGAAAAAGCTCATGCGGAATATGATAAATATAAGAATCGACTGGATGATGCACTCTCTCCTGTTGAGAAGGATTTTATTGAAAGTATCGGTATGTTAGAACAAATCAGCGACAGTTCAAAAAAGTAGCATTTTTATCCTATATTCTGAATGTATATTTTTTGCTTTCAGAATGTAGGATAAAAATGCTGATTTTTGAGGGAGTATCCCAAAGTTTGTGTAAACCTTCAAACTGGTGTAAGATATAATTACTCAGTTTGGAGGTTTTTATTATG
>UQAQ01000008.1 GCA_900539115.1 uncultured Roseburia sp.
GTTCGCCCATTAAAGCGGTACGCGAGCTGGGTTCAGAACGTCGTGAGACAGTTCGGTCCCTATCCGGCGCGGGCGTAGGATATTTGAGAGGAGCTGCCCTTAGTACGAGAGGACCGGGGTGGACTGACCTCTGGTGTACCGGTTGTATTACCAAGTGCATAGCCGGGTAGCCAAGTCGGGACGGGATAAACGCTGAAGGCATCTAAGCGTGAAGCCCCCCTCAAGATAAGATATCCCTGACATAAGTCAATAAGACCCCTTGAAGACGACGAGGTAGATAGGTCCGAGGTGGAAGTACAGTAATGTATGCAGCTGACGGATACTAATAGGTCGAAGGCTTGACCTTAATCGGTTTGGAATGGTTTAAACAATGTGTAGTTTTGAAGGTATAATAATCCTCGATAGCTCAATGGTAGAGCACACGGCTGTTAACCGTGGGGTTGTAGGTTCGAGCCCTACTCGGGGAGTTAATAAATTAGAAGTTCTCAGATGAGTGTCTGAGGACTTTTTTTTGATAGTTTACAAAAAATGCAAGTCCTGTTTTTGAGACAGGTAATGTTGTAAAAAATATCAATGAAACGGCTGATTGAAAGGAAAGGTAAATTATGGGAGAAAGATTAAGAGAAGCAGTTTATGGGCTGGCTATTGGAGATGCAGTAGGCGTACCATATGAATTTAAGCAGAGAGGCAGTTTTCGATGTGCCGGGATGATTGGTTACGGCACACACCATCAGCCTGCAGGTACATGGTCTGACGATACCAGTATGACACTGGCAACTTGTGCCAGCATCAAGAATATGGGAAAAATAGACTGCGAAGATATTCGCCGGCAATTTGAAGCATGGTTTTATGAGAAAAAGTATACACCGTTTGGTGAGGTTTTTGACTATGGATTTACTTGCAGCCAGGCAATCGAAAATAAAAAGGGAGAAGAGGATGAGAGGTCAAATGGCAATGGTTCTTTGATGCGTATCCTTCCCCTGGCATTTGTTCCCGATGTAACTGATGAACAAATCGCGGAAGTGTCGGCTATTACGCATGCACATAAGATTTCAAAGGAATCTTGTATTATTTATGTAAGAATTGCGCAGGAGATGCTTGCAGGCGTGTCTCCTCCGGAAGCCATAGAAAAGCATGTGTCTGAAAAATCAATTCTGCATCGATTACGATACATCGATCGGCTTGAAGAAAAGGAAATCCGTTCGAGTGGGTATGTCGTTGATTCATTTGAAGCGGCGATGTGGTCGCTTTTAACCACAAATTCTTACAAAGAATGTATCAAAAAAGCAGTTGATCTCGGTGATGACACGGATACCGTCGCAGCTATTGCAGGTGGCTTGGCGGGAATCCTGTACGGAATAGAAAATATTCCCAAGGAATGGATGGAAAAACTGCAAAGTAAGGAAAACATTGACAAGTGTTTATGGTAGACAGGGGGAAATATGGAGTGGGGATTTTAAAAATTGTGGATTATAAAATAAGATTGTCAAAAAGGGTAAAAGATGGTAAAATATTATACACTATCAACAGAAATTATTCATAATAAGCAATTTTAAAGTGATTATTATGAAAGTATAATGCTTAAAAGAGAAAAATAAATCCATTCGCGGTCCAAAGCTGGTCCACGAACAGATTTATTTAGTACATTATATCCAATATCAGAAAAAAAGTCAACAAAAATCAGAGGGGACTGGAATGTGGAGAACGGCATCGGGCATGGCTGAAGGCTTGAAAGTAGTGCAAAACAACATACGCATTTATACAAAAAATTACAAATTAACAGAAAGCAGGTGACCTTATGAACATAATATGTTATCACAATCCTAACGAGGAAAATGGATATTTGAGCAATTGGTATCTTTCAGATTTTTTTGTGGATGGCATCAAATTTACATCAATGGAGCAGTTTATGATGTATCGTAAAGCTATTTGTTTTGGGAACGAGGCGATTGCAAAAGAAATTCTTGCGTCTAAGGATGTTGCGTATATTAAGAAATTAGGACGTTTGGTATCTCATTATAATGAAAATATCTGGAATGGATTGAGGCAGCTTATTGTATATGAAGGCTTGCGGGCAAAATTTACTCAAAATTGTTTTTTGAAGCAGAAATTGATGGATACGCAAGATGCAATGCTTGCAGAATGTGCGGTAAAGGATCGCGTCTGGGGGATTGGTTTATCTGTGAATGATCCGATGCGATTTGACATTAATGCATGGAAAGGAAAGAATCTGCTGGGCTATTCATTAATGATGGTACGGGATAATTTATAGAGTTTTCTTCTGACCTAATATGGCATTATTTCAACAAAACGCTCATTTTCACGTATGAACGACCATTTTTACGTACAAACGACACTTGTTTCATTCTTGTTTGTGTGTTAGCATTTTTATATAGAGATAACGGAGAAAGTTTATCACACTACAAACAGGAGGGAAAATAGGATGCATACAATGTTAAAAAACACGTTGCAAATTTCACAATTAGCAACACAATACGATGAAGCAGCCAAAAAACAGAAGATGAAATTTGTGAGATTTTAAAACTAACTAAAAGATAATTTTTCCAAGCCAGAGCCTACCACTCTGGCTTGTTTTCTGCCCATTTTCCGTCACTTCCCTCAAAAATAACAAAAAAATCAAAATTTTTTCAAAAAACTTATTGACAAATAGTGATCAATAGTGTACTATAACGATAACAGTTATCATTATTAAAAAGAAACGAGGTGAGGATTTGGCTGGAGTGAAGTACAGTAAGCAGCGTGAGATAATCATGGATTATTTAAAATCTACGACAGCTCATCCGACAGCGGAGACGGTTTACATGAATGTTCGAAGCGCAAATCCAAAACTTAGTTTGGGAACTGTTTATCGAAATCTCAAACTTTTGTCGGAGGCGGGAGAGATTCAGAGGCTTTCCTGTGGAGACGGCATTGACCGGTTCGATGCCACAGTTGCACCACATTGTCACTTTTTGTGCGATCGATGTGGAAGCGTGCAGGATGTGGATATGCCGCCGCTCGATGAGTTGGAGAAAAAGGCAGCAGAAAAACTAGATGGAGAAATCCATGGGCACCAGGTATATTTTTACGGATTATGTGAAAAATGCCTAAGAGAAGCAAAAAACTTAGGATGATGGTTTCACGATTGCCATCATTGCTAAAAAATAAAATTTATCAAAGAAAAGGAGAAATTATTATGGCAAAATATGTATGTTCCGTATGCGGTTATGTTCACGAAGGAGATCAGCCACCAGAAAAATGTCCACAGTGTGGTGTAGGTCCTGAAAAATTCAACAAAATGGAAGAAGGCGAAAAAGTCTGGGCTGCTGAGCATGTAGTTGGCGTAGCAAAAGGCGTTAGCGAGGATATCGTTGCAGACCTTCGTGCAAACTTCGAAGGAGAATGTTCTGAAGTAGGTATGTACCTTGCGATGGCACGTGTGGCTCACCGTGAAGGATATCCGGAAATCGGACTTTACTGGGAAAAAGCAGCTTATGAAGAGGCAGAGCATGCGGCAAAATTTGCAGAATTGCTTGGTGAAGTAGTGACAGATTCTACAAAGAAAAATCTGCAGATGCGTGTAGATGCTGAGCATGGTGCAACAGCCGGAAAAATGGATCTTGCAAAACGTGCGAAAGCAGCAAATCTGGATGCGATCCATGATACCGTTCATGAGATGGCTCGTGATGAGGCTAGACATGGAAAAGCATTTGAAGGACTTTTGAAGAGATACTTCGGAGAATAATAAAATCAGAATGCAGACTCCCCGGGAAAATTCCGGGGAGTTTTTCTGTCTTGAGATGGATTAAAGTTGACGCAGGACAAACAGCCATGCTATAATTGAAACATTGACGGAGGTGACGGATATGGGGGACAGCAAGCAAAATAGACGCCTTACGATGGCGCGTTTTGAAAAAGATATGACGCAGAAAGATTTGGCAGAGCGAGTGGGAATTTCCCGACAGACGATGAATGCCATTGAACGCGGCGAGACCAATCCGAGTCTGAAATTGTGCCTCGAGATATGCTGGGTGCTTGGGAAGAGTTTAGATCAATTATTTTGGGAAGAAAAGCCGGGAGAATAGAAACATGCTGAAAATAAAAGAAATTTCCTTGGCAGATGACGAGGAGTTAAAACAATGGATCGATACACCGGGGCAGGAGATTACGGAGGCTCTTGCTGTCGCGGCAGATCGAGTGAGAAGAGAACACTATGGGGACGAAGTGTACGTTCGCGGGCTGATAGAATTTACCAATTATTGTAAAAACAACTGCTATTACTGCGGGATTCGAAGAGATAATTTGAATGCGGACAGATACCGCCTGACAAAAGAGGAAATTCTTTCGTGCTGTGAAGAAGGGTATCGTCTTGGGTTTCGTACCTTTGTGCTGCAGGGAGGCGAGGATCCGTATTTTACCGATGACCGGGTGTGTGACATTGTGAGCGAGATTCATCGGCGTTTTGCAGATTGTGCGATCACGCTTTCCATCGGAGAAAAAACAAGAGAAAGTTATCAGGCCTATTATGAAGCCGGTGCAGAACGCTATCTGCTACGCCATGAGACGGCGACGGAAGCGCATTATGGAAAAATGCATCCGGCAGAGATGAGTCTGGCAAATCGAAAAAAATGCCTGTTTGATCTGAAGGAGATCGGATATCAGGTGGGGGCCGGATTTATGGTAGATTCGCCATTTCAAACGACGGAAAATCTGGTGGCTGACCTTCGTTTTTTGCAGGAATTGCAGCCGGATATGATTGGGATCGGACCGTATATTACACATGGGGAGACGCCGTTTGCACAGTACCCGAGTGGAAGTTTGGAAAAGACATTGCGGATGGTGTCCATTTTGCGCTTATTGTTTCCTTATGCGCTGATCCCGTCGACGACGGCATTGGGAACGATTCATCCGGAAGGCAGAGAATTGGGATTAAAGGCAGGTGGAAATGTTGTCATGCCGAATCTTTCACCGGTTTCGGTAAGAAAAAAATACGATCTGTATGAAAATAAAATCTGTACCGGAGAAGAAGCGGCGCAGTGCCGTGGATGTCTGGAACAGCGGGTTGCGCGGGCGGGATACCGCATTGTGACAGACCGCGGAGACGTAAGAAGATAAAATAAGAGGGGAACGGCCTTTCGAGGCTGTTCCCCTTAATGTTTTTACTATTGTTCGATATCATTTAAGATGAGATCATAACGTGCTTTCAAAAAGTTCTTCATTTCCTTGACATTTGATGCAAATTGATTGCGATGCCAATTGTCGTTGAGACCAAAATATCTTGTGTAGAAATCCTGCATCAGCGGCTGATACAATGCGGTCAGATTATCCAATTTCTGACAGCAGGTCTCGTAATTAAAATTCGTCGAGCCAATCTCTTTGATCGTGGCAAGGAATTTATTGTAAAATGTTTTATTTTGAATAACAGCTGCAAAAAGCGGATCCATATTTTTTGCATTTGTAAAGGATGGCGTTTCGGCGTATTGGCGGCCGTTTTTATACAATCCCATCGAATACTCGGTGTCGTAGATCATGTAACGCCATTTTCCGTCAGCATATGGATTTCCTTCATCGACGGTGCGGGCACGCCATACAATGTAATTTTTACGGCTATTATGACCGGAAGTGATGAGCCAGTCATTGTTACCGATGTAAATTTCTGTCGCATAATAATCGGCGAAACTGTCAATATCCATAATTTTACAAAAATCTTCGTAAACGGCATCATCCGTAAAATCCTTGTTTGCATAGCCCATCAGTTCGTCATAGAGGGCATTGTCGTCTTTAGTTCCTTCGTCGAGTTCGTCTTCTTTAAAAACGACTACATTATCTTTATCCACGCCGTAATTTTCTTCGAAATTATTGTCACTGTAACGTTCTGTCAGGTTGTAAAGTCCCCAATATTCTCCGTTCAGGAAGAGAACACATGGGCGGGCGGCCTGTGTGCCGTAAGCACGGTCGGTAATACAGTTTTGGATAAATACATCGCGGATTTTTGTAAGTTCCGTATCATTTCCGCCGTTGCGAAGCATAAAGCCTTTGTATTTTTCTATTTGTTTTCCGTCTTTGTCAACATCGCCCGGAATCAAAGCATATTTCAGATTTTTCTGTCCATATTCTTCACGCATGTAAAATTTAAAACTCTTTTGTCCGTACATACGGCTTGCACCGCCGTGGAGACGGACACCCATTGGAGCCGAAAATTCGACATTTCCGGTAGAAGGATCAATGTAATCCATCGTTGCCTGACGTTCCCAGCCTTTTCCGGACTGCGTATAATTTCCTTCGTAATTCCAGTAAGCTTTGCTCTGAATGATCTGTTTGGCTTCTGCCGTCTTGCGCCATTCGTCATAATAGGCACCAAGAGCAAGAATGCCGGTGTTGTAGTCAAGCAGATCGTTTGGATCCATGACAAGCGAAGCGACAGTAGCGCCTTTGTATTTGTTTGCCATATCATTTCCGACAAAATAACTGTTTGTGATGACCGAACTTGATGTGCCGTCCGGTGCAATCGCAGCGGCGCGGATAATGGTACATTTGTCCACTTCACTATCTTCCGGGACATAGTCGTAACCGCTTCCGGCAATGTCCATTTTCTTTATGTTTTCTTCGGAACACAATACATTCTTTTCGCCGTTGCGGCAGGAAATCTGTATGCTTCCGGTATATTTTGCGGAATTCACTGTCGGTATGCTGCCGTCGGTGGTGTAGTAAATTTCCGTGCCCGGCTGCGCTGCCATATAAAGTTTGAAAGCCTCGTCGTACACACCGGTTTTCTGAGAGAGCGCCGGAGCGGATGGAGCACCGCTCTCATAAGGTGCCATGGAAACAAAAGGCGTTTCCGCCGGAACCGGTGTCAGCGTAACGTCCGCAGTCGCAGACGGGGAAGCAGATGGTGCAGATGCCGTTGCAAGAGGCGAGGCTGTCGCCGGTGCGGAAGTGGCAGGAGCAGCGGTTGGTTTTATCTTCGAATTTTTTACGGTGACCGTACAAACCAGTTTCTTTCCTGCTGTCTTTGCTGTAATCTTTGCTTTTCCCTTGCGAAGGGCCTTGACAACTCCTTTTTTGGAGACGGAAGCAATCTTCTTTTTGGAAGATTTCCACACTACTTTCTTTTTGGTTCCCTTTACTTTCAGTTTCTTTGTCTGTCCGACTTTAAGCGATATTTTTTTTGCGCTGAGCCGGATCTTTGCTTTTGCCTGTGTATCTGCCGGTATCACAGAAGGCAGAAGAAGGCTTGCGGCCAGCACGACCGCGGTGGCTTTCGCCCATTGTTGTTTTTTCATAGAAAAACCTCCAATTCATTAATAATGTTAGGTTACATTCTCCAAACCAATACCTGCCATAAGTATAACATAATAGAGGAAAAAAAGATATAGCAAGTTCAGGAAAAGTATGATACAATGAACAAAGAAACAATGAGAGAAAATTTGATGACAGAAAGGAAATGAGAGGATGCAGGAAAAGAACGGAATCATGGTACGCATTAAAGATATTATCAATGGGGCGACGGATGCAGAACGTGACCGCAAGGCGAGTATGCAGGGGAAAATTGATCAGGCAGACCACGTGTTTCAATTCTTTTTGCTTTTGTTCGGACTGGGATTTTGGGTTGTTATGATTTTGAAAATGTTTTTATAGGAGAGAATGCGGATATGGAATTTGAGATTGGCAGTGTGATCAAGATGAAAAAGCCGCATCCATGTGGAGAAAACCGTTGGGAAATCCTGCGTGTGGGAATGGATTTCCGGTTGAAATGTCAGGGATGTGGGCGCCAGGTGATGGTTCCACGGAAAGTGGTAGAGAAAAATTTTAAAGGTTTCTTATAAAAACACTTGCTTTTGGAGATAAATTATGGTAAAATAAAACTCCGTGATGTAAAAATCATAATTCCTTGTTCTTTTCAGGGATTTATTCCCGTTGAGAAGAGCCAGAGACCAAAAGGAGGTGCAGGCAACTATGAATAAGTATGAATTGGCTTTAGTTGTTAGTGCAAAAGTTGATGACGAAGTAAGAAATGCCACTGTCGAAAAAGCAAAAGAGTATATCACTACTTTCGGCGGTACAATTACAAACGTCGATGAATGGGGCAAGAAAAAACTTGCTTATGAAATTCAGAAGATGAATGAAGGCTTTTATTACTTTATTCAGTTCGACTCAGAACCGGACACACCTGGTGAGATCGAGCAGAGACTTCGCATTATGGACAACGTGCTTCGATACTTATGCGTAAAACAGGAAGCATAAGAAAAGGAGGAATCCTTCCATGAATAAAGTAATTTTAATGGGTAATTTGACGAGAGATCCTGAGATTCGTTATTCTCAAGGTGAAAATTCGTTAGCAATCGCTAGATTTAGTATTGCAGTAAACCGTAGATTTAGCCGTCAGGGCGATACCGATACCGACTTCTTTAACTGTACAGCATTTGGAAAGCAGGCAGAATTCGTTGAAAAATATTTCAAACAGGGTTCACGTATGCTGCTTACCGGCCGCGTGCAGAATGATAATTATACCAACAAAAATGGAGAGCGTGTTTACAGCGTTCAGATCATGGCAGATGAGATTGAGTTTGCCGAGAGAAAGAGTACAGCAGATGCAAATGCATCCCGCGGTGCATCCAATTTTGGCGGTGGAGCTCCGGAACCGGCTATGGCTGCAGATGACGATTTCATGAATATTCCGGACGGGATTGAAGACGGTTTACCATTTAACTAAAAGGAGGTAAATCAAATGGCTTATAACAAGGGAAATGGTTCTGATTCTCCAATGAGAAGAAGAGGCCCTCGTAGAAGAAAAAAAGTATGTGCATTTTGTTCTGATAAAGAGCATGATTATATTGACTACAAAGATATTGCAAAACTGAGAAGATACATGTCTGAGAGAGGTAAGATTCTTCCTCGCCGTATCACGGGTACATGTGCAAAACATCAGCGTGCTTTGACTGTAGCTATCAAACGTGCCCGCCACGTGAGCTTGATGCCATACACATTAGACTAATTCGAAATTTGATAAGCTCTTTGCAAGAGGAAACTTTTGCAGAGGGCTTATTTTTGTTGCGAAAAAAATGGGATTGTGCTATAATTTACGTTAGTATATTGCCATCAAACTTTGTTTGGTGACAAGGTGTAAAGAGGAAGCGCGCTGAGGCGCGCGCAGGTCATCAAACTTTGTTTGGTGACATAAAATCAAGGAAGTGTGCTGAAGCACACGTAGGTCATCAAACTTCGTTTGGTGACATAACAAGGAGGAAGAGTATTGAAGGGAAACCGAATACAGGGAACACTCCGCTCATACTTGCGGTGGCCGATTTTATTGACCCCACTGCTTTTGGTGATGAATGTTCATATCTATTTTGTGGATGTAAAAGCGGGAGCAATTATGACGATTTATGTGCTTCTGTATATGATTATTGCGTTTTTGCTGCTGTATTATAAGCGGGGACAGCTGTTAAAAGATATTGTGACCTATGCGATCCGTTTCAATAATACGACTAAACGACTGGCAAATGATCTGGATATTCCGATTTTAATTGCGGATTATGCCGGAAACTGTCTGTGGCGCAATAAAAATTTTGATAAGCAGTTCTGCAATGAGGAGACATCGGGAAAATTTGTAGTAGATTCGGTGATTCCGAATCTTACGCCGGATACATATCCAAAGACCTATGAGCAGAATTCCGAGATTCATTTTCACAACGAGGACATTTTTTACAAAGCGGTTATTCAGAAGGTGAATGTGGATAAGGTTACCGGTGAGAATGGGAAAAATGCGGAAACCATGGGACTTGGAGACAACTTTTATGTGTTCTTCATTTACGATGAAACAGAGATCGTACATTATATTAAGGAAAATAATGAACAGCGCCTGGATGTCGGATTGCTTTATATTGACAATTATGATGAGTCGCTGGAACAGGTGGATGAGGTGCGCCGTGCCCTGTTATCTGCATTGATTGACCGAAAAATCAATAAATATATGATGAAGATTGATGCGATTACGAAAAAACTGGAAAAGGACAAGTACATTTTCCTGTTTAAGCACAAATATCTATCGTACCTGCAAAATGATAAATTTTCTCTTTTGGATGACATTCGAACAATCAATTCCAGAGAGGAGAGTTCGATTACGATCAGTATGGGAATCGGTACGCAGGGAGATACCTATAAAAAACGACAGGAATATTCTCGTACAGCGATTGATCTGGCGCTTGCCCGCGGGGGCGATCAAGTTGTCGTTAAGACGAAGGATAATCTGTTATACTATGGTGGAAAGAGCCGCCAGCAAGAGAAAAATACACGAGTAAAAGCAAGGGTAAAGGCACATGCCCTTCGCGAATCGATCGAAGTTGCAGAACAGGTTATTATTATGGGGCACCGTCTGCCGGATGAAGATGCACTGGGAAGTGCTGTCGGTATTTACCGTATCGCAGATTCACTCGGAAAACGGGCACACATTGTTGTTAACAAAGTATCTGCTCCTTTGCGGCCGGTTGTCAATATGCTGTTAGAAAATGGAGATTATCCGGAAGATTTTATTATCAGCGGAGAGACGGCAAAGGAAATATTTACGGAGGGAACGCTGCTTGTTATCGTGGATGTCAATCATGCTTCCTATACGGACGAGCCGGCGCTTGTGACGATGGCTTCCAGCCTTGTAGTGCTCGATCATCACCGTCAGTCAGGAGAATCTTTCCCGAATCCGACATTGTCTTACATCGAATCCTATGCTTCTTCGGCGTGTGAGATGGTAGCGGAGATTTTGCAATATGTTGGAGATGAGGTAAAATTAAAATCGTATGAAGCCGATGTGATGTATTCGGGAATTATGATCGATACGAATAACTTCCTGAACAAACCGGGCGTTCGTACATTTGAAGCGGTCGCTTTTCTGCGCCGCTGTGGAGCAGATATCAGCCGTATCCGAAAACTGCTCCGCTGTGATATTAACGAATATAAGATCCGTGCACAGGCTGTACAGAATACGGAAATTTTTATGGAACATTATGCCATCGCGCAGTGTGATGCCAATGGCTGTGAGTCGCCGACGATCGTAGGCGCGAAGATTGCCAATGAACTTCTTGATGTGAACAAGATCAAAGCGACATTTGTCCTTACCGAATACGAAGGCAAAGTATACGTCAGCGCGAGATCCATCGACGAACTCAATGTGCAGATTGTTATGGAACGTCTCGGTGGAGGCGGACATATTAACAGTGCCGGAACACAGCTGGAAAACTGCACTCTTGCAGAAGGGGCAGAGATCATACGCCAGACATTGCAGCAAATGCAGCAGGATGGAGATTTGATATAGAAAATGGAGGTAATACGATGAAAGTTATTTTGTTAGAAGATGTAAAATCTCTCGGAAAAAAGGGAGAAGTAGTCAATGTAAACGATGGTTACGCAAGAAACCTTTTGTTTAAGAAAAACCTCGGCATTGAGGCGACTAAACAAAATCTCAATGATTTGAAACTGCAGAAGCAGAACAACGATAAATTGGAAGCAGAGAGACTGGAAGAAGCAAAAAAACTGGCCAAAGAACTGGAGGAGAAAGAAGTTGTGCTCGCGATCAAAACCGGTTCCGACGGACGTGTATTTGGCTCTGTTTCGACGAAAGAAATTGCAGAAGCTGCGAAAGAACAGCTTGGCTATGAATTGGACAAAAAGAAGATGCATTTGAAAGATGCGATCAAGAGCACCGGAACCTTTCATGTACCGGTAAAACTTCATCCGAAAGTGACAGTAGAATTGAAAGTGATAGTAAAGGAGAAATAATACAGCATGGAAGAACAGTTGATCAAAAAAATTCTTCCACATAGTGCAGAAGCAGAGCAGTCTGTGATCGGAGCGATGATCATGGATCAGGAGGCTATTCTGACCGCATCGGAAATTCTGACATCGGATGAATTTTACAATCCGCAGTTTCGCACTCTTTACGATGCTATGCTGGCATTATATCAAGAAGGAAAACCGGTGGATCTGGTTACCCTTCAGAATCGTCTTCAGGAGATGAATGTGCCGGCGGAACTTTGCAGTGTCGAATTTATCAGTAATATCATCGCTGCTGTTCCTACCTCAGCCAATGTAAAATATTATTCCGAAATTGTACGTCAGAAAGCGGTGCTGCGTCGTTTGATCCGGGTGACAGAGGGCATCGCCAATGAATGTTATCAGGACAATGAAAAACTGGAAGATATATTAGAACAGACAGAAAAACAAGTATTTGATGTCGTGCAGAATCGTGCAAGCAGCGATTTTGTGCCGATCCGCCAGGTGGCATTGGAAACTCTTGACAGCATTCAGAGCGCTGCGAAAAATGCCGGAGCGGTGACAGGAGTTTCTACCGGATTTTATGATCTGGATGCCCGCACAGCCGGACTGCAGAAATCCGATCTGATTTTGATCGCAGCACGTCCTTCTATGGGAAAAACGGCATTTGTGTTGAATATTGCAGAAAATGTGGCAATCAAAAACAACATAACGACTGTTATATTCAGCCTGGAAATGTCGCGCGTACAGCTGGCAAAACGTTTGATTTCCATGAATTCCCATGTAGATTCGCAGAAGATCCGTACGGGACAGCTGGAAGACCAGGAATGGCGGGATCTGACGGAAAGCACCGTAATCCTGGGAGAATCGGCGTTGGTGATCGACGATACTCCGGGTATCAGTATTGCAGAACTCCGTTCCAAATGTCGTAAATTGAAATTGGAGAAAAATCTCGGACTTATCATTATCGACTACTTACAGTTGATGTCAGGTTCGGGTGGCAATAAAAACGAGTCGAGACAGCAGGAAATTTCTGACATTTCGCGCTCGCTGAAAGCGCTTGCCCGTGAGGTTGACTGCCCGGTTATTGCACTGTCGCAGTTGAGCCGTGCAGTGGAAAAACGCGATGATAAGCGGCCGATGCTTTCCGACCTTCGTGAATCCGGAGCGATTGAGCAGGATGCCGACGTGGTAATGTTTATTTACCGCGATGAATATTATAATAAAGATTCTGACAGCAAAGGAATTACCGAGATCATTATCGGAAAACAGAGAAATGGTCCGACGTGTACCGTGCAGCTCAAGTGGCTGGCGGAATTGACGAAATTTGCAAACTTAGACCTGAGATCCTAGAAAAAAGGAAAACGGTGTCGAAGGCGCAAATCTTTTGTCAAACGGTTTTTAATAAGATAGAACGAAGAGACTTGAAGTCCTTTCTCTTAATGTTATACTTGAACTAAGGGACAAGTATTCATTAAAGGAAAGGACTGATTTAATTTTATGAAGGAACCGGTACAATTATGTTATACGATTTCAGAAGCAGCAAAAGTGATGGAAGTGGAGCCGCATGTACTGCGCTATTGGGAAGAAGAATTAGGGCTTGATATCTCGCGAAATTCGATGGGGCACCGGATTTACACGGACGATGATCTGAAGACATTCCGCTCGATCAAACAGTTAAAGGCAAATCATATTGCGTTAAAGGAAATACGTCAGCAGATTGTGGTATCCGGAGAAAAAACTCCGTTAAAAAAAGATTGTGAAAAAGAATTTTGTGGCGATAAAATGACACAATTTAAGACTATACTTTCTAATATCATAAAGGACGCCATAAATGAGAATACCGGCGAATTGAGTTCGCAGATCAGCTCTCAGGTTTCGGATGACGTGCGCAAAGAGATGGATTATCTCGTACGCATGCAGGAAGAAGAGCAGGAGGCGCGGTTTAAAAAATTGGATGAAACCATTCGCACATTACAAAAAGCAAGGCAGGAGGCAGCCATCGCTTCGATGGAAGAAAAAAAATCGAAAAAGAAAAAGCGGTTTTTTAAACGCTGAGTAAAATTTGCGAAAAATTTTTCGTAAATCGAGATTTTTTTGTGATAAGTGCTTGCATTCTTATTGTTTAAATGTTATAATGTTTTCACAATATTGCCGTGCGTATTTGTCGGTTTTCACAAATATGGACGCTAAAATTAAAGGAGGAAGAATGTTTATGTTCTCAAAAGTATCAAAGAAAATTGTAGCAGCAACATTGGCAGTAGCAGTAACTGTTTCATGCGCTAGCATTGCTGATACAAAAGATGCATCTGCAGCAGCAAAATTGAGCAAAAAATCACTCAGCCTGACTGTTGGTGGAAAAGATGTTAAATTGAAAGCAAGCGCAAAAGCAAAATGGTCTACAAGCAACAAACAGGTTGCAACTGTTAAAGGTAAAGGTAAGACCGGTACAGTTACAGCAGTAGGTAAAGGTTCTTGTACAATTACAGCAAAAGTTGGAAAAGAAAAACTTTCTTGCAAAGTTAAAGTAGCTGCAGCAAAAGCAGGTACAGTAATTTATGATCTTGCAAAAGAGACAGGATCTAACTCTGAGACTGGTGAGTCTTGGGCAGCACCTGTAAAATGTCCTTACAGCACATTTAAGTACAGCAGTTTCTCAATTTGGCTTTGCCGTGGTACGTTCTTTGATCCGGCAAACGGTGGTAAAGACTACAGAGGCAAGAAGATCAACTGTTCTGTAACAGTTAAGAACTCCGGTAAAAATGACCTTGCTGAACTTGGATTCTGCTTCAACTACACCAAAGGTGGAAGCGACGGATCTTATCCATTTGCATTCCATGTAATCGACTCTAAGTTGAGAGCTAAACTTGCTAAGAAGGCTGGTAAGAAATGGTCTCTTGCACAGGTTAAGAAAGACAAACAGCACAAACATGCAACAGTTAAAGAAGGAAAGATTAAAAAAGGTAAGACATATACTTACAACTTCTCTTTCACAATCCCAGCTGATGCTATGAACGGTGACAAAGATGAAGAGACAGGTTTGAACTACCCAATCATGTTCTTCATTCCTAACTTGAAAGACAACTCACCTTATCAGACAGGTGACCAGATTACAGTATTGAAAGCTAAATTCACTGTAGCATAATTTGGTTTACTTAATTTAACTTAAGAACATAATCAAAGAGGCTGTGCATAAAGCACAGTCTCTTTTTTTGGAAAAATGATTCTTTTTCAGGAAAATACGTCCGTCCCTATTTCTCAGGAATCCAGATTTCGCCAGAGCAGGCCGGAAGTGTGATGTTCAACATGCCATTTTCCGGTGTTACGGTTTTGCCGGACAGCGCACCGGTGTAGGAAGCGGCAGAAGCGTTGCGGACGGAAAGAAACGCTTCGTTTTCGTCGTTGTTCAAGGTTATGATCACGGAAGTGTCCTCCGTGGTGCGGCTGAACGCATACTGGCGGTTTGTCAGCAAAAGTTCCCGGTAACTTCCGCAAGATAAGGCTTTTGTTTCCTGGCGTACTTTGCCGAGTTTTGAAATAAGTTCCGCGCGTTTTTGTGCATCTGCATTTTCATCAAAATCAGAAAGAGTAAGATGCGGACGGAGAGAGTCATCTGAGCCATTTTCTTTTCGACCTTCGATTCCAAATTCGGAACCGTAGTACAAAGAAGGAATTCCCGGTAATGTGTACAAAAGAATATGAACCGGTGTGAAATGTTCTTTTACTTTTAATTTTGTATAAATACGCTCGACGTCATGGTTGTCCGCAAAATTGTACAATTTCAGAGATTCTGAATGATTGGACAGCATTTGATGCAGATAATTTACGGTATGTGCGATCTCAAAATAGTTGTGGTCGTTGTGACCGGAGAACAGTGCTTTGTGTAGCTGGTAGTTTGTAACCGAATGCAGCATGTCGCCACCGACCCAGCGGCCGTAATCTCCGTGGATCACTTCGCCCATAAGCCAGAAATCCGGTTTCACTTCATTGGCAGTCTGCCGGAGAGCCTTCATGAAATCAAAATCCAGAACGTCTGCGGCATCAAGGCGGATGCCATCGATATCAAACTCGCTTACCCAGAAACGGATTACATCGCAGATATAATCTTTTACTGCAGGATTGCGCTGGTTCAATTTTACAAGCAGATTGTAACCGCCCCAGTTTTCGTAAGAAAAACCATCGTTGTACTCATTGTTTCCGCCAAAATTGACATTGCAGTACCAGTCAAGATAGGAAGAAGATTCGCGGTTTTTCAAAATATCCCGGAAGGCAAAGAAGTCACGCCCGGTGTGGTTAAATACACCATCAAATATAACGTGTACATTTTTCACATGACAATAGGCTACAAAATTCTTTAAGTCTTCATTGGTGCCAAGACGGCAGTCCGTTTTTTTATAATCCGTAGTCTCATATCCGTGACCCACCGATTCGAAGAGCGGACCGATGTACAATGCATTGCAGCCAAGAGAAACCAGGTGGTCAACCCAGGGGAGGCAGTCATTCAGACGGTGTGAGACACCTTCGTACGTATTTTGTTTTTCAGCACCACAAAGTCCAAGTGGATAAATGTGGTAAAAAATTGCTTCATCATACCAAGCCATAATATTGTCCCCTTTTTCAAAAGTATTTCTGCCGGAATACTCTGGCAGACAATCTTATTATACTACATTTTTGAGAAAAAAGTGATTTTAATTTCATTTTAATTAAATTTGTTATAATTCTTATATCATAATTTGTGTTTCGTGTTTCGTTGTGTTATACTGGAAAAAGAGAATAACGTTATGATAGAATGGAGGAAGACGAGTGAAGAGAAGGTTGTTAGTGGCAGCCGGCGTTGCATTTTCGATGTGTCTGACCGGATGTGGGATTCTTCCCACGGAGGAAGAATTTGATGCGGCACCGGTGGTAAAAGAATATGAAGGTGCAAGCTTCAATAAAGTAGCTGTCACACGGGGAACATTGGCAAAAACCGAGGAAATTTCCGGAAAATATAAAGGAACTGTCAAAGAAGATATTGAACCCGACGGCGCGAGCGTGATTAAGAAGATTTATGTCAAAAAAGGCGACCGTGTGAAAGCCGGGGATGTTATTATGCAGTATGAACTGCCCGGAAGTGAAAAAACATTGAAGGAGTCCAATGAGAAAATTGCGAAAACGGAGCTGCAGATCAAACAGGCGAAAGAACTCATGACTCTGGAAGTGGAAAAACAGAAAAAAACCGGTGGCGGAAAAAGCGGGATTGAAAATGCAAAAAATCAATACGAACAGCAGATCAAAGCATTGGAATCCAGTCTGGAACTTTTGAAAATGGATGCGAAGATTGCCAAAGAAGAGATCAAAGAGGAACAGATCACGGCATCGGTAAACGGCGTAGTGACATATGTTGACAGCAAGGCCGAGGGGACGTATGGAACCGAGGGAGAAGCGGCAGTCAAGATTGAAGGAAAGAAAAAGAACCGATTTGAGGCAAACAGCAAATATGCTTCGCATTGTAAAGAAGGCGACACGGTTACGATCGAGGTAAAAGGCCAGGAATACAAGGCGACGATAAAACGGGATAAAGAATCTACGGATTCCGTTTATTTCTATCCGAAGACAAAATTGAATATGGAAGACGGAACGGTGTGCTCTTATCAGGTGGTATTGAAAGAGCGCAAAGACATATTGTATCTGCCATCGTCGATTGTGTATTCTATGGGCGATAAACATGTAGTGTATTATGAAGACGCCAATGGTTTGAAATCGACAAAAGAAGTTTCGGTGGGCGAGACAATTGATAACTTTATCGAGATTACGGGCGGTTTGGAAGAAAACGAGCAAGTGATAGCGAATTAGGCGAAGGATTGGAGGTTACATAAAGTGAATAAAAAGATACAGATAGGTGTAGTCCTTTTGGCCGTTTCGATGATGAGCTGCGGCTGTGGAAAATCGGCTCAGAATGCCGGCGATGTACCGGAACTGATTGAAGCAGTCGGCGTCGATATGGATACGGCAGTGGTTACAAAGATGGATCTGAGTGGTGTGACTTCATTCTCCGCGCAGATTGTTCCGAAAATCGAAAAGATGGCTTTTCTTTCTTCGGGAAGTATCGATCAGATGAAAGTGTCGATTGGAGATAAGGTGAAGAAAGGGCAGCTTCTTGCGACATTGGCAGGCGGCAGTGGAAAAGTTAAATCGCTTAAGGAAGAGATCGCATCCCTTAAAGAGACCAATGAGGGGACGAACCAGCAGAGTGAGTACGATATTGAGATGTTGGAAGAAAATCTTTCTGATCTGAAAAAGCAGTCGAAGGCTGTGAAAAACAGTAAGCAGAAAAAAATGCTGAAAAGCCAGATTGTTGAGAAAGAAGAAGAGATAAAGATTGCGAAAGTGAAATTAGAGCAGCAGAAAGAATTGCAGCAGCTGGAGATACGCCAGAAAGAGGCGGATATCAAAGAGGCACAGAAGAGCACGAAAAATTCAAAACTGTATTCGACCATAGATGGCGAGGTCATTAGTACAAGCGGTGGAAGCGGCTATATGGTACAGGGAGGAAGCGTGGCGATCCAGGTCGCTAACATGGATGCTCCCCGCTTGAAGACGGCGTATGTTTCTGACAGCAAACTCGCGAAGGCGAGCAGTTATGTGGCGATTGTTGACGGAAAGAAATACAAAGTGGAAGTCGAAGAGCAGGAAGTATCAAGACAGGATATCGAGATGGGAAATTATCCGAAAAACAGCTGGTTTGACTTTGTGGCAGATCATGTAGATGCGAAAGTCGGCGGTTCGGCGACAATCGAATTGTACACCGATACGGTCAAAGATGCACTTGTCGTGCCTGCCAATGCGGTGTATCGTTCCAAAGAAGAATCCTACGTTTATCTGGTAGAAGGCGATGCGAAGACCAAAACCATCGTAAAGACCGGAACGGAAACGGATGCTTACATACAGATCGAAAGTGGAGTAAAGGAGGGAGATGTAGTCTATGTGGAAGGTTAAATGGATTGGAATCCTGTGCATGACAGTGGCGGTTTTATCGGCATGTGGTTCGGAAAAAAGCCAGGGGACAGGAGAAGTGCTCCTTTATGAAAACGGCGAAGCAGCATCCGGAAGTGCGGTTTCCCAGGAAGATTACGAGACGACAAAGGTTCGTCAGGAAACATATAAAGAAGAATATTATGATACGGCAGATCTTGATTACACGGATACAGAGACCATTTACATTGATGATGAAGATGCGATCTTAGATTCCATAAAGGTGAAAAAAGACCAAAAAGTCAACAAAGGCGATGTGCTTGCCGTGTATCATGTAGAGACATCGAAGACAAAACTGCAGAAGGAAAAGATCTTAGTGCAGCAGGCGCGTGCCAATTATGAATCCGGTCTCAGCAATCTTCAGAATGCGGTGTCGCAGGCGGAAAAAGAATTGGCGACGATTAAAAATGCGGCAGAAAAGAAGATCAAACAGCTGGAGATCAAGAAGCAGAAGGAAGAACTTGCCAATTACAAAAAAGGCGAGAAAGAAGTTATCGATCAGGAGAAGAGTTACGCACAGTTAGTACGCCGCCAGAATAAGACAAAACTTGTGGCAAAGAAAAGCGGTGTCGTGACTTCTACCGGAAGAGAATATGTCGGAGATGAGATTGATGCTTCGAAAAAAATCGTTGAGATGCGGAGCAATAACAAATGGGTTTTGAAAGTAAAAGACCCGGAGTCGAAGCTGCGTTACAATATGGATGTTTCCGTACGGCTTGGAAAAAATATGAAAGACTATCAGCATGAGGTAAAAGGAAAAGTTATCACAGCTACAGACATTACCGGAGTCGGGGAAACTGACGAGGCGGGCGATAACGTTGTCTATGTGGAAGTATCAAAAGCCGATAAACAAAAATATGACTTTGAAAAGACAAATATTTACGTCTATGCGGTTTCGTTTTCTGTGAAAAATGCACTTGTTGTCGATGCGGAAGCCATCAATCAGGAGTCTGTGGAATACACAAACAAACTGTATGTCAATGTACTGGAAGATGGAAAAATCCACAAACGTTATATTGTAAGTAACTACAATACCGAAACAGAGTATCTGGTGGAGCAGGGAGTAAGCGCCGGTCAGACACTTGCGATCATAAGATAGGAGGCGTGGCGAGAACATGATACGATTTATAAAACAAAAATTGATACATAAAAAGTGGATGGTTGTCTGCCTCCTGATCGGTAACATTCTGCTGGCGGCGATTGCAAGCAGTAATCCGATGTACCAGGATGCGGCATTGGAAAAGACATTGAAGTCAAAATACTCGAATTACATCGAGGAGACAAATAAAGACCCGGGGGTAATTACCTTTAATTCTATGTTGAATTCCGGCAAAGCCAACGGCGGTGAATTCAAGCAGATGCAGGATACGGCAAACGGGGCGGCAGAAAGCCTCGGTGTCGACCAAAAATATTTGGTAAGTTTGTTTGAGACATCCAAAGTCCGTGGAGAATTTGAGCAGTCCCGCGGAAATAAAACGACGACAAAGTCCATGCGTATTGCGATGATGTCAGATATGAAGGACCATATCTCTGTGCTTGCCGGCGAATGTTATGGCGACGAGCGTCTGGAAGACGGAGCCCTTCCGGTGATTCTGAGCCAGCGTGCCATGAGCAAACTGGACGTCGTTCTCGGCGACGAGATGTCTTTTGAGAAATTGAAAAATGCCGATGGTTCAAACATTAAAGTAAAAATTGTCGGCGTATTTGATGCAAAAGATTATTCGGATAATTACTGGGTGCAGAGCCCGAGTGAATATTATCTGGAAGTATTTACCAGCCCTAAATTGTTTGAGAGCATTTTTGTCAATTATGACAAACCGGCATTTAATATCACCGGACAGTGGAATCTGGTATATGATTATGAAAGTGTAAGACCGGGACAGGTCAACTCCCTTGTGAAAAACACGGAGACACTTTGCGATGCGGGAACGACTGGAAGAAATTCGACGGTAGAGGAACCGGACTATCTGGCAGTTCTGCGTGATTACCAGACGACAGCGAAGAAGGTATCGACGACACTTTTAATTTTGCAGATTCCGGTACTTGCGCTTTTGCTTGCCTTTATCTTCATGATCTCACGGCAGATGCTTGATCTGGAGCAGAATGAGATCGCACTTTTGAAAAGCCGCGGAAGCAGCCGCAATCAGATCCTTTTGATCTATACGCTGCAGTCGGCGATCCTATCGATAGGCAGCAGTATCGTCGGCGTACCGCTTGGTTTCTTCATGACAAAGGCGCTCGGTTCGACAAACGGCTTTTTGGAATTTATCCAAAGAAAGGCATTGCGTGTCAGTTTAAGCCCAAGTGTATTTTTGTATACTTTGGGAGCGATTTTGGTTTCTATCGCGGTGATGGTACTTCCGGTATTTAAAGATGCCAATGTCACGATTGTAAATGTAAAGCACAGAAACACCGGAAACAAACACAATATATTCAGCAGAGTATATTTGGATGTGATTTTTCTTGTGATTTCATTGTATGGACTGTATTCCTTTACCGCGCGGAAATCCGAATTGATGACAAGTATGCTTGAGGGGGATTCCCTTGATCCGTTTTTGTTCATCTGTTCGTCGGTGTTTATCATAAGTGCAAGTCTTGTGGGACTTCGGCTTCAGCCATTGCTCATAAAGATTGTATATTATATAGGAAGAAAATTCTGGCGGCCGGCATTTTTTGCCTCCTTCCTGCAGATTCTCCGCACGCGGAAAAAGCAGGGATTTATGATGGTATTTCTGATGTTTACCGTGTCGCTCGGTATTTTCAATTCGACCGTGGCGCGCACGATATTGTCAAATTCAGAAAAGGGAATCGACTATAGTACCGGAGCGGATCTCGTGCTCCAGCAGCCATGGGAAGATAACTCTCTTCTGATGCAGTATTATACCGACCTTGAATTGACGTATACCGAACCGGATTTCGGAGTATACGAAGGCATGAAAGGTGTTACGGCGGCGACGAAAGTATTTAAAGACGATGAAATAGAAACTTCCTATAAGAGTAAGGAAGGCGGAAATAGTGTTAAGACAACACTGATGGGAATCGATACGAAAAGTTTCGGAGAGACCGTGTCGAAGTTCCAGACAGACCTGCTTCCGGTGCATATCAACCGTTATCTTAATTCGATGGCGACACGCGCAGATGCGGTGCTTTTAAGTATGAACTATCATACAAACTACGGAGTACGTCTTGGCGACACAATCACCTACACCAACGAGGAAGGTGTCGAGGCGCAGGGTGTAGTATTTGGTTTCGTGGACTATTTCCCAAGTTACATCGAGACGACGCATTCACTTAATGAGGAAAATAAACTTGTCTCGACCGAGAACTACCTGATCGTAGCGAATCTGGCACAGGTTCAGCAGAACTTTGGGCTGCGGCCTTATCAGGTGTGGCTGAAAACCGACGGAAGTTCCCGCTTTATCTATGATTATGCGAAGAAAAACAATATAACATATACGACATTTGAAGATGCAAATGCCAAGAAAGTGGAAGTGAAAAATGATGCTTTGTTCCAGGGAACCAATGGTATCCTTACGATGAGTTTTATCATTATTTTGATCTTGTGCTGCACCGGATTTTTGATCTACTGGATCTTGTCGATCCGCCAGCGTGAACTGCTTTTTGGTGTATTTCGCGCGATGGGTATGTCAAAACGTGAGATCATTCAGATGCTGATCAATGAGCAGATTTTCAGTTCCGGTATCTCGATCGTGATCGGTACCGTGATCGGGTTGCTGGCATCGAAGATGTTTGTACCGCTTGTGCAGATCTTTTATGCATCGACCGATCAGGCAATTCCGCTTGAAGTGGTCAATGAGACGCTTGATATGGTGCGTCTGTTCAGTATCATCGGTATTGTTATTGTGGTTTGCATGGTTGTGCTTGGAAAACTGATTTCGAAGATCAACATTTCACAGGCATTGAAACTTGGCGAAGATTAAGGGAGGACAGCGATGGAAAATATATTGACGACACAGGGAATCAAGCAGGCATTTCCAATTGGCTCCGGCCGCGAGTTTGTTGCACTGCATGATATCAATATCCAGATTCCAAAGGGAAAACTTACGATGCTCCGCGGACGTTCCGGATCCGGTAAAACGACGTTGATGAATATTTTGAGTGCGTTGGATTATCCGAAAGAAGGAACCGTCGTATTTGAGGGGGCAGCGCTGGAACAGATGAACGACCACGAACGAGAGGAATTCCGCAAAAATAATGTGGGATTTGTATTTCAGTCGGTGGCTTTGATCCCGATGATGACGGCGTATGAAAATGTGGAATTTCTGCTCCGTCTGGCGAAATATCCGGGAAATAAGCGGGCGAGAGCAGAAGAATGTCTCCGGCTCGTGGGACTTGGCCAGCGTATGCATCATATGCCGCAGGAACTTTCCGGAGGAGAACAGCAGCGTGTGGCGATCGCGAGAGCGATCGCGCATAAACCGAAAATCATCTTTGCCGACGAGCCGACGGCCGAACTGGATACGGCGACAGGACTTCAGGTGATGAAGATATTTAAGGAACTGATTGAGAAAGAAGAAGTGACCATCGTCATGACTACGCATGACATGGGATTGTTAGATATTGCAGACTGCATATATCATTTGGAGGATGGTGAGATTGTCGATGAAAAATAAAAAATGGGATACCGTAGTAGAAAAGATCAATGAATTTCGTCACATCAACCGTCAGACTGCCGGTGGAGGGACAGCAGAGGAACCGGTGGACATTCCGGATGATGTTATGATCGAATGCGATGGATTGGTAAAAATTTACAAAACAAAAGACATCGAAGTGCTGGCACTCCAGGGCTTGGATCTGACCGTAAAACGCGGAGAATTGATGGCGATCATCGGAAACAGCGGAAGTGGTAAATCCACATTTCTCAATATGATCGGTGGGCTTGACCGCCCATCAGCCGGAAAACTTTATGTCGATGGAAAAAATCTGTTCCAGATGAGCGAAGAGGAATTGGTTGAGTACAAGCGAAGCACCGTCGGTTTTGTGTGGCAGAACAATGCGCGAAACCTGCTTCCGTATCTGACGGCGTGGGAAAATGTCATGACACCGATGCTGTTTATGAAAGATGGAAAGAGTGAGGCCCAGAAGAAAAAACGGGCGGAGGAACTTCTTGAACTGGTTGGTCTGGCAGAACGAAAAGACAATACGTTAAGCCAGCTTTCCGGTGGTGAGCAGCAGCGTGTCGCCATTGCAATCGCCCTTGCCAATGAGCCGAAACTTCTGCTTGCCGATGAACCGACAGGAGCAGTAGACCGAAAGACGGCAGATGATATCCTGGATATGTTCCGCAAGTTAAATGAACAGCTCGGTATCACAATCGTGATCGTAACACATGATAATGAACTGGCATCGAAAGTAAACCGTGTGATTTCGATTCGAGATGGAAAGACCAGCAGTGAGCGCATCATGAAAAATGAATACAAGAACAGATTGGAAGATATTTCCATAGAGTGGCAGCGGGAAGAGGCCCAGGAGGAATTTGTTGTGTTGGATCGTGCCGGAAGAATACAGATTCCGTCGGAATTGCTCAAAGAAATGGGAATGAACGGAAATAAAGTAAAATTGGAATTTGTGGATGGCAAAATTGTTATTGAAAAACCCGAAGAATAATGCTACACTAGTACTGTTAAAAGAAGAACAGGAAAATGAAGTGAATGGAGACGGTTTTTTATGAGTGGAAGACGAGAATACAGGAAGAGACAATGGAAGCGGCGGCAGTCAGAAAAATTGACAATGTTGCTGAAAGGAACGATTGTGGTAGCAGTCGTGCTGGTTTTAATATTAACCGGAGTAAAGATAGTATCCACTGTGCAAAACCACAAACAACAAAAACAAGAAGAAACACTTTCACAGAAACAGAATGCGGTGACTGAATCACCGGTAGTAGAAGTACCGACCCCGGAACCGACCCCGGCTCCGAAGGAAAAAGCAGTGGCACTTACGTTTGATGATGGACCGTCACGCGATAACGATGGGACGATTCTTGAGACACTGCAGGCGAACGGAGCCCATGCCACGTTCTTTGTACTGGGAAACCGCGCACGGGTTGATGGAGACATTATGCAGATGATTCTGGATGCCGGCTGCGAGATTGCCAGTCATTCATGGGATCACCCACAGCTAAGCAAGATAAAATGGAAAAAGGCGAAAAGCCAGATTGACCGAACTGACCGGATTGTGTCAAAATTGTTAAATGGCTATCAGATTTCGCTGCTGCGTCCACCATATGGCTCAATCAGCAAGACCATGCGGAAAAAGGTGAAAAAGCCGATGATATTGTGGAGCCTTGACACGGAAGACTGGAAGAGCCGCAATGCAAAAAAAATCTTTAACCGGGTAAAAAAAGAGGTCAAAGACGGCGACATCATTTTGATGCATGACATTCATCCGGAGACAGCAGAAGCAGTCAAAAAGATTGTTCCATGGCTGTCGGAGCAGGGATATGATATGCTGACAGTTACGGAATTGATGGCTCGGAAGGGCAAAACCATGGAAGGCGGAAAAGCCTATCTGGATGCAAATTAATATTGGAAAAATATGTGGAGTTCTCTGAATTTTTCAGGAACTCCGCTTGTAGTGAAACAAAAAATAACAATTTTTAAGAACAAAACAATGAAGTGAGGTAAAAGTAATGAAACAATTTATGGATGAAGATTTTATTCTTTCAACAGACACAGCAAAAAAACTTTTTCACGACTATGCAGAGAAAACACCGGTTTTGGACTATCATTGCCATTTGGAGCCAAAGGAGATAGCAGAAGACCGGAAATTTAAAAATATAACAGAATTGTGGCTCGGTGGTGATCACTATAAATGGCGTATTATGCGTTCCAATGGAGTGCCGGAAAAATACATTACCGGCGATGCCGGCGATGAAGAAAAATTCCACGCATTTGCAAAGGCACTGCCAAAAGCCATCGGAAATCCGATGTATCATTGGTGTCATTTGGAATTGCAGAGATATTTTGATATTCACGAGACACTCAGTGAGAAGAATTGGAAAGAGATCTATGATGCCTGCAACGAAAAATTGCAATCGCCGGAAATGTCAGCAAAAAATCTGATCCGTATGTCCAATGTCACATTGGTTTGTACGACCGATGATCCGATAGATGACCTTCATTATCATCAGCAGATCAAAGCAGACAAAGATTTTGATGTGCAGGTTTTGCCGGCATGGCGTCCGGACATTATCATGAGCCCGGAAAAAGAGGGATTCCTCGCTTATGTACAGAAACTGGCAGAAGTAAGCGATATTGATATCACGGGATTTGTTTCTTTGAAAGAAGCTCTTGTAAAACGATTGGATTATTTTGTGGAAAATGGATGTCTGGTAACCGACCATGGCTTGGATTATCCGCAGTACCGTCCGACGACAGAGGAAGAAATGGACATCCTTGTACGACGTGCATTATCCGGAGAGGTTTTGGATTTTGAAGAAATGCTTCAGTACAAAACGATGCTGATGCTCTTCTTAGGCCGTGAATATGCGAAGAGAAATCTGGCAATGCAGCTTCACTATGGTGCAAAGAGAGAAAATAACGAACTGGTATTCCGGAGTGCCGGAGCCAATGCCGGTATCGACTGTATCAATGAAAAGGGATTTAGTGCAGAAGTGGCAGATTTTTTGAATGCCCTTGCTAAAACAGGGGAACTGCCAAAGACGATTTTGTATTCATTGAATCCGGTTGACAATGCTGTGATCGGTACGATGATCGGCTGCTTCCAGAATGAAGATGCTGTCGGCAAGATTCAGCAGGGTTCTGCATGGTGGTTCAACGATCACAAATATGGTATGACCCAGCAGATCACATCCCTTGCAAGCCTTGGACTTTTGGGCAATTTTATCGGAATGCTGACCGATTCGAGAAGTTTTGTATCGTACCCTCGTCATGAGTATTTCCGCCGAATCTTGTGCGATTTCATCGGCAAACTGGTGGAAAACGGAGAATATCCACAGGACTACGAAGTTCTTGGTGAAATGGTGAAAAACATTTCTTATTACAATGCAGTGAATTATTTTGGATTTGACTTATAAAAAATATACAATCGGAAGGAGATCATAATGACATTTACGTTAGTAAAAGAAAACGCAGCACAAATTTGCATTGACAGCCATGCGGCAGATTATAAGGGACTGAAGCATGTGGCAAAGATTCTTGCCGGAGATATTTTGACGGTGACAGGAAAAGAGCCGGAGATTGTAGAGCAGATTCAGAATGTTCCGCAGATTGTCGCAGCGACAAAAGGAACTTCAGATATTCTTGCAAAGTGGGAAGAAGAAAAGAAAATTGATCTTTCCGTTTTGGAAGGAAAACGAGAAGTCTTTACGGTACAGATGATCGAAGAAGATGGGGCTGAGAAACTGGTGATCGCCGGAACAGAGACGATCGCTACGTTGTATGGCCTGTACTATATCTCTGAAAATATCGGAGTATCCCCATGGGTGTACTGGGCAGACGTGGTTCCTGCCCCAAAAGAGGAGATCGTATTTGATGAGAGTATTTGTACGGTATCCAAAGAGCCGTCTGTTCGTTATCGTGGATTTTTTATGAACGACGAATGGCCGTCCTTGGGAAATTTTGTCATGAATACATTTGGAGATTTCAACGAATTCTTTTACGAAAAAGTATTTGATCTTTTACTCCGCCTGAAGGGAAACTATTTCTGGCCGGCGATGTGGTCTGCTTCCCTTCCGTTAGATGGTTCGGAGGATCCGCTTGCAATCCTGAAACTGGGAACGGAACTTGGTATCACGATCGGTCAGTCCCATCACGAGCCATTGACCCGCGCCAGTGAAGAGTGGGATAAAGTCAAAACGGACATGAATAATATTGGATATGGAAAAGATTGGAATTATTATACAAACAAAGAAGGCCTTTATCGTTATTGGGAAGATGGTATGAAACGCGATAAAGACTTCAAGCATATGATCACGATCGGTATGCGCGGTGAGCGTGACACGATGATGCTCGGAGAAAATTCGACAATTCAGGAAAATGTTGAACTTCTTCGTGAGATCATTACCGATCAGAATAAGATCATCAAAGAGACCGGATGCGAAAATATGCCGAAAATGCTTGCTTTGTACAAAGAAGTGGAAGGGTTTTATTATGGTGGAAACGGCGTGCAGGGACTTCGTTCCTGGGATGGCTTGGACGATACGATCCTTCTGCTCTCCGATGATAACTTCGGAAATGTAAGAACCCTTCCGACTAAGGATCTGAAAGACCGCAAGCCGGGCTGGGGATTGTACTATCATTTTGATTATCACGGTTCCCCGATTTCCTACGAGTGGGTCAATTCCACACCGCTTCCGAAAGTGTGGGAACAGGTTACGATGGCCTATGAATACGGCATCCGCGACCTCTGGATCGCAAATGTCGGTGATATCCGTCCGGATGAGCTGCCATTGTCCTATTTTATGGCACTTGCCTATGATTTCGAGAGTATGGGAACCGGCCATGCCAATGAAACGGACCTTTTCCTGGCATCCTGGGTAGAGCAGCAGTTTGGTGCACATATCAAAGACGAAGAGACGAAAAAAGAGATTGCAGACGTATTGCGTGAATACACACGGATCCACGGCATGAGACGACCGGAGGCGATGAATCCGGAAGTATACCATAGATCTCATTTCAATGAAACAAAGCGCATGATCGAACGTTGTACAAAATTGATGCAGCAGACAGAAAATCTGCAGATAAAGATTCCGGAAGCATCCAAGGATGCATTTTACGGATTGGTATATTATCCGGCCGTTGCCGGAATGAATCTGCAGCTGATGAGTCTTCATGCAGCATTGGCAAACTGGTATGCAGAATATGAACTCTCGGTGGCAAATACGTACGATGCGCTTGTGAAAGAAGAGATTGAACGGGATCAAAAATTGACAGATTATTACAATAAAGAAATGACTGGCGGTAAATGGGACGGCATGATGCTCTCCCCGCATGCATGTTTTGTTACATGGAATGATGAGGGATGGCATTATCCGGAGACCAAGACCATCTGTATCAATACGATGAGCCGGATGATGATTCATGCAGAAAATGACGAAATGTTTGTCTCAGAGGGAACGATCTGCCTACCTGAATTTACAGAAATTGGGAAAGAAACATGCGAGATCGAATTAGCAAATGCCGGTGCTGTCGCTTATGATTTCAAAGTGCAGGCGGAACCGGGAATCTGTGTAAGCCAGACCGAGGGAACAGTGGCAAATGACATCGTGACACTACAGGTAACGATTGCCAAAAAAGAACACAAATCGTTTGAGCGTACCATTACGATCACAGCAGGAAACCAGAAGGTCGATGTAAAAGTACGTTTCAAGGCAGCAGTCAATGTTCCGGAAGGAACCTTTATCGAGCGTGACGGTATGGTGTCAATTGAAGTGGCTCATTATAGCGAAAAAACGGCCTTTGAAGGATATGATTTTAAAGAATTGAAGGGATATGGAAAAACATTGTCTTCCATGAAAATATATCCGTGTGACCGCAATTTTGATGAGATCGGGAAAGCTCCTTGCCTGACTTACCGTGTGTATATCGAGGAAGCGGGTGTTTACATGCTGAAGACGATCACGGCACCAACGAACAATCTGGAAGATGGACGCACGATGCGCTATGCGGCCCAGGTTGGTGATGGCGAGATCAAGGTCGGTGACACGATTCCGAAAGAAAATTATAATATCGGCGGCGGTCCATGGGAAAGAAAATCCTGGTCGATGGGCGTGCTGAACAACAGTCATTATGGAATTACCGGACACGATCTGGAAGCCGGATACAATGAGATACATATTTATGGTGTCGAAGCCGGCTTGGCTTTACAAAAACTGGTATTGTACCGAGGCGGACTGGAAAAGTCTTATCTGGGACCACAGGAAAGTCCACGGGCATAAACGTAAAGGAGAAGGAGCGATGAAACAAAGAGTAGCAAAATGTACGGCAATAGTGCTTGCTGCCACGGTCGTGTGTAATGGGGTACTGCCGGCGGATATGCAGGCGGCGAAAAAACCGCGACTTGTCACAAAGCAATGCCAGGTAGAAGTCGGAAAGACAACAAAGTTAAGCACAAAAAATGTGGAAAAAAATACCAAGGTTACGTTCAGCTATAACAAAAAAGCGAAAAAAAACGTAACTTTGAAATGGAACAAAAAGAAAAAACAAATTCTTGTTCGAGGAAAACGTGCCGGAAAAGCGACTGTTCAGGTACGCTTTAAAAAGGGCAGCCGAACCTGGAAATACAACTGTAAAATCCAGGTAACTAAGAAAAAGACTGTTGTGACACCGAGTGCGGTACCGGAAAAGCCTACGCAGACACCGACAAGCACACCGGTTACGACAGCGCCGGCAGTTTCCCCGTCTGCATCGACACAGCCGACGGGAACTCCTGCACCGACACCGGTTCCTACACCGGTTCCGGTCTGCAGTCCATTGCCGGATTATGAAGCAGAATACGAAGATGACAATATGCCGGTAAAAGACATTTATCAGGATTATTTTATGGTCGGTGCGGCATTAAATGGCTCCAGCCTTTCGACGATGGCATTGAACCACAAAGGAATGACGGGAATTTTAAAGAAACATTTTAATTCTACCGTCCTTTCCAATCTGATGAAACCGGAGCATCTTCTGGACGAGCAGGCGTCGAAAGCCAGTACTGACGGAATGCCGGTATGTAAATTTGATACGTGTGATTCCGCGTTGAAGTTCTGTCAGGAAAACGGAATAAAAATGCGTGGTCATACGCTGCTTTGGCACAATCAGACACCGGAATGGTTTTTCCATGTGGACTATGATGTGAACAAAGAGCTGGTGGATGCGGCGACGATGGAAGCGCGTATGGAGAGTTATATCCGTCAGGTCATCACGCATTGTCAGGCAGGTTTTCCGGGTGTAATCTACACGTGGGATGTTGTCAATGAATGCATTTGCGTGGACGATAACAGTTATGTCGTGACAAGCGGCGGCTGGAAACTCCGTTCGCAGACAAAGAGTGACAATGACTTTGCACACGACGGTTACGTGCCAAATTACTGGTATGCGACGATGGGCGAAAATTATGTGGAAAAAGCCTTTATGTATGCGAGAAAATATGCGGATCCGGGCGTGACACTTGTGTATAATGACTATAATGTATTTATGACGGAGAAAATGGAAAATATTTACAAAATGGTCGAAGAGCTGAAAAGCAAAGGGTTGATCGATGGCATCGGGTTACAGCCGACGGTCGGAATGCGCTGGCCGGAGTTAAATTCGGACAATGAGGGCAGTTTCAAAACATGTCTGGAAACGTATGCCAAACTCGGAGTGGAATTGCAGGTAACCGAACTGGGATTTAAACTGACGATAGATCCGGAGGACATCGATGAAGAAGCATTGCAAAAACAGGCTGACCGCTATCAGGAATTTATGCAGCTTTTAGTAGACGAAGATTCGGATAATGGCGGTCCGTGCAACATCACAAGTGTAACGGTATTTGGTATCTGCGATGATTATCCATTGTATACAGACAATCATCAGAATCTGTATCTGTGGGATAAAAACTGTGTGCCAAAACCTTGTTTTTATTCGTATATTAAACCGGGCTTAGATCTGCTGGCTTCGAAAGAAGAGCAGACGGCAGACGGCGGACAGAAATAGAAAGGCAGAAAAACAATGAAAGAAAAGAAAGGTATTATCATAACGGTTGTAGTAGCGGTTATTGTATTGGGAGTGCTGTCTTATGCCCTTGCGACGCGGCATAAGGCAAACGAACCAAAGACAGCAGGAAATCGGGAAACGGTAAAAACGACAGAAACAGCTGTTTCGGAGAGTGCGGTCAGCCCGGCAGCGGTTGTCACTGAGGAGACACCGGCGAAGGATATTTATAAGGATTATTTTCTTGTCGGAGCCGCGATCAACGGAAGCGATATTGATACGATGGCGATCAAGCACAAAGGAATGGCGAAGATTCTGAAAGAGAACTTCAATTCCACGACCTTGTCCAATCTGATGAAGCCGGATTATCTGTTGGATGAAAAGGCAACAAAAAAGAGCAAAGACGGGATGCCTGTCTGCAAATTTGATACCTGTGACCCGGCACTCAAATTCTGTCAGGAAAACGGAATCAAGATGCGCGGTCACACATTGATCTGGCACAATCAGACACCAAGCTGGCTCTTTTACAAAAATTATGATGTAAAATCCGGAAAACTTGCTGATGCGAAGACCATGGAAAAACGTATGGAGAGCTATATCAAGCAGGTGATCACACACTGCCAGAAAAAATATCCGGGTGTGGTGTATGCCTGGGATGTCGTCAATGAATGCGTCTGCACCGACGCGGGAAGTTATATCGAGACGAAGGGCGGCTGGAAACTCCGCGCGGATACAAAAAAAGACAACGATTTCACACACGAACAGGCAGTGCAAAATTACTGGTATACGACAATGGGTGAAAATTATGTGGAAAAGGCATTTTCCTTTGCCCGCAAGTATGCAGATAACGATGTGAAACTGTTCTATAATGATTACAATGTCTTTATGGAAGAAAAAATGGATAATATTTACAAAATGGTCGAGCAGTTAAAGGAAAAAGGATTAATCGACGGAATCGGTCTCCAGCCGACGGTAGGCATCGACTGGCCGGAACTTGACAGCGAAAATGACGGAAGTTTCCGAAAATGTCTGGAAACCTATGCAAAACTCGGTCTGGAACTGCAGGTTACGGAATTGAATTTCCGTATCGAAGACGGCACGACTGACGAAGAACTGCTGCAGAGACAGTCCGACCGTTACGAGGAAATGATGCGCCTTCTTGTCGAAGAAGATACGCAGAGCGGCGGACCATGTAATATAACGAGTGTAACCGTATTTGGTATCTGCGACGATTATCCGTTGTATGGAGATGATTTCCGGCAGAACTTGTATCTGTATGACAAAAACTGCCAGCCGAAACCTTGCTATTATGGATTTATCAAGCCGGGAATCGAGGCAGTCAACAATAAAAAATAACGAGAACCAGGAGGATTTGTTATGGCTGAAAAATGTATTGAGCTCAAAGGGATCACAAAAGCATTTGACGGACAAATCGTTCTAGATCATATGAATCTTGATATTCATGAGAATGAATTTGTAACATTGCTTGGGCCAAGTGGTTGCGGAAAAACCACGACATTGCGAATAATGGGAGGATTTGAAACGGCGGATGAAGGACAGGTTCTGCTTAACGGAACCGATATTGCCCGCTTGCCGGCGAACAAACGCCCGATCAATACCGTGTTTCAAAAGTATGCCTTGTTTTCACACATGAATATCGAGGAAAATATTGCGTTTGGTTTAAAAATCAAGAAAAAATCAAAAGACTATATTCGAGACAAGATCAAATATGCGCTAAAGCTGGTAAATCTTGACGGCTACGAAAAACGTATGCCGGATTCCCTCAGTGGAGGCCAGCAGCAGCGTATCGCGATCGCGCGTGCCATCGTAAATGAGCCGAAGATTCTTCTTTTGGATGAACCCCTTGGTGCCCTTGACTTGAAGATGCGCCAGGGGATGCAGTATGAACTCATCCGTCTGAAAGAAGAACTCGGAATTACGTTTGTTTATGTTACCCACGATCAGGAAGAGGCACTTACGATGTCCGATACGATCGTTGTCATGAATCAGGGGTACATCCAGCAGATCGGCACGCCGGAAGACATTTACAATGAGCCGCAGAATGCGTTTGTGGCAGACTTTATCGGCGAGAGCAATATTCTTTCGGCGACAATGGTCCGCGACCGACTTGTCAATATTCAGGGGCAGGATTTTGAATGCGTCGATGTCGGATTCGGCGAAAACAAACCGGTGGATGTCGTGATAAGACCGGAGGATATGATCCTTGTACCTCCGGAAAAAGGCACGATCCGTGCGAAAGTGAAATCCTTGGTGTTCAAAGGGGTGCACTATGAAATGGAGATGGAAGCACTTGGATTCACGTGGCTGGTACACAGTACAAGCCTCGCGGAAGTCGGAAGTGAGGTCGGATTGTATATTGATCCGTTTAACATCCAGATCATGCACAAACCGGAAAATGAGGCAGAGGAGGCGTTTGCCGGTGAATGAGAAAAAGATGACGAGACGTCTTTCGTATCCGTACATTGTGTGGATGGCAATTTTTGTCATTGTGCCTCTTATCATTGTATGTATTTACGGACTGACAGATAAAACCGGTGCCTTAACTCTTGAAAATGTCAAGAGTATCGCTTCTCCGGTACATTTAAAAGCCTTATTTTTGTCACTTAAATTATCTATTATAAGTACCGTGTTATGTTTTGTCCTCGCCTTGCCGCTGGCACTGGTGATCCGGGGGATGCATTTAAAAAGCAGCGGGTTTATCATCTTTGTATTCATCCTTCCGATGTGGATGAACTTTTTGCTGCGTACGATCGCATGGCAGTCTTTGCTGGAAAAGACGGGCGTGATCAATATGATATTGCAGTCGATTGGGCTGCCAAAGCAGAATTTGATCAATACCGAAGGGGCGATCATTCTCGGTATGATCTACAATTTTCTGCCATTTATGGTACTTCCGATCTACAATTCGCTCATCAAGATCCCGCAGGATACCTTCGATGCGGCAAAAGATCTTGGGGCAAACTGGATACAGACATTGTGGCGGATCACATTGCCACAGATTCTTCCGGGAATTGTCAGCGGTATTACGATGGTATTTGTGCCGGCGATGACAACATTTGTCATTTCAAACTTGTTAGGAGGAGCGAAGATCAATCTGATCGGAAATGTGATCGAGCAGGAATTTACGACGGCCAATAACTGGTACGGCGGCGCCGGTTTGTCCATTGTTTTGATGATATTGATCTTAGGAAGTATGGCGGTTATGTCACACTTTGATAAAGAGGGAGAGGGGGCTGCGATATGGTAGGAAAAGCCCTGGCAAAGATCAGCGGAAGGATTTATCTTGCCTTGATTTTTATTTTTTTGTACGCCCCGATCGCGACACTCATTGTGTTGTCATTTAATGAGTCAAGATTCCGCGGAAAGTGGGGCGGTTTCAGCCTCAAATGGTACGAGAGCCTGTTTTCTTCAAGGGAGATCATGGATGCACTTTGGACGACGCTTTTATTGGCATTTTTGTCCGCTTTGATCGCGACGATCCTCGGAACGATGGTATCTTTTGCCATGAACCATATGAAAAAACTGCCGCGCATGATTTTGATGACGGTGACCAATATTCCGATGCTCAATGCCGATATTGTAACCGGGATATCCTTGATGCTTTTATTTATCGCACTGCGTTACCGGATGGGATTCGGCAGTGTGCTGATCGCGCATATTACGTTCAATCTGCCCTATGTGGTGCTGAGTGTACTTCCAAAATTAAAGCAGATGAATAAAAGTGTATTTGAGGCGGCGCTGGACCTCGGTGCAAGCCGGCAGTATGCGTTTGTAAAAGTTGTATTTCCGGATATTTTACCGGGAATTTTAACCGGATTTTTGTTGTCCTTTACGATGTCACTGGATGACTTCATCATTACTCATTTTACCAAAGGTGTGGGGATGGATACGTTGTCAACAAAAATCTATGCGGAGGTGCGAAAAGGCATAAAACCGGAGATCTACGCACTTTCCACCATTTTATTTGCAGCTATATTTATCGTGTTGATCGTTGTCAACCGCAGACAGAAAGCAGAGGAAAATAGATGAAAAAAAGCATAAAAAAGATTTTGGCACTGACACTTGCGACCACTTTATTTACGACGGGGCTTACGGCTTGTTCTTCCGGAGAAAGCAAGACCGGAGAGGCCGGCGAATTATATGTTTATAACTGGGGCGAATATTTTGACCCGGATGCCTTGGCGATGTTTGAAGATGAGACAGGCATCAAAGTGACCTATGACGAATACGAGACAAATGAAGTAATGTACCCGATTATATCCAATGGTGCAGCTTCGTATGACCTTGTCTGTCCTTCCGATTATATGGTGCAGCGTATGATCTCCGAGAATCTTGTCGAAGAGATTAATTTTGACAATGTACCAAATATTAAATATGTAGACACTAAATATATGGATGCCAGCAAAGAATTTGATCCGGAAAATAAATACAGTGTTCCGTATCTTTGGGGAACCGTCGGCATATTATACAATAAAACGATGGTAAAAGAACCGGTGGACAGCTGGGGGATTTTGTGGGATACCAAATATAAAGATAACATTTTGATGCAGAAAAGTGTCCGAGATGCATTTGGTATCACTTTGAAGTACCTTGGTTATTCGCTTAACAGCACAGATGAAAAGCAGTTAGAGGAAGCCAAACAAAAACTGATCGAACAGAAAAAATCCGGCGTCGTACAGGCATATGTCGTTGATGAAGTGCGTGATAAGATGATCGGAAACGAGGCGGCGATCGGAGTTATTTATTCCGGAGAGGCATTGACCTGTCAGAAGGAAAATCCGGATCTCGAGTATGTCATTCCAAAGGAAGGCAGCAATTTGTGGATCGATTCCTGGGTCATTCCGAAGGGGGCAAAGAACAAGGAAAATGCGGAGAAGTTTTTGAACTTCCTCTGTAAACCGGAAATTGCAAAGATGAATTTTGACTATATCACGTATTCGATTCCAAATGAAGAAGGACGTAAATTGATCGAAGATGCGTCGCAACGTGACAGCAAGATTGCATTTCCGGATTGGGATTCTTTGACAAATTGCGAGACATTTAAGTATCTCGGTGATGATGTCGACAAGATTTATAATGAGAAATGGAAGGAGATCATGGCACAATGAAAGTATTATTGATCAATGGAAGTGCAAAAGAAAAAGGGTGTACATTTACGGCACTCAATGAGGTGGCGCGCGGACTCAATGAAAGCGGCGTGGAAACGGAGATCCTTTCGCTTGGAACGAAGCCGGTCGCAGATTGTATGGGCTGTGGAAAATGCCGTGAAACCGGTGCCTGTGTATTTGGGGATATCGTAAATGAAATCGTCGAAAAGGCAAAGACCGCCGATGGTTTTGTCTTTGGTTCCCCGGTCTATTATGCGCATGCGAGCGGACGGCTTTTGTCTGTCCTTGACCGTGCTTTTTACTCCGGTGGAAAAGAATTTGCTTTTAAGCCGGGGGCAGCAGTGGTAAGTGCCAGACGCGGCGGTACGACGGCATCTTTGGAAGTGATCAATAAGCATTTTTCCATCAATCAGATGCCAATCGTGACTTCTAATTATTGGAATATGGTGCATGGAAATACACCGGATGAAGTCCGTCAGGATAAAGAGGGGATGCGTACAATGTACAATCTCGGCCGCAATATGGCATGGATGATAAAATGCATTCAGGCAGGCCCGGAACATCCGCAAAATGAAAAAGAGAGTACGAATTTTATTCGTTAAGCATGCGTTGACGAACCCGGAAAGAACCGTTATAATAAAACGTAGGAACGTGAAGAAGGAGGAAATGTAATGTATACAGTAGATTTACAGGACTGCATCGATAAGATGGATCTCGAATGTCTCACACCGGATGTGGATATTTCACAGATTAAGATCACGCAGTCGGATATCAACCGTCCGGCACTTCAGCTGGCAGGATTTTTTGATTATTTTGACCACCATCGTGTACAGATCATCGGTCATGTGGAAAATACGTATATGGAAAAACAGGGACTTGAGTACAGTGTGGAAATGATGGGACGCATTATGTCCTATAAAGTACCATGTATCGTGTACTGTCGTGATATGGCGGTGCCGGATGCCATTCTTGAGGTGGCGGACAAAGCCGGTGTGCCGATTTTACGTACGAAGCAGACGACTTCCTCATTTTCTTCCGAATTGAACCGATGGCTGAAAGTCGAACTTGCGCCGCGCATCAGTATTCACGGTGTTTTGGTCGACATTTACGGCGAAGGTGTGCTGATCACCGGAGAGAGCGGAATCGGTAAAAGTGAGGTCGCATTGGAACTCATCCACCGCGGACACCGTCTCGTATCGGATGACGTTGTAGAGATCAAGAAAGTCAGTGATGCGACATTGATCGGTACCGCTCCCGATATCACGAGACATTTTATCGAACTTCGTGGAATCGGAATCATCGATGCCAAAGCTTTGTTTGGTGTAGAAAGTGTAAAAAATACCCAGTCGATCGATCTTGTCATTAAACTCGAAGAGTGGAACAAAGAGCAGGATTACGACCGCATGGGACTGGAAGAAAAATACATCGAATATCTCGGAAATAAAGTGGTATGCCATTCGATTCCGATTCGTCCGGGTCGAAATCTTGCGATCATTTGTGAGTCGGCAGCTGTCAATTTCCGTCAGAAAAAGATGGGGTATAATGCAGCGAAAGAATTGTACAATCGTGTAACCGCAAGATTGCCGGAATAATACGAAATCAGGAGGAAAGTCATGGAAAAGTTTTATGTAGGTGTCGATGTCGGAGGCACATCGATCAAGATGGGAATGTTTTCACATACCGGGGAATTGCTCGAAAAATGGGAAATTCCGACGCGTGTGGATGAAGATGAGCAAACGGATCGTATCCTTCCGGATATCGCCGTAAGTATTGAAGAAAAACGTGCGGAAAAAAATGGAAATATTGTCGGCATCGGACTCGGCATCCCGGGACCGGTGACAGACGACGGAACCGTGTTAAAATGTGCCAATATTCATTGGCCGGTCTTTAATGTCAAAGAAAAATTGTTTGATCTGACCGGCGTAGCCAATATCCGTGTCGGAAACGATGCCAATGTCGCAGCTCTTGGAGAAATGTGGAAGGGCGGCGGACGCGGCTTTGACAGTATCGTCATGGTAACACTCGGAACCGGTGTCGGCGGCGGAGTTATCCTCGGCGGCAAGATTTTGACCGGAACCAAAGGAGCAGCCGGAGAAATCGGTCATATGACCGTAGAATATGACGAAGAAGAGACCTGCAACTGCGGTACGAAAGGTTGTCTTGAACAGTATGCATCCGCGACGGGAATCGTTCGTCTGGCGAAAAAACAGATGGTGGAAACGTCAACTTTGGCAAAAATTGACAATCTTACAGCAAAAGACGTATTTGATGAAGCAAAAGCCGGAGATGCTTATGCCCTTCAGATCGTAGACCGGTTTGCCCGCTATCTTGGCGTGGCACTTGGCAATGTAGCACAGATCATTGATCCGGAAGCATTTGTAATCGGCGGCGGAGTGGCAAGAGCCGGAAGCATCATTACGGAAAGTATAGAAAAATATTATAATGACAGTGTAATGTTTGCCTTGCGCGGCAAACAGTTCAATCTGGCAGAACTTGGAAATGACGCAGGCATCTACGGTGCGGTGCGTATGGTCCTGTAAGAAAGGAATCAAAAAGCGTGATACAGTTAAAAGAAGGAGAACTTCTGAGTAATCATACAACATTTCGTATCGGAGGAGCGGCAAAATATTTTGCTGTGCCAAAGAACGAAGAGGAGATTATGGAAGCGGTGGATTTTGCCATCGTGAAGGGGCTGCCGCATTATATCCTTGGCAAGGGGAGCAATGTGCTGTTCCCGGATGAGGGATATTCCGGTGTAGTCATTGAGATCGGAGCCGGCATGGAAAAGGTGGAACGCATCGGCGACACCGGAATCCGTGCACAGGCAGGGGTGTCATTGAGTTCGCTGGCGGCGTTTGCAGCCAGAGAGGGCCTCGCCGGATTGGAATTTGCCGGTGGAATCCCGGGAACACTCGGAGGCGCCGTGACGATGAATGCGGGTGCCTATGGCGGTGAGATGAAGGATGTCATCGTAAGTGCGAAAGTCATGGACGAAGACGGCGGTGTAAAAGTGTTGTCCTGCGATGAATTGGAACTTGGGTATCGTACAAGCATCGTCCAAAAGAAACAACTCATCGTGTTGGAAGCCGAATTTTCACTGCAACCGGGAGAGACCGAGGCGATTCAGAGCACGATGAAAGAACTGAATGCAAAACGAAGAGAAAAACAGCCGTTGGAATATCCGAGTGCCGGAAGTACGTTTAAGCGTCCGGAAGGATATTTTGCCGGAAAGTTGATAGAAGATGCCGGACTTCGCGGTTATCGTGTCGGGGATGCTCAGGTATCGGAAAAACATTGTGGATTTGTAGTAAACCGCGGAAAGGCGACATGTGCCGAGGTGCTTCAGTTGATCGAAGAGGTACAGAAAAAGGTCAAAGAGCAGTTTGGGGTACAGCTTGAGCCGGAAGTGCGGATCATACGATAGAAGAGCAGTTTTTGAGAACTGCAGAAAAGGAGGGCAAAGATGAGATTTGTTATAGTGACAGGTATGAGTGGCGCAGGACGTTCTTCTGCCATGCGGATTTTGGAAGATGATGGGTATTTCTGTGTAGATAATCTGCCGGTGTCTCTTTTGCCAACCTTTATGGAACTTACAAAAAATTCCAGTGAGCAGATTGAAAAAGTGGCGCTGGGGCTGGATATTCGTGTCGGAGCAGAAGCATTGCGGGAGACAGCAAGTGTACTCCGGTCGTTGAAAGCCAAAGGATATGAGTTTGAAATTCTGTTCTTTGAGGCAAGTACGACGGTTCTTGTAAAACGATACAAGGAGACGAGAAGACTTCATCCTCTTGCCAAGGGAGGACGAATTGACTCCGGTATCGAAGCTGAGCGGGAACTTCTGATCGAATTAAAGAGCAGTGCGGATTATATCATTGATACAAGCACACTTTTGATCCGAGATCTGAAGCAGGAGATTGAGCGGATTTTTGAAGAAGACCAAAGTTGCAATTTTTATCTGACGTTTGTTTCCTTTGGCTTTAAATACGGCATTCCGACCGATGCGGATCTTGTCTTTGATGTGCGTTTTCTGCCGAATCCGTTTTACATCGACGATCTGAAACCGCTCACCGGCAATGATAAGCCTGTGTTTGATTATGTGATGAGCAGTGACACGGCGAAGACATTTTTGTATAAATTAAAAGATATGCTGGATTTTTTGATTCCGAATTATATTACGGAAGGAAAAAATCAGCTTGTGATCGCAATCGGCTGTACGGGCGGCAAGCACCGTTCCGTCACATTGACCAATGCGATTTACAGCGAATTTGAAAATTCAAATTATGGATGTAAGAAAGAACACCGAGACATCGAGAAGGACAGGTTAAGAAATTTATGTCGTTTTCCAGAAAAGTAAAAGAAGAACTCGGCGGACAGGTAAGCCGGGCGAGACATTGCCAGATTGCAGAGCTGGCGGCACTTTTTTCCTGCTGTGGACATGTGGTTTCGCAGGGCGAACGAAACTTTTTCGTAAAATTTACCACAGAAAACTTGACAGTTGCGAAAAAATATTCTATCTTAATTAAGAAGGCATTTCATTTTGATATCGAGATGTCGGTGAGGGGTCACCAATATCTGATCTACATATTAAATCCGGAGGACGCATTGGTTTTCCTGCAGGCACTGAAGATCCCGGAGGGAAAAGCACTGGTTCATGAATTGGTCGTTCAGCGAAATTGCTGCAAACGGGCATTTGTCCGCGGTATTTTTTTGGCATGCGGTTCCGTGACCGATCCGGAGAGAGGCTATCATCTTGAAATGGCGGTCGGAACGCTGGGGAAAGCAGAAGAACTGGTACAGATTTTAGCAGATTTTCAGATCCCGGCGAAAGTAGTGGAACGCAAAAAAAACTATATTGTGTATATTAAAGAGGGGGCACTGATCGTAGATCTTCTCAATGTTATGGAAGCTCACGTGGCTTTGATGGAGTTTGAAAATGTTCGTATTTTGAAAGAAATGCGGAATTCCGTCAATCGGCAGGTAAATTGCGAGACGGCGAACATTAAAAAAACGGTTACGGCAGCGACCAGACAGATCGAAGACATACGTTATATAAAGGAAACAATTGGTTTTGGAACCCTTCCGAAGGGATTGGCAGAAATTGCCAAGCTTCGGCTGGAGTATGCCGAAGTACCGCTAAAGGAACTCGGAGAAATGTTAGATCCGCCGATTGGGAAATCCGGTGTCAACCACCGGCTTCGTAAATTGAGCGGGATCGCAGAAGATATAAGACAACATCAATAAGACAGCCAGGAGGATAAAATTAAAATGATAGTGAAAGACATCGAAGTTCAGGTATCGGATAATGGGGCGCGTTTAATCGCTGTGCTGGTGCAGTTAGCGAGCCAGTTTAAGAGCAAGATCAATATCAAAAAGGATGACAAAATGGTAAATGCTAAAAGCATCATGGGAATGATGGCGATTGGCTTGACACCGGGCCAGAGCATCGAAGTAAATATCGAAGGTGAAGATGAGACGGCAGCAGCCGAAAGCATAGAAAATTATCTTCATGGAAGCAAATAGAGACGAAAACAGCCTCTTCCCCGATCGGAGAAGGGGCTATTACTATTATTGAGGAGAATGGAGGGAAAGCATGTCAAAGGTTCCATTTACACATTTACATGTTCATACAGAATACAGTCTGCTTGACGGTGCCAGTAAAATCGACGAACTTGTGGCACGGACAAAAGAATTAGGGATGGACAGCATTGCCATTACGGACCACGGTGTTATGTATGGCGTGGTGGACTTTTATCGTGCTGCCCTGAAAGCCGGGATCAAACCGATCATCGGCTGTGAAGTGTATGTAGCACCGGGCTCTCGTTTTGATCGCGAAATCGGACAGGGAGAGGACCGATACAACCATCTGGTGCTTCTTGCCGAAAATGACAAGGGGTATCATAATCTGATGAAAATTGTCTCCCGCGGTTTTACCGAAGGATTTTACTATAAACCCCGCGTGGACTACGAAGTGCTGGAACGCTATCACGAGGGAATCATTGCGCTCAGCGCGTGTCTTGCCGGTGCAGTAGCGACAAGGCTTGTAAAGGGATTGTATGAAGAGGCAAAAGAAGAGGCACTTCGACTTCAGAAAATATTTGGAAAAGGAAATTTCTTTTTGGAATTACAGGATCATGGATTGCAGCCACAGCAGATCGTTAATCAGGGACTTTTGCGTATGCACGATGAGACGGGCATTGACCTCGTGGCAACCAATGACCTTCATTATATTTATGACACCGACCAGGAAGCGCATGATATCCTTTTGTGCATTCAGACCGGGAAAAAGGTGACGGACGAAAACCGTATGCGGTATGACGGCGGACAGTATTATCTGAAATCGCCGGAAGAAATGGCAGAATTGTTCCCGTATGCGCCGGAGGCCATCACCAATACACATAAGATCGCAGAACGCTGCCATGTGACGATTGAATTTGGACATTACAAACTGCCTCATTTTCAGGTGCCGGAAGGCTACACGTCGGAGAGTTACCTGCGGAAATTGTGCCAGGAAGGACTGGAGCGCAAATACCACGACAGTGAGTACGATAAACAGATGCTTCAAGACCGACTGGATTATGAACTGGATACGATTTCCAGTATGGGATTTGTCGATTATTTCCTGATTGTATGGGATTTTATCAAATATGCCAAAGATCACGGCATTCCGGTTGGCCCGGGGCGAGGTTCGGCAGCCGGAAGTATCGTGGCGTACACACTTCAGATCACGGATATTGTCGATCCGATCAAGTATAATCTGATCTTTGAGCGATTTTTGAATAAAGAGCGTGTCACGATGCCCGATATCGATATTGACTTTTGCGTTGAACGCCGGCAGGAAGTCATTGATTACGTAACGGAAAAATATGGAAAAGAAAAAGTGGTGCAGATCGTTACGTTTGGTACAATGGCAGCGCGCATGGTTATCCGCGATGTCGGACGCGTGCTGGATCTTCCCTATGCGCTGGTGGATTCGGTCGCAAAAGCGGTGCCGATGGAACTTGGCATCACGATTCAAAAAGGTCTGGAGATGAATCCGGAACTGAAGAAAATGTACGAAATGGACGAGGATATCAAGAAACTCCTGGATATGTCGATGCGTCTCGAGGGACTTCCGCGCCATACGTCAATTCATGCCGCGGGTGTCGTCATCAGTCCCGAGGAAGTGGATGAATTTGTACCGCTTTCCCGTGCGGCGGACGGTACGATCACGACACAGTATACGATGGTAACGCTCGAAGAACTCGGCCTTTTGAAAATGGACTTTTTGGGCTTGCGAAACCTTACAGTCATCAAAAATGCGACCGAGGGAAAATTGTCGCTGCAGGACATCAATTACGACGATCCGAACGTTTACGAGATGATCTCTGCCGGAAAGACGGAGGGCGTTTTTCAGCTGGAGAGCGAGGGAATGAAAAACTTCATGAAGGAGTTAAAGCCGGAATGTCTCGAGGATATCATCGCCGGTATCTCCCTTTACCGCCCGGGTCCGATGGACTTTATCCCCAAATATATCGCCGGAAAAAATGACAGACACAATATTGTCTACGACTGCCCGCAGTTAGAGCCGATTTTGAAAAATACGTACGGATGTATCGTATACCAGGAGCAGGTTATGCAGATCGTGCGTGATCTCGCCGGTTACAGTTATGGACAAAGTGACAATGTGCGGCGTGCCATGTCAAAGAAAAAAGCCAAAGAAATGGAACGAAATCGCAACATCTTTATTTATGGTGATGAAAGCGAAAATATCGAAGGATGTATTAAACGCGGCATCTCGGAGGAGACGGCAAGTAAGATTTACGCGGATATGACAGATTTTGCCAAATATGCATTTAACAAATCGCATGCTGCCGCATATGCCGTTGTGTCTTATCAGACAGCATATCTGAAATATTACTATCCGAAGGAATTTATGGCAGCGCTTCTTACTTCGGTTATGGATAATACCGGAAAAATCACGGAATATACGATGAGCTGCCGACAGATGGGCATTGAGATCCTGCCACCGGACATCAATGAAGGAGAGGCGAATTTTACGCCGACCGAAAAGGGAATCCGCTATGGTCTGGCTGCGATCAAGAGTGTCGGCCGGCCGGTCATTGAGGAAATTGTAACAGAACGCCGTGCCGCCGGTCCGTATGCTTCGCTGAAGGATCTGTGCAGCCGTCTGTCCGGAAAATCGATGAATAAGCGTACATTGGAAAGTTTTATCAAGGCGGGGGCGCTTGACTGTCTCGAAGGAACACGCAAGCAGAAAATGAGTGCTTATGCTTCGATTCTGGAAGGCATCAGCCACGAAAAGAAGGCGACGATGACAGGACAGTTGTCATTGTTTGATTTTGCCAGCGATGAGGACAAGGAAGAACTGGAAACTAAGTTCCCGGATGTCGGTGAATATGATAAAGAAATGATTCTTGTCTTTGAAAAAGAAGTGCTTGGCCTGTATATCAGCGGTCATCCGCTCGAGGACTATGTCGATGTGATGAAGCGAAATATTACGCGTCAGACGATTGATTTTGCAATCGCCGACGGAGAACGTGTACCGCGTGTCAAGGATAATGAGACGGCAGTAATCGGTGGAATTATTGAGAATAAAGTTGTTAAAACAACGAAAACAAACAATATGATGGCATTTATCACGATCGAAGATCTTCTCGGAACGGTGGAAGTGATCATCTTTCCACGTGATTACGAGAATTACCGCCCGCTTTTGGAAAATGACCGGAAGGTGTTTGTCAAAGGGCGTGTTACGGTGGAAGAGGACAAACCGGCGAAAATGATCTGTCAGAAGATTGTGCCATTTGACGAGGTTCCGAATCAGCTCTGGATCCAGTTTACGGACAAGCAGAGTTATCTTGCGGCGGAGCAGTCATTGTTTGATTCTTTGGCAAAATACGATGGTCAGGATAAGGTCATTGTCTATCTGTCCACAGAACGTGCAAAAAAGCAGCTTCCAAACAGTCGTATGACAAAAGTCTGTCCGGAATTGCTTGACGAACTTTATAAAAAATTTACAAAAGAAAATGTCAAAGTAGTACAAATGAGTATTGAAAAAGTTTTGTAAATATCGTACAATGGAAGAGGATTGGAGGTAAACAGTAATGTCAGAAAAAGCAGTGAAAACGATAGGAGTATTGACAAGTGGTGGGGATGCACCGGGGATGAATGCAGCGATTCGTGCTGTCGTTCGATCGGGATTATCAAGTGGACTGAAAGTAAAAGGTATTCGCCGCGGATATGCGGGCTTATTAGAAGAAGATATTGTAGATATGGATACAATGAGTGTATCTGATATTGTACAAAAAGGAGGAACCATCCTTTACACTTCCCGTTGCCCGGAGATGGTAACACCGGAAGGCCAGAAAAAGGCAGCAGATATCTGCCGTAAACATGGCATCGATGGTATCGTAGTTATCGGAGGAGACGGTTCTTTCCGCGGAGCGCAGAAACTTTCTGCCAACGGAATCAACACGATCGGTGTTCCGGGAACAATCGATCTTGACATCTCTTGTACAGAATATACGATCGGTTTTGACACCGCCTGCAACACGGCGATGGAAGCAATCGACAAAGTACGTGATACATCCGCATCCCACGAGCGATGCAGTATCATTGAAGTAATGGGACGTACTGCCGGCCATATCGCATTGTGGTGTGGTATCAGTAATGGTTCTGAATATATTACAATTCCGGAACGCTATGACAATGATGAGCAGAAGATTATCGAGAAAATCCGTGCAAAACGCCGTATCGGTAAAAAGCATCATATCATTGTAAACGCCGAAGGGGTTGGAAATTCTTACCAGATGGCAAAAGATATCGAGGAGGCAACCGGAATCGAAACACGTGCAACTGTTATCGGTCATATCCAGCGTGGTGGTAACCCATCCTGCCGTGACCGTGTCTATGCATCTTCCATGGGCGCGATGGCTGTTGATCTTTTGATCGCCGGCAAGACAAATCGTGTCGTAGCATATCGTTCCGGTAAATTCTGTGATTTTGATATCGACGAAGCACTGGCAATGACAAAAGACATTGATGAGCATCTTTACAGTTTGACGATGCGTTTGTCACGATAGACAATACATTTGATTTTATGATTGTTTACAGAGCTCTTTTCGGAGAATCCTGTTTTCGTATAAAAAATAGCACCCAAAAGGGTGCTATTTGTTTTGCGTTAGTTTAAATTTTACTCTTCTGAAGTTTCAGTAGTGTTTTCTTCAACAGTTTCCTCTGCGGCTTCGTCGTCGCTTTTCTCCGGCATGTTTATGGTAACATAATCTCTTTCGTCATTTGGTGTTTCCGGGAAGTCGTCAGAATCCTCAGAGTCTTCATCCTCCCCGTAAAGATCATTATCGAAATCATCGTCATCATAATCATCTACGTAGTCCTTCATCAGGATGTTTTTCAGAAAATACAAAGCGGCTCCGATGGTAGCAAGCGTTGCAACTACTCCCAGGAGAAATTTAAAAAACTTTTTCATAATCACATCGTCCTTTCTGTCCGCATGCTTAGTGTGGCATTTACGGAAATATATATACATATTTTACGGGAAAATAAAGAAAAAGTAAAGGGGTTTTTATACAAAAGTGTGAAAAGAAATAAAATAAATATATATTTTTTGTGAAAAATAATTGTTGTAATATGAAAGAAGATGTTGTATTATAATAAATATATAGGGGATTTTGTGATGTGAATTATGCAATAAATACAAAATTTATCATCACAGATAATTTCTAAATATATACAAATTGAATGGAGGATTCTGTTATGGCAGCAAAAGCAAATTATTCTAAAAAACCAGAAAATAAAAAAATGGTTACAGAGAAAAAGGAAGTTGTGAAGACGGAGGCTAAACCGGTAGAGACAAAACAGAAAACTGCATCTGCAGAGACATCAGCAGCCAAGACAACAAAGGCAGAAGCAAAGAAAGCAACAAAATCAGGAGCAAAACGCGGACCAAAACCTGGTGCAAAGCGTGGACCGAAAACAGGAGCAAAACGTGGACCAAAACCGGCATCGGAGCGCACGATCGAAATGACAGTGCAGTTTGGTGAAAAAGAAGTTACATACACAGATATGGTAAACCGCATTAAAGCAATGTGGAAAGAGCAGGGCAAACGTGAAGTATCCATGAAGAGCCTTGAATTGTATGTAAAACCGGAAGAATCCAAAGTGTATTATGTAATTAATTCACAGGATAAAAAACCGGTTACCGGAGAGATTGATTATTAACTTGCAATGCAGAGCAGCCCATCGCAGTCAGCGGTGGGCTGTTTTAGGATTCATTCTCTTTATTGATAAAATTTATTGATAGTGTTCTCTAAATGTGTTATACTGTAGAAAAGTCGTACTGACATACGAAGGAAATCCTGAGTAGGAAGGCGGTATAGTTCGAAATACATATTCGTGGCACGAAGTGTTGACGGTCGGCTTTTGTCGATCTTTTTTATTGCGTTGTAACTATTCAGGATCTATGTATGAATAGTTACTTGCTTTAAGGGAATTTGCCTGCAAAACGAAAAACACGGAAAGGAGAACTTGCATGGAGAAACGTGTTGCCGTGATCGGAATTGTAGTAGAAAAAGAAGAATCCGCAGAAACCGTGAATGCGATATTGCATGAATACCGCGACGTGATCGTCGGAAGAATGGGAATCCCTTACCGGGAACGTGGGCTGTCTGTGATCAGCGTGATTGTTGACGCACCCAATGCAACGATCAGTGCTATTTCAGGAAAACTTGGTATGACAGACGGAGTAACAAGCAAAGCAATTTATGCAACAAAATGAAGTGGAGGAAAACAAAAATATGTACAATCCAAAGTCGGGAAAAGCAACCGAATTTATCGATGACCGGGAGATATTAGATTCCTTGGAATATGCACAAAAAAACAAAAATAATAAAGAAGTAATAGATGCGATATTAGAAAAGGCATCTGCCATGAAAGGCATCAGCCACAGGGAGGCTGCCGTTTTATTAGAGTGTGAATTAGAAGAAGAAAACAAGAAAATAGAAAAATTGGCGAAAGAAATCAAGCAGCGTTTTTATGGTAATCGAATCGTAATGTTTGCTCCGTTGTATCTGTCAAATTACTGTGTCAATGGATGCACCTATTGTCCATATCATCATTGCAATGAGCATATCCGCAGAAAAAAACTGACACAGGATGAAATCCGAGACGAAGTTATTGCTCTGCAGGATATGGGACACAAGAGACTTGCTATCGAGGCAGGAGAAGATCCGGTCAATAATCCGATCGAGTACATTTTGGAAAGCATTAAGACCATTTACAGCATCAAACATAAAAATGGTGCAATTCGCCGTGTCAATGTAAATATTGCTGCTACAACTGTAGAAAACTATCAGAAATTACATGATGCCGGCATTGGAACGTACATTTTGTTCCAGGAGACTTATAACAAAGAAAGTTATGAAAAACTGCATCCAACCGGACCAAAACACAATTACGATTATCATACCGAAGCAATGGACCGCGCGATGGAAGGCGGCATTGATGATGTCGGACTTGGGGTATTGTTTGGATTGGAAATGTACCGCTATGAACTTGTCGGAATCATTATGCACGCGGAGCACCTGGAAGCGAAATTTGGAGTCGGACCACATACGATCAGCGTACCGCGAATCTGCCCGGCAGATGATATTGATCCGGGAGAATTTACGAACGCAATTTCCGATGAAATATTTGAAAAAATTGTTGCGGTTATCCGTATTGCCGTGCCATACACGGGTATGATCGTGTCGACAAGAGAATCTCAGAAAACACGTGAAAAAGTGCTTGGACTCGGTATTTCACAGATCAGTGGCGGATCCCGCACAAGTGTCGGCGGATATGTCGAAGAAGAAAAAGAAGAGGACAATTCTGCACAGTTTGATGTCAGTGACCGCAGAACCCTGGATGAAGTTGTCAACTGGCTTCTCGAACTGGGATATATCCCGAGTTTCTGTACGGCATGCTACCGCGAAGGAAGAACCGGTGACCGCTTTATGAAACTGCTGAAATCCGGTCAGATCGTCAATTGCTGCCAGCCAAATGCACTGATGACATTAAAAGAGTATCTGGAAGATTATGCCAGCGATGACACCAAGCAAAAGGGGGAAAAAGTCATTCAAAGAGAATTGGAAGTCATTACCAATCCTACGGTAAAAGAAAAGGCAAGAGAATATATCGAAAATATCCACGAAGGCCAGAGAGATTTCCGGTTTTAAAATAAATGCATATGGTCTAATAATTGGCGAAACGGGATTTATCATGAGATAACTCCCGTTTCTGTCAATTGCAAGACCATAAGTTTAGGTATTCAACGTCAAATGAACGGCAAATCCGCCGAATTCTCCTTTGATATAAACAAAAGTCATAAAACCGTCTTTGTCGTATTTCGCAGTCGACATATCAAATTCGATGCCGCGCAGACCAAGATGGTATACAGCACGTTCTACGGAATTACATCCGACAGCGATATGTCCGTGGGTTCCTGCTCCCGGTGCTTTCATTACTTCGATTTTTTTGCCGCAGAAATACGATACGTCGATATTTTTCTGAGGGAAACCAAACATGGTAGTGAAAGCGTCTGCGGTATCCGCAGCTTCGGCATCATCCGCACAATTGATACCGATGTGTTTGACCTTAAAGCCAAGCATATGGTTGACAGCTTCACGTGTAAGAGCAGCGATATTGGTAAATTTATCGGCTGCAAGAAGCGAGGTGTCTACCATCCAGCTTCCACCGCATGCGATAATACGGTCAAAGTCAAGGTATTCATTCAGGTTGGAAGAATTGATACCGCCGGTTGGCATAAATTTCATCTCCGTGTAAGGAGCAGCCATTGCTTTGATCAATTTCAGTCCGCCAATTGCCTCCGCCGGAAATACTTTAACGACATCCAGGCCAAGAGTAGCAGCTTTCTGTACGTCGCTTGGTGTCGCACAGCCCGGCATTACCGGGATTTTTTTATTGATACAATATTTTACTAATTTTTCATCCATTCCGGGACTGACGATAAATTTGGCACCGGCAGCTACAGCGCGGTCTACCTGCTCGGTTGTGATCACGGTGCCGGCTCCGATCACCATATCCGGATATTCTTCTGACATGATTTTGATTGCTTCCTCAGCGCAATCGGTTCGAAATGTCACTTCCGCACAAGGAAGTCCGCCGGTACAAAGAGCTTTGCCAAGCGGTCTGGCATCCTCGGCATGCTTCAATGCAACTACGGGAACAATCCCGATCTTCGAAAGTGTAACTAATACATCGTTCATTGAAAAACCTCCTTTTCCCTCTAGTATAACCGATTTTGTAAACAGATGTCAATGGAGAAAAATTCGTTGCTATTTTCCCACCAAAAGAGTATACTAATAAAAGAGGTTGGTGGTAAAAATGTTTTCGGAAATTTATTATTCTAAAAAGACAGGAGAACCGGTGCAGGTCGTTGCAAAGTGCAGTATATTGCCGGATGAGATCCCGGGGATCTGTTTTCAGCAAATGAGTGGAGAATTTGCTTGCTATGTCTGGGATGTGGAACATTTCAAAGCAAATTATCAAAAAGAAAAAGTGCAGATAAAAGAAGAGACAGAGCCAAAGCCAAAGGAAGAAATTTCGGATCTGGTTCGTTTTCTCGATGCGGATACTTACCGCGAAAAAATGAAAATATTGGAAAGTATGAAAGACGACTTAAATGAGCATATTTTAAATAATATGGCAGTGAGTCTGGATCTTTCCCTGGAAGATGGTGTGGACGGATATTCCTTCCTGATGTCCGAACTTAAGATACGAAGCCGTTTTGAGGGCAAGCGAGGAGAGCGATTATGAATTACCGAATGCAGATACAATACGATGGTGCGCGGTACCGTGGCTGGCAGAGACAGGCGGCGGCCGGCGACACGATCCAGGGAAAACTGGAAGCGATACTTACCAGACGGTTTGGAAGAAATATTGAAATTGACGGTGCAAGCCGTACGGACGCCGGGGTTCACGCATTGGCACAGATTGCCAATTTTCACGTAGCAGACGATGAGGCGGTGGAGCCGGAGGAACTTCAAAAATATATCAATCAATATTTGCCGGAAGATATCGCCGTTACCGGTGTAGTGGCGGCGGGTGAGCGGTTTCACAGCCGGCTTAATGCGACGGGAAAAACCTACGAATATCATTTGATCCCATATGGTACATACGATGTCTTTGCGCGAAAATACGCGTGGCAGATGACGGAACCGCTTGACATCGAAGCCATGCGGGAAGCAGCGGGACATGTACTTGGAAGTCATGATTTCCGCAGTTTTTGTACCAAGGCAGCAAAGAAAAAATCGACCATCCGCACAATCCGGCTTTTGGAAATCTATGAGACAAAAAACGAAATTGTTATAGAGATTACCGGCAATGGATTTTTGTACAATATGGTGCGTATCCTCGTCGGAACTCTTGTGGAAGTCGGCATGGGATTGCGAAAAGCGGATGACATCCCGACGATTTTGGAGAAAAAAGAACGCCGGTATGCAGGCGAGACAGCGCCGGCATGCGGACTGTTTTTAAAACAAATTTACTATGAATAAAAGGAAGCGGTCGTATGAGAGAAATGGAATTTAAAATGGAGCGGGAAGGCCTTGTCAAACCGGGTGAAAAAATCCGGGTGACAGAAGGTGTACTGCCGAGTGCGTATTATTATACTATCATACCGGCGGTTGCCATGTCGGGAAATATCGCATTTTCCGACCGGCTGAAAAACCGCGAAGGTGTGGTGAAAGATGTAGTTGAAAATGAAAAAGGCTATTATGTGATAGCCGAATTTGATGAATAAATGGAGGAATAAACATGGAACGCAAAAATGCATGGAATGGATATGAAACAGAAGAATTGAAAAAAGTGGATGCGTTAAATCAGGAATACCGCACATTTTTGAATGAGGGAAAAACCGAGCGCGAATGCGTGAAACTGGCTGTGAAAATGGCAGAAGAGGCAGGATACCGCGACTTAAAAGAGGTTATTGCCAAAAAAGAGACGTTGAAGGCAGGAGACAAAGTGTACGCTGTCGGCATGAAAAAAATGATCTCTCTTTTCCAGATCGGAAAGAAACCGTTGGAAGAAGGAATGGCAATCCTTGGTGCGCACATTGACTCCCCACGTTTGGATATTAAACAGAATCCGTTGTACGAAGAGGGCGGTTTTGCTTATCTTGACACCCATTATTATGGTGGAATCAAAAAATATCAATGGGTGACACTGCCGCTTGCCATCCACGGTGTGATCGCGAAAAAAGACGGAACGGTTGTCGATGTCAAAATCGGAGAGGATAAAGAGGATCCGGTATTTTGTGTGACAGACCTTTTGATTCATCTTTCTGCGGACCGCATGGAAAAGAAAGCCAATAAAGTGATCGAGGGAGAAGAACTTGATCTGTTATTTGGAAGCAAGCCACTCAAAGGCAAAGAAAAAGAAGCGGTAAAAGAAAGTGTACTCGCACTTTTAAAAGAAAAATATGACATGGAAGAAGAAGACTTTTTGTCGGCAGAATTGGAAATCGTGCCGGCAGGAGAAGCGCGTGAAGCCGGTATTGACACCAGCATGATCATGGGTTACGGACAGGACGACCGTGTCTGTGCATTTACGTCTCTGAAAGCAATGCTCGAGGTTGAAGGCACGGAATATATGACATGTTGTCTCCTTGTAGATAAGGAAGAAATTGGAAGCGTCGGAGCGACCGGAATGCAGTCGAAAACATTTGAAAATACGGTGGCTGAGATTCTTGCCTGCATGGGTGAATATAGTGATCTCGCTGTCCGCCGCTGTCTTGCGAATTCGAAAATGCTCTCTTCGGATGTAAGTGCTGCCTTTGATCCGACATTTAAGTCTGCTTACGAGCCGAAAAATGCTGCTTATTTTGGAAAAGGAATGGTATTTAACAAATTTACCGGTTCTCGCGGAAAATCCGGAAGCAATGATGCGAATGCCGAATATATCGCAGGCATCCGCCGTATCCTGGATGAGAGAAATGTCGCATACCAGACGGCAGAACTTGGAAAAGTAGATGTCGGTGGAGGCGGAACAATTGCTTATATTATGGCACTTTATGGCATGGAAGTGATTGACTGCGGTGTCGCCGTTCTCAATATGCACGCTCCTTGGGAGATCGTCAGCAAGGCAGATGTCTATGAGACGAAAAAAGGTTATATTGTATTTTTGGAAGATGCATTTTCAGTAAAATAAGATCTGTTGAAAATAGTCTTGCTTCGAGGCATGGATCATCGCGGTCCGTGTCTCGATTTTTTTGTCCGAAAAACGATATCTTGACAATAGCCGGCTTCCCTCGTATGATAGGCTTACAATCATAAAAGAAGGGGAAATGCACATGATGATTCAAAGGGATAGTCTGACGGAAAACATGATATTACAGGGACGCTATGAAGTAAGAAAAGCCATACATACGACACAAGTAGAACGGGATTATGAAGTATACGACCGAGAGGAAAAGAAAGAATACCGGGTAAAGGAATTTTATCCGTCAAATTACTGCAGCAGGGGAGCAGACGGGCAAACAGTCATCGTGCGTGGAGCACGAAACCAATCTGTCTTTGAGCAGTCAAAGGAATGGTTTGCGCAGGCCTACCGACAGATTGCCGCCGGTAAGAAAACAAAGGGGTTCCCGGAAGCAGTGCGCCTGTTTTCGGAAAATAATACGATTTATGTCGTTTTAGAAAAATCAGATGGCGGGAGGCTTTCTGAGCAGATCCGGCATGCCGGCGGAAAACTGTCTTATGCCGAAAGTGTGCCCATCCTGCGCGCAATTGTGGAAACCTTACTGCAAATGCAGCCACCGAAGGGGTATTTGCCTCAAATTTCCAAAGAAAGCATATTGCTCTTAAAAAAGCAGAATAAAACAGAGGTCATATTTACGGACATTGTACAGAAAGAAGATGTTATCTATTCTGTGGGGAGTCTCTGGGCTGAGATGCTGACAGGATTATGCCCTCAGACATCATCCCTGCGTGCCCCGTCAGAACTGGGGGTGGAACTGCCGGCTGAAGCAGAGCAGGTGATATTGCGATGTTTGGAAAAGAATACAGAAAACAGGGTGTCTTTGGAGGAGCTTCTTTCGATTCTCCCGCGAGGAAGAAAGGAGAGGATCGTACTTACGAAAAAACAAGTTTTATTAGCTGTCACTGCGCTGATTTTTGCAATAGCAGCATGGAAAAGTCTGCTTCCGAAAGAGAAAGAAGTTTTGGTCGCGGAAAAGCAACCCTTTTTAACAGAAACGGCAGATGTGGAAAGGATTGTGTCATCACCTGCCATATCACCGGGAGCGATTCAGGTGAGTGCGGCAAGTGCGCCGGCGATAACGGAGACGGCTGTAAGCAGGGTGGTTTTAGAAGAGGTCCCGATAAATACGCCGGAGCACCCCCCGGGGAAGACGGAAAAGACAAAACAGAAACAAAAAAAGAAGAACAAAAAGAAGAGTGGGGAAGAAAGGCAAAATAAGGTGGAGCAATCCGTTGTCGCACCGAGTAAACCACATAAGCAGAAGTCTGATTTGTTTGATTTTTGGTAAAATAGGGGAAAATTATAACATAGACATTATAAAGATATAACGAAAAAGTTATTGAGAAAGTAAAAATAATACCTATACTTTATGACAAAAATGTGTTACTCTAGAAATGGAGAAAGGAGGTTGCTAGATGCAACACAAAAAACTTATGGGGATTGTAGCTTTGCTGATGTGTCTTACGTTAGTGGCGCCGACAGTGACGATTGAGGCAGCGACAACAATCTACAACAACCAGACTGGTACGCAGGATGGGTACAATTATGAATTGTGGAAAGATTATGGGACCACAAGCATGACCCTGAATGGAGGGGGAACCTTCAGCTGCCAGTGGAGCAACATTGGGAATGCGTTATTCCGTAAAGGAAAGAAATTCGACGCGACCAAGACGTATTCGCAGCTTGGCAATATCACGATTGACTACGGCTGCAACTACCAGCCAAACGGAAACTCTTACCTCTGTGTATATGGCTGGTCAAAGAGTCCGCTTGTGGAATTCTACATCGTAGACAGCTGGGGAACCTGGCGTCCACCGGGAGGAACTTCCAAAGGACAGATTTACGTAGATGGCGGAACGTATGATGTGTACGAGACAACTCGTGTAAATCAGCCATCCATCGAAGGAAACACGACCTTCAAACAGTATTGGAGTGTACGTACAAGCAAACGTACGAGCGGAACGATTTCCGTGACAGAACATTTTAAAGCTTGGGCGAACAAAGGCATGAGCCTCGGAAAGATCTATGAAGCGGCTTTAAATATCGAAGGATACCAGAGCAGTGGAAGTGCCAATGTGTATAAGAATAATATGACCATTGGCGGAAGTTCCAGCGGATCGAGCAGTTCCGGGAACTCCGGCTCAGGCAGTTCGGGAAGCACAAGTTCAAGCACGAACAAGAAAGAGTGCGAAAGCATGACACTTGGGGGCAGTTATGCCGGAAAGATCAATTCTCCGTTCAGCGGAGTAGCTCTTTATGCAAATGGGGATAATTGCAAATTTACCCAGTATTTTGCTAATGGCACACACAGTTTCTCTCTTCGTGGCTGTTCGAACAACGATAAAATGGCAAAAGTAGATTTGTACATCGGCGGTACAAAGAAAGGTACTTTTTACTATGGCGGAAGTTATCCTGCCGTATACACGATCAATAATGTAAGTCATGGAACAGGAAACCAGGAGATTAAACTGGTATGTTCCGATGACAATGGTACATGGGATGCTTATGTAGACTATCTTACATGGCAATAAAGGGAATCAATGGGTGCCCTGTTATCGGGCATTCGGAATAGAATAAACGGCTCTGTCTGCGGCAAATAATCTACCGGCTGCGGGCAGAGTTTTTGTATTGCTGGGATGACAGGGAAATTAAGTTATTTTTTTATTGAAAATATGGTGAAAATGAGTTAAAATAAAAATATACAATAAATGTAAAAAGGGACGAGACATCTCAGAGTGATTGGTTCATTCACACTCGAATTTTTTGAAGAAAAATGATAATATAGGGAGGAAAATCTAAAAAATCATGATTATACAATCCAATATCGTTGCTATGAATAACATGATGCAACTCACCAGAACAAATCAAAATATGAAAAAATCTGTGGAACGTTTGTCGTCGGGATATCGAATTAATCGTGCGGCAGATGATGCGGCAGGACTTGCTGTGTCAGAAAAAAAACGTTCGCAGATACGGGGACTTATTCGCGCAGCAAAGAATGCAGAAGATGGAGTTGGTTTTGTGCAGACGGCAGATGGTGCTATGAGTGAGACGGCAAATATTCTGCATCGAATGAGGGAATTGACAATCCAGTCGCTGAATGATGTCAATACGGATCAGGACCGGGCGTATATGCAGATGGAGTTTGATGAACTTCAAAGTGAGATAGACCGAATTGGACGCCAGACAGAATTTAATAAGAAAAATGTATTTGAAGAATATGCAGACACATATTACAATTTTAAGGGGAATAAGTATTGGGGGCAGGATCAGATTCATGTCATTAACAGTACCAATCAGACGCTGCAGATCAAATATCAGATAACGGAGACAGAACCGGAGAAAACATTGACGCTTACAGTGCCACCGGAAAAATATACGACACAGGAATTAATTGATGAGATTGATGATATTGTGGCTTCATTGGGGGATGCATCAGATGGACTTTGCCTTGAATATACAGACGACGGTTTTTGCAACGTCGTGTTGCAGGATGGAGAGAAAATCAATGAGATTTCCGGAGGCTTGTCTTATCTTTTTCACGATGAATTTACAGGATCTCAGGTAGGAGCATTGATAGGAACGACAATTTTTCATCCATCTTATCCGTTGACAATCAATTTGAACAATAACGAACTGAAGTTTACTATTGAGAATTTTGATGGTTCGACACAGGAAGTGAATTTAACAATTCCGCCGGGAGATTATAGCAGGCAGGAAATGATTGATTATCTGAATACGAAACTTGTAGGAACCGGTATGACCGCTAGTGAGTATGGTGACTATTCGATTCAGGTAAGTGGTGATGATGGAATTATCACTGGATTAAAGGGGAATATGTTCAAGATTGATGTCGCGGACGAAGGTGAGGAGGTTATGACTTCTGTATTCTATGATAATACAAAATATGGAAGAGTGAAGAATACAGCAGCTCAATTTACCGGTGGTGCCGTGTTGACAAATGATGCTACGGATACGGTAAATAATAAATTTCACATTGATTCTACAAATAATGTATTAAGAATGAGAGTAAATGATAATGGAAATGGTGGCTATGTGGAAATTCAGCTGGATGAGAAGGATTATAGTATCAGCGATATGATTTCTGAACTGCAAAATAAATTTGATGCGGCGGGATTTGATGTGGCGGTGGGATCGCATGTTGAATCCATGCGCACAGTAAACGGAAACTTAGTATCTTTTAGTGGTCTTACACTCACTTCGAAGGTAGAGGGTATGACCAGTACGATTGAATTTGATGTGACATCCAGCACAGCTTACGACACTTTGTTTGTCAAAAGAACGTATACGGATAAGGGGAAGAAAGATAGTACATCCAATGGATATTACAGTTACACGGCAGCTAAATTAAAAGGGGGGAAAACGTTTTCTACGACAGATTTCCCGCTGACGCTGACCACAGATAATAACAGTTTCCGTCTAACGGTAAAGGAGATAGAGCCCGGGAATTTCGGAGCGGGGGATTCTGGAAATTATACGATTACGTTAGCAGCAAAAACGTATCAATCCATTGACGAAATAGTGGCAGAGATTAATATCCAGATTGCAAATGGTGGGGTGGGAATCAGTGGAAAAATCGAGGCAAAAAACGATGGTGGAGCTATCACTATCATACCTGCTTCGACAAATAAAACAGTAACCGGTATTACAATTGCAGATACAACCAGTGCCGGTTATAAGGCATTGTTTGTAGGAACAAAAATAAATTATTCTCATAAAGAAGTGTCCTCTTCTTCTGTGACGCCAACGATTACCTTGGATAAAATGGACGAGCCGATCATTCTGGATGATGCAAATAATAATTTGACAATAAAAATAAATGGGGGTTCGAGAAAGGTAACGGTACCGGCTGGAACCTATACCCGGGATGAACTGGCAAAAAAAATCACAGAACAGTTGAAAGGAACAACGACTACATTTACAAATCACTATACTGCATCAGGAGCAGGAAGCACCACAAACCGAAATAAACAATGCAGTGATACCGGAAAAAATAAAACCATTGCCACAATTGATTGTAAAGTGAAGGGAACCGGTACGCCTCCACAGGGATCCACGGCACCGTCAAAGGCCACTGCGGCATCGTATACTGTGCCAGTGGCATTAGCAGATTCGACTTTGGTTACTTCTGCTAACAATCAGATAACAATTACAGTGAATGACCATGCTTATACCATTGTGCTTTCAGAAAAATCGTATTCTCCGGCGGCATTGGCAAAGGAAATCAATGACAAACTGAATTCTGCAATCCAGACTTCGGCAGATAAGGTAAATGTTACGCTGTCTTCGGATCGCAAACTTGTGTTTGCTACGGAGTGCAAGGGGGAGAAATATCATATATCCTTTGGAAGTGCAACGTCATCCTTTTTTGATGCATTATCTAAGGAAAAGACGCCTGCCCAAATCAATACAGGCTTGTCATTACAAAACACGATAACGATTGCGGACAGCTCGAATGTATTCAGGGGAAATGTAGATGGAAATGCATATTCTGTGACACTGGATTCCGGAACGTATACAAGAAGCGGACTAGTGGAAGAACTTAATAAAAAACTGGCGGCAGCAGGAATCGGTGTGAAAGCATCCCTGAATGGAAACCAGCTGGTTTTGAAAACAACAGAAGCAAAAGGACAGGATTCTTCTATCGGTTTTGATACCAATCAGGGAGGCAGTTCCATGTCGGCTCTCTTTGGAAATCTGGTTACGAAGACTCCGGCAGTAGCGAAACTAACAACACCGTTGCAGAATAATATATCCCTGAAGGATGGCGAAAATGTATTTACTGTGCGTGCGACAGATGGTGGTTCCTTAAAAGAACTTACGGTTACCATCCCGGCAGGAGATTATACCCGGAGTGAACTGGTAACAAAACTCAATGAGCTTTATGCAGGCACAGTGACGGTTTCTCTTAATGATAAAAATTCACTTACTTTTACGACGGCAGCAAAAGGAAGCGATGCAAAGATTTACGTAGATAATTCTTTTGGTGGAAGTGCGGGAAAGGCCATGTTTGGCGAATCGACTGTGGCGACACCGGATATCCGTGCATCCTTTGATGGAGACGGTCATCTTGTTTTGACCGGAAGTAATACGGGAAGCAGTTATGCCCTGTCTGCTGTTCCAACAGACGGCTCTGCATTTTTAAAGCCCAAAGCCAGCACATCGACGATAAATCCTACCACGACATCCGGCAATGTGGATGTAGGAAATTACTATTTGCAGACGGGCGGAACCCTGCCTTCCCAAACAACAATCGATTCGGAAAATAAGGATTTTCATTTTACATTCAATACACCATCCGGTACTCGGACAGTCGACATTGTAATGGATGAAAAGACATATACGCGACAGGAACTGAGAGATGCATTACAGAAAAAAATAGATGCTGCTCTGGGAGCAGATCAGATTACCGTGAAACTTTCAAATTCGAAGATTCGACTAGAGGCGACGGATTATGGAAGCGGATATTCTTTAACCGGTTTGTCTGGTGATTTCTACGAATATGTACTAAAAGGGACAGCTATCCGTGGATCGGTGGAGAATACAAAGTATGCAGCAGGAGGACACAGCGTATCCGATACGTACATTATCGGGCGAAAAGATGTAAATAATACAATCAGCAAAATTCAGAAAGGAATTAACGATGAGTTGAGTTTGGATGTGACGATTGATGGTGTTGTGACGACATTACGTACGACGTTAGATCCGGGAGAATATAATGCGCAGGCTCTTATCAAAGAGTTGCAGAAAAAAATTGACGAACAGGTGGCTGCATCCGGGCTTCCGGCAAATTCGATTTTGGTTGACATAGGTAAGTTTCGTACGAATGTTTACGGGGCGGATGATGCCAATGCACTGGATTTTTATCTGAATCACGATGTGGATCTGAAAGGGGGAGAGTATCGAATTGACGGTTTGAAGGGAAGCGCTCTGTTTGAAATCTTCTATAAGACAGAAGGGGATCTGATTCCTGCTTACACGGCGGGAACAAAAGATCTGACCGATGGTGTTGAGATAGAGGATGGGGCAAATACGATTACGGTAGATGTAGATGGCGTTACGTATTCTTATACAATTCCGCCTAAGGAATATACATCAGAGGAGTTGATCGAAAAATTAAATGAACTTTTTGATGCTTCGGATGACAATGGAAAACAGGCGAAATTAGATGCCTCTTTGTCCGGCAATTCCCTTAAGATATCCTATGAGAAACTGGGAAAGCATACCGTCACAAATGTACAGGGAACAGCCAAATCTACATTGTTTTACGAAGAAGAAGGCCGGAAAGATTACGAAAGCGATCTTTATCTTCAGATCGGTGCCAATGCCCATCAGGGCATGGAATTGGAACGCTTTGCCATGACAACACTGGCGATGGGGATTAATTCGGTTGCCATAAGTAAATGGAAAAATGCAAATAAGGCGTTGGGGCGATTGGACGAAGCGCTGAATTATCTTATTTCCAAGCGAAGCATTTACGGCGCAGACCAGAACCGGCTGGAGTATACGATAAAGGGAAATGAGAATACAGCAGAAAATCTTCAGGCATCCGAATCCAGAGACCGCGATGCAGATATGGCGGAAGAGATGATGTTATATTCCAAAGATAAAATATTGCAGCAGTCGCAGACTGCAATGTTAGCGCAGTCTTCAAGGCAGTCAGAGGCGGTGCTTTCCCTTCTTCGAAATGTATAGTATAGAAGAGCTTTTCCAGTAGACAAAGTCTGTGAAAAATGCTATAATTTTTAAATATATGAAACAAGCAATGATCAGAAGGAGGAAATAACGTTGAATAAAGAACTCGTTATTGTGCTTGATTTTGGCGGCCAGTACAATCAGCTGATTGCCAGACGTGTCCGAGAGTGTCATGTATACTGCGAAGTGCATCCGTACACCCTTGGAATCGATAAGATCAAGGAAATGAACCCGAAAGGGATTATATTTACCGGTGGACCAAATAGTGTATATGCGGAAGAATCCCCACGTTATCAGAAAGAAATTTTTGAGCTTGGTATCCCGATTCTCGGAATCTGCTATGGTTCCCAGTTGATGGCATATACGCTCGGTGGAACAGTGGAGACAGCACCTGTCAGCGAATACGGAAAGACAGAAGTCAAAGTGGACAAGTCGTCTCTCTTATTTGGCGATGTCGAAGAAAAGACAATCTGCTGGATGAGCCACACCGATTATATCGCAAAGGCACCGGAAGGCTTTACTATCAGTGCGACGACACCTGTCTGCCCGGTAGCAGCGATGGAAATGCCTGAGAAAAAACTTTATGCAACGCAATTTCATCCCGAAGTTCTTCATACTCAGGAAGGTGTGAAGATGCTTTCCAATTTTGTATACAAAGTCTGCGGCTGCAGCGGTGACTGGAAAATGTCTTCTTTCGTAGAAGATACCATCCGTTCCATCCGTGAAAAGGTCGGTGACGGCAAAGTGCTCTGTGCCCTTTCCGGTGGTGTCGACTCTTCCGTGGCAGCAGTCCTTCTTTCAAAGGCAATTGGCAAACAGCTGACTTGTGTCTTTGTTGATCAGGGACTTCTGCGCAAAAATGAAGGCGATGAAGTCGAAGCTGTATTCGGCCCGGACGGCCCATACGACCTGAACTTTATCCGCGTCAACTGCCAGGAACGTTTCTATGAAAAACTTGCCGGTGTCAGTGAACCGGAAGCAAAACGTAAAATCATCGGCGAAGAATTTATCCGAGTTTTCGAAGAGGAAGCAAAGAAAATCGGAGCTGTCGATTTCTTGGTACAGGGAACGATTTACCCGGACGTGATCGAATCCGGTCTCGGTAAATCCGCAGTCATCAAGTCCCACCACAATGTCGGTGGTCTCCCGGACTGCGTTGATTTCAAAGAAATCATCGAACCTCTCCGTCTCCTTTTCAAGGACGAAGTTCGTAAAGCCGGCCGCGAACTCGGCATCCCGGAATATCTGGTAAGCCGCCAGCCATTCCCGGGCCCGGGCCTTGGAATCCGTATCGTCGGCGAAGTAACGGCAGAAAAAGTCCGCATCGTTCAAGACGCCGACTACATCTACCGCGACGAGATCGCCAAAGCCGGCATCGAAGGTCTCGGCCAGTACTTCGCAGCCCTTACCAACATGCGCAGCGTCGGTGTCATGGGTGACGAACGTACCTACGACTACGCCGTAGCTCTCCGCGCCGTGAACACAACCGACTTCATGACCGCCGAGTGCTCCGAAATCCCATTCGAGGTACTCCAAAAGGTAATGAACCGAATCATAAACGAGGTGAAAGGGGTCAACCGCGTAATGTACGATCTGACCAGCAAGCCACCTGGAACGATAGAGATGGAATAGGCTACAAGCAGTGCGAATAAGTTATAGAATAAAAATATTAGAGACCATAAGATGGATTTTGAACTTTTAATAGCGGCATCTTATGGTCTCTTTTGTTTACAGAAAAAATAATTTTGTAATAAGATTTGTCGTTTTTTGTCGAAATTTGCGATGAAAAGATGGTGAATTTTGTAAAATGATGTGATATACTAGGAATAGATAGTATTTTAGAAAGGTAAGAAGAGGGAGCTATCAATATCAATTAATTGGAAGAGTATAAGATTATAGATTGGATCGTTCAGGATAATGCTTGTTCAAGGAAAAGATAGTTGTAGTAATTATAAAAAAGAATGTTTAGTGTTTCAAACAAAATGATAGAGAAAGTTTGTAGAAAAATGCTTAAGGATAAAATCAAGAAAGCCTTTCCCTGGGATAATGCCTGTATTGAATCCTTTCATTCATTGATAAAGCCAGAATGGCTGAACCACTTTAAGATCGGCAAATATTGTCTGGTGTTTGAATAGGTGGAAACATTTTATAATACTAAACGGATTCATAGTCATTGCGATTATATGTCGCCGGATGATTTTGAAAAACTGTATCATCAGACAAATTCGAAGTTGTAGGCAAGTTAGAATAAGAAAACTTATTTTAATTTGTGCTAAATCCTGACATAGGACTAGAGGAGGTATAGAATGTTTATTAGAAAAGTCAAAATTCATAATTTTAAATGCTATAGAGATTTTGAAATTACTCTTGAAGAAGGTTTAAATATTGTTGTAGGAGATAATGAAGCAGGAAAGTCTACAATACTAGAAGCTATAAATCTGGCACTAACTGGAATTATAAGAGGAAAGAGTATTTGGAATGAAATTTCACAGTATATTTTTAATAAAGAGGCAGTAGATGAGTATATTGTTTCGTTAGGGACAGTGCCTATAGCGCTTCCATACATAACAATAGAAATCTTTTTAGGCGGGGATGAAAATCCTTTGATGAATGGTGATAGCATAAAATAGAACAAATATTTGCGAAAAGGAGACAGGTATGCTTAATTTAAATGATTTGTTTTTGGATTTTAATGATAATTTGACACTTAAGAAGAAATATAAGGATTTAGTAACTACAGGAAGAAATGCACTTAGGAATAAAATTAGAAGTAAATTTGAGGAGAATGATAGAAAGAAACCGAAATACTATATGCAAGGTTCTTATGCGATGAATACAGCTATTAATCCAGAGGAAGATGAAGAGTTTGATTTAGATGATGGTGTCTATTTGCAGGGATATTCTGATGATAAAGATACCTGGCCGGCGACAACAACTGTACACGATTGGGTAAAGAAAGCAGTTGATAAGCATACATCTAATGACCCGATTGATAAAAATACTTGTGTTAGAGTCGTTTATGAAGAAAAGTACCATATTGACTTGCCGATATATATTATGGGCGAAGATGATGCTGATAATGCGTGTGCTTATTTAGCACATAAGAGTAAGGGATGGATAGAAAGTGATCCCAAAGCATTTAAAGAGTGGTTTCAAAACTGTGTAAATGAAAATGGTCAAGTGATTCGTCATATGGTTAAGTTCTTGAAAGCGTGGAAGGTGAAAAAGGGAGTTGACATACCCGGAATGGCAATCACAATATTAGTTTGCAATAATTATACGGTTACTGATAAAAGAGAAGATATCTCATTGCTTGATACGGTAACGAATATATTGGATTGTTTGGATACAAAATTTGAGTGTTATAAACCTGTAACACCGACAGACGAAGATTTGTTTGCAGGATATAGTGAGACAAAGAAAGAAAATGTGATTAATAGCTTTAAGACGCTTAAAAGCAGGTTGAATAAAGCTATTTATGAAGAAAAGAATGAAAAAAAGGCTACAGATTTATTGCAAAAAGAATTTGGTGACAGGTTTCCAGAGGGAGAGGATAAAGATAAGTCTATTTATGACAGAACATCCGCTCCGATTCAGTTAGGTGGTGAAGATAGTCATTTTGCATAAGGAAATTGTCAGTTATCTGTCTGAGCAAGGCTACATATGCAGATACGAGGATGAAGAGAATGTTATAACAATAGACATATGCGTAGAAGCTAGGGATATTCAATTAGTTATGAAACTACCAAGATTTTATCCATATGAGTTTCCGGAAATATATTGTTATCAAGAATTTGATTTTCTCGTACCGCATGTATATACAAACAAACAACTATGTTTATTTGATGAAAATGAAGAAACTGTATATCCGGATCGATATCTTGAAATTGCAAAGATATCGATTGAACGTGCAATCAAATTATTTCAAGATAGTATATTGAAGAATAATCTGCTTGAATACAATTTAGAAGCGGTTTCTTACTGGAATACGAAAGCAGAATCTTTTGTTGTTATGTTAAGATTTGATGAATCGTTTTCACATTATATATGGGCATATCAGATGACAAAAAGTAGCTATGTATGTTCAGACAGCAAAATAGAACTTATTACTTTTATCCGAAGATTACGTGAGCTGGATATTGATGAACAAGACTTAAAACAAGTTTTGTTCGTTAAATCAGATGTAGTTATCACTATGCTTATTTCAAAATTAACAGATGTATATTTATGGTTGATTGGAAAGAAAAATGAAAAATTATATTTTGATTATATGTCGGAAAATAATAGTCCGAGTCTGATAATTTCAAGTTTTAATAACACAGTGGGTGATTGTTTGCTGGGTATTAAAGTTGGGAAATTGAAGAGTAATAATGTGAGAATTACAAGAAAAAATATTGCAGGTGTTTTAAGAGCAAATTCTGGTAGAAGGTTTGAAAAGATTCAAATATGTGATATGCGAATGAAAAGACTTTTTACACGCGGAGGTGATGGTCGAGCAATGTTTGATAAAAAGTGTTTGTTCGTAGGCGGTGGTTCAGTTGGTTCATATTTAGTTAAGGCAGTAACTGAGATTGGAATTAGTGACGATATAACCATAATAGATAAAGATATTTTGACTTCAGACAATATTGCAAGGCACTTATGTGGTGCAGATAAATTACTGTCTGAAAATAAAGCAAAGGCAATAAGTAATTACATGTTAGAACAGTATCCTACAATGCGTTGTGAAGGAATATATAAAAATGTATTAGAAATTATCGAAGAGCCCGCAGATTTTTTTGGTGAATATGATATTGTTTTTGTGGCAGTAGGAAACTGGATGTTAGAGAAAAAATTTGTAAAATTATATAAAGAAGGTAAAATTAAACAGTGTGTATTAGTTTGGATAGAACCGTACTTAATAGCAGGACATGTTATTGTGCTCAATACAGACTATACAGAAAAGAGCAATGAATATCTTTTTGACGAGTGGGGCAATTTCAAAATTTCTGTGGTCGAAAATAGTAAGCAATATATGAAGAGTGAAGCCGGATGTCAAAGTGCGTATGCACCTTATGCAGGGTTTGAACTTCAAAAATTCATTTTGGATTTTGTTGACTTATATCATCGAGAGGTATATGAAAAAGAATGCAAGGCTAATTATGTTATTGATTGGTTTGGACGGATGAAATGGGCAAGGATGAATAGTATTGCTATAAAGCCACGATATAGGTCTCTAGAAGATAGAACAATTAATATACAAAGGATTGATATTGACTAATGATTTTTAGAGCAAACGAGATTACAGTAATAATACCTGAGGACATTATATGCGGACTCAACAGATACTATATTGGGAATGAAAAAGAAGTTGGGGGCATACTATTGGGGCGCTTTGCTGGAGGTATTATATATGAGGTGACGGAGATGGCTTGTATTAATTCGCTACATAGTACAAGAATCCATTATCGACGTGATGTTAAAAAGGCACAAAGCATTATCAATAAAAGATGGAGAGAGACAAATGGTGAGATAAATTACCTTGGGGAATGGCATACGCATCCCAATATATTTGCAACACCATCTACCATAGATATGGAAAGTTTGTCAGCAATAATGGATAAGGTTGGAAATGTATTACCAGTTGTTATGCTATTAATTTTAGGCGCAAATAATAAGACCAGTCTTAATGTTAGGAAGGAGAATGTCAACTATGCATGTATATTCGATAGATAAGGATATCAGAAGAAAAGTTATAGTGGTTTTGTTTTGTGCGAGTATTTTTATATCACTGATATTGAAGTTCGTTTTTCGAGTCCCAGTTGAATATATAACTGAGTGTATAAGGAAAGTAGCATTATTTGATTCTTTGTATCAAATGGGGAACTTTTTAGATGTGTTTGGAGATATAATAAGCACTCCTACAATATATGCAGTGCTCTATATTCTTTTTGATAATGTTTTGTGGAAAGTAAAGTGGATTAATAAATTCTTGGGAATTCCTAATTTGAATGGAGTGTGGAAAGGAAAGGCTAAATCATCTTTTGATGAATCTAAAGAATATTTCATGGAATTAACAGTAAAACAAACATGGAGTAAAATTAGCTTTGTATCTGAATTTTTGGATACAAATTCTAAATCACAAAGTAATAGTGCAGCTTTTTTTATTGAGGCAAATGGCGATAAGAAAGTAGGATTTTCATTTGTAAATAATAGTAGAGAAGTGAATTCACAACAGTATGAAGGATATAATATCCTGGAAATTGATAACGAAAATGAAATATCAGGTAGATATTTTAATAATCGGGATAGTAGATTGATGGGGATTGTAGGAGGAAATAAGGGGCAATTCAAAATAAAAAGGACAGAGGAGAGTCATACATAATGCAGGATAAACGACCAAAGACACAAAGAAGATTGATGGAAGAATTTCCAGAAATAAATGCTGATGTAGCTGAAAATATTGATATTAAGACTAAAGCAAAAGTTTTAACATATCAATCGGATAATGTTAATAGAGATGTTTCTATCGTGCTACAGGAAGAAATAAAAAAATGTGTTAAGACCAAGAATTTTGGAAAAATTAGCAAGAAATGTAATAAACTTGCAAGTGAATATTTGGAAAATAATAGGGTTTGGATTTTACAAGAAAACTGGTATTGTTTATTGGCTTATTTTGTATCAATAGCGACTATGATTTTACGAGTTCTAGAAGTGAAAACCAAAACAAATGATTGGATTTCATTTGTTATGTATTTTGTCGCGTTACTGTTATGGATAATCATAGTGCAAATAAAAAGATTAATGGGTTTGAAGGCAGATAGATTTTTAGTGGCATTTAATCATCATGCACCTTCCGTTATAATTGTAAGTTCATTGCTATTTTATATGGTAGTTTGTTTATGCGATTATTGGAGTGTATGGATTGCAGTTATTGTTTTGTCTTTTGTTGCGTGTATGTGGCTCACATGTTTGTGGTATAAAAGAGAAAATGAGAAATGAGGTGCTATAATATAGTTGTAACAGGGATGGCTAATAAGATATAATATAATAAAGAAAAGAGGTACTTATTATGCCACAGAATTACGCACCAGAATTTAAAAAGAAGATTGTCCGCCTCCACGCAGAGGAAGGACGAACCTACAAAAGCATCACTGCGGAATACGGCGTATCCAAAGCCAGCATTTCCAAGTGGTGTAGTGAATTTAGCAGAGAATGCCAAACAAAAGCCCTTGAAAATCCAGATACTCCAAACGAAATGGAGCTTATGAAAGAAAATCTCCGGTTACGAAAAGAACTGGAAGAGGCAAAAAAGGAAAATCTCTTCCTAAAAAAAGCGGCGGCATTCTTTACGAAGGAAATCGATTAGAGGCTTATCGATTTATTGAACAACATCATAATGAATTTGGTCTGCGCTAGCTCCTGCGCCGCTTTAATATCTGTCCAAATGCTTACTACAACTACCGAAAACATCGGAAGGCGGATCATTATGCCCGCAGAGAGAAAGTACTGTCAAAAATGGTGTACCGATTTTACCTATTTTTTTTGGAAAACCATGAAGTACGTTACAACTGTACAATCATAGATCTGCATGATCGAAGTGTTGTCGCCGGTATAACAGATCGGCATATCACAAGTGATCTTGCAATTCGTACTCTGAAAAAAGCATTGGAATCGCAGCCGGTTCTGAAAGGGGAATTAATGCTGCACTCAGACCAAGGGTCACAATTTACTTCCAAAACATTCGTAGAGTTTTGCGAATCCGTTCATGTGACACAAAGCATGAGTAAAGCAGGATGTCCTTATGATAATGCTCCAATGGAGGGATATTTCAACACTTTGAAGAGTGAGCTGATTTATCTGTATGAATATGATACTGAGGAAGCTCTCTATCAGGCTAGAATCGCCTAATGCGATACAATGCTCGAATGGATTGCTTGAGTACTTCTTACCGGGAGTGTTCCGCGTATGTCAAGGACAAAGCCGCCAAAGGCGGTGCGAAGCATCCTTTACATACACGGAACACTCCGGTAATATCCAAGTAACAATCCAATGAATTTTTTAGCTACAAATGTTACAAAAATGCTTGACCACAACATTTAGTAATGAAATTTTTCTATGATATTACGTAATTGTTCCGCACTTTCGTTGTTCTGTTCAATGGCTGTTGAAATATGTTCTGCAATAAGGCTTGTTTGGTTATTCTGTTCAACAATGATGTCAATTCCCTCTTCATTTTGGGTTGCAGCCTCACCAATCTGGGACATTTGAGTAGTAACCATTTTAACGAAATCAACAAATTCATCAACAATTATTTTGATGTTAGAGATGATCTCCTGAAGTTCTACAGACATAGTATTATTGCCACGTGCAATCTCACTAAATTCAGCAAACTTAGGCGTAACATTACTTTCCAGATAATCAACAATCTGATTAAAACAGTTAGAAACATCTTTAATATTTCCACTAGCGTTTAGGCAGATGTTTTTAATTGTTTCAGCTGTCGTAGAAGAATTGTTCGCCAGATTACCAATTTCACTGGCAACAACGGCAAATCCACGCCCGGCTTCACCAGCTCTCGCAGCTTCGATTGATGCATTTAAGGATAAGAGATTTGTTTGGTTGGACAATTCTAGGATATCTGCAACAAGTGTATTAATTTGTGATAACTCTTGAAGTTTGTTAACTGCTTCTTCAATTTGTTTGCGGTTGAGCTCAATATTCCTTTCAGAATCTTTATAGGAAGATTGAGATTTGTTTTCAATCGTCTCTGCGCTATCAAGTAGTTCATTGCTCTTGGAATTACCTTTTTCAATAACGCTTTCTACGTTTGAGATCAGTTGATCAATTGTTTTTACTTTTTCATTTAATGCAGTCAAAACATTAGTTGTAGTAGACATACTTGCGGCAAGCTGCTCGGTTGTTGAGGCATTTGTAACAACTGCGTCGACTAATTCGGAAGCATGGTTTGTCATACTTTCAGAGGAAGTGTGGATGGCGTCGGAACACGAATGTAATGTATTGATAATGTCAAGAAATACATTACGCATATGGTCAATCTCTGTTGCCAAAATACCGACTTCGCTCTTTCCGTTGATGTAAGTTTGCAGTTCTTTTGAAGGTGTCAAATCCAGCATGCCAAGTTTTTGAATTGCTGTTGCTGTCTTTTTTAAAGGTTTTGTTGTGATAATAACGGCGAGCAAACATAAGATGCAGATTAAAATTTCTGCCACAATACAACTAAATAACAATTTTTTATTGGTTGCATTAGCAGAGGAAAGTACTTCATTTTTGTCATTTACAAGAATCAATGACCAAGGATAATTTTTCATTTGCTTGTAGATGACAATTTTATCATTATAATCAAAGGTCCCTTCTTTTTTTGTTTTTTCGTAAGTTCAATCTGCTTCAAAAGGATGGGATCAGTTGTTTCTTTGGCAAGAGTTTTCTTATCCGGATTAATATAATTAATCTTTGTTTCTGTGTTGATCATGTAAAATTGGCTTTTGGTCAGACCGGAAATCGAATTTTTTTTCAAAATTGTATCAAGCTGATCGTTGAATACCCCAGCGCCAACATAACCAATAGGGGTTTTGCCATCTGTGTCAAAAACCGGAACATACATGGAAAGACATAATTTACCAGTTCCGGGAGATACGATGATACCAAGATTGTAAATGCCGTTTTTTGCATTTAACATGCCATTGCGAAGTAAACGCCTCATAGTCAGTATATAGAATACTTTATGATTTTTTGAGAAAATAGACTTAACATTTTATACCAGTCCAAAAAGTTTAGCCTAAACTTTTTGGACCGTCAGGAGGGGTAAGTTTATGAAATCTCAAACATCACAAGTAGCACGCAGCTGTCGCATTCGTGAATGGGCTTCAATGGTTCAGGAATGCCGGAATCGTCCAAATGGCATGTCCGTAGACGAATGGTGTCAGGCAAATAACATCACCAAAGCCAATTACTATTATCGCTTTGCGCAAGTTAGAAAAGCCTGCCTTGATTCTATTCCAAGTAATGCCGTAAAACATGCAATTATTCCGGTTCCTACGGAACTGATGCATACGGAACCAGAGTCGACAGCAGTTGATTCGAATAGTGCATTAATACAGGATTCCTTTCTGGATATATCTGCCAACGGTGTGACCATTCGTGTTACGGAGCAGACATCCAGCTCTCTTCTTAAAAAAGTGCTGGAGGTACTTGCCCATGTTGAATGATGCAACTTGTTTCAAACAAGTGTATATCGTCTGCGGATACACGGATTTGAGATCCGGAATAGATACTTTGGCTTCCATTGTGGATGCCAAGACGGATAACAGTCCCTATGTACCGGATACCTTGTATCTGTTTTGTGGACGTAAGTCCGACAGAATCAAAGGCTTGGTTTGGGAAAAAGATGGATTCCTTCTTTTATACAAACGTCTGGAACAAGGTAAGTTCGTATGGCCAAGGAATGAATCTGAGGTGCAGGCAATCACCGGTCAGCAGTTTCGCTGGCTCATGGAAGGATTGACGATCACTCCTAAGAAGACCGTTCAAGAGGTTGCTCCACCCACTCACATGGCATAATGATTGTGCAATACGTAGAATTTTCAACGGTGATTTTGCCTTTAAAAACAGTGTAGCATTCATCATCTGTAAGGCCATTATCAAGCATTGTGAGCGCGTTACGTTGGTTTTATGCAATTATAATTTATATCCATCATTTCAAAAGGGGCATATTTACAGTGCCTGAAAACGTAAAACAGAAGCTTGTACGTATAGGCAATATGACGAACTTTGAAATAAGTGATATTCGCTATTTTTGTTCATTTCTGCTATAATTAACCTTAGTAGAAAAGAGGTTTTTATGGCGATGGAATATACAGAAGAACAACTGAATAACTTTGATAAGGCTACGCTTGTTCAACTGTTTCTTGTTCAGCAGTCACAGCTTCAGGATATTGACCGGAAGCTTCAGCTGCTATTGGAACAGGTCGCTGTATTGAACAACAACCGTTTTGGCAAATCTTCCGAGAAACTGGATACTGAGAATCAGATCTGCTTCATGGAAGTAGATGGCAACATCGTTTTCTTCAACGAAGCGGAAGCAGTTGCTTCGCTCAATGAATACGCTGATGAAGATGAAACCAAGCCAAGAGGCAGGAAAACCAAAGGCAAACGAGAAAAGGATATCCGTGGACTTCCTGTAAATCCTGTGGAACACAAGATGTCCGAAGAAGAACTCATTGCCGAGTTTGGTGAAGATGGCTGGTATGAACTTGAAGACGAAATCTACCGACGTTACAGTTTCACACCTATGAAGGTTGAAATAGAAGAACATCATGTAGGAGTCTACAAATCCAAGAAGGATAATCACTTCAAAAAAGCGGAGCATCCGGCATACCTGTTAAGAAACAGCTTAGTATCACCTTCGCTTCTTGCCGGCGTATGGAATGCCAAGTATGTAAATGCAACGCCACTCTATCGTCAGGAAAAGGAATTCCAGCGAATGGGGCTTGCCATTGATCGGGCAGATATGGCACACTGGACGATTTTGTGTGCAGAGAGATATCTCTCAATCTTTTATGATTATCTGCATCAGAAGTTTTATGACTATCATGTGCTTCAGGCAGATGAGACTCCGGTTCTGGTCTCGAAAGAAAATCGAACCGATGGGAACAAGCATTACATGTGGGTGTATCGTACCGGCAAGATGTATGCGGACAGACCAATCGTACTGTACGATTACCAGCCTTCGCGTAATGCAAGTCATCCAAGAGATTTCCTCAAGAAGTTCAAGGGAATCTGCGTAACCGATGGTTACCAAGTCTATCATACCATCGAAAAGGAACGTGAAGACTTGAAGATTGCCGGCTGCTGGGCACACGCAAGACGTCGTTTTGACGAAGCCGTGAATGCATTGCCAAAGGATAAGAAAAAGTCTTCGCTGGCTTATCTGGCACTGAAGCAGATCCAGGCAATATATCGCGAGGACAATAAACTTGCAGATAAATCTGCAGAGGAACGTTTGAGACATCGTCAGCTGACAGTAAAGCCACTGGTTGATGCTTACTTTGCGTGGGCAAAACAGAACCAGCAGTCTGTCCCTGCCAAAAGTAAAACTGCCAACGGGCTTACCTACTCCTTAAATCAGGAAAAGTATCTTAGAACTTTCCTGGAAGATGGAGAAGTGCCAATGGATAACAATGCCGCAGAACAATCCATTCGTCCTTTCTGTGTTGGAAAGAAAAACTGGGTTATGATTGACACTGTTGCAGGAGCCGAGGCAAGTGCAATGATTTACAGCATTGCTGAAACTGCGAAGGCGAATAACCTCAAGCCTTACAATTATTTCAAATATCTTCTGGAAGAAATCCCCCGACACATGGATGACCATGGTGTGGATTTCTGTGAAAATCTGCTTCCATGGTCAGACAAGCTGCCAGCGGAATGCAGAAAGTAACTTTAATGATATGCTGCTCTTTGGAGCGGTTGTTTATGTGGGTGTACCCACTATGGAGCGTTTACATTGCGAAGTTCTTCTAGGCGGTCACCTTCACGAAGAACTTTACCAATTACCTCAGGAACATTGTATGTAAGAACTTTGGAGTTCCAGTTTGCTATGTACAATCCTTCCCAGTTTTCCAGATGGTTATAGTACTCTGTGGTATAACTCTGAGCTTTTTGAAATAAATCTTTATTGTTCTGATCCTTCAAATACTCTTTTACAATAGGGGATTTGCTGAAGAGAATCAAAGACTGTTCACTGGATGAAACAAAGTCCTGAACAGCGGAAGTTTCTGCCTGCAAATACGTGTCCATATTGTGCTGCATACCAGTATGTATTGCTGCTTGAGAACTGTGGCTCGCCAACTGGTACAACAATGAGATACATAGTACAGTAGATACAAGTACACTCGTCATAAAAATGCTCGAGATTTTCAAATTCTTTGTGATATTCATAAGCCAACACTCCTAAATCTTAAATGATTGATTTTACCAATAATGCCTGACAAAGTTGTGAAGAAAAAAATAAATTGACTATTATATTACTATATTTTTGGTATAATGTCAAATTATTTTATATATAAATGAAGAGCCTAATCACCAAGCTATGCTGGGGAGAATGGAGTAAGCGGAAGTGGAGAGTATATCGATAAAAAACTTCCTATGTATAATGAAAATGGTGTCGCAAGCCAAATTCAAAATCATAGGAGGTGATCCAATTCGAGAGATTCTTGAAACGTTATTCAAATATAAACAAGTCGACATAATAGCGGGAGCGATATGTATCGACCATGTGTATTTAAGCGTGGCGATTCCACAGAAGTCAAGTGAGTTTGTGGAAAGAAATGCGGAAAATCAAGCATTCCTGACTTGTAAGTTTCACATTTGTCTGTTATACTGAAAAAAGTAATAATTCAGAATTCGATGTGTGGGGTGAGGTTTTGGATAATTACAAAAATAGAAAGATAAGTTGAAGTACAGTCTTTACAGAAAGGGAAAGGATAAGGTTATGAAGAACAAAGCGAAGATTATTATGGGAATAGTTATTGCCCTTGTGTTTGTGGCTGCCGTAGGTGCGATTTTATTTAAGAAATTTGCGCCGAGTTATACGCAGCGGACGATGGAAGAACAGTATAAGGATTTGGCGAAGGACGAGACACTGATCTGTCTGGATGGATTTCCTTTGGAAGAAAAAGGAAAAATTATTGGCGAGACGATGTATCTGCCATTGGATACGGTGATCGATAAAATGAACGAGAGATTTTACTGGGATAAAAAAGAGCAGGTGCTCAGTTTTGTCAGCCCGGTAAGAGGGCTGATGACCGTGGCTCCGAATACGACGACATATACTGTTGGAAAAGAAAATAAAGAAATGACGGATCAGATTCTTTATGTGGATGGCGATACGATGTATATTTCCGTGCCATTTTATGATGAGATGACGCAGGAAAAAAGTACGTTGAAATGGGCGTCAAAGGGCGAGGCTCCGAATCGTGTCATTTTGAATGCGGATTTTGAGTCGACTCATATGGAAGCGAAGTTGAGCGAAAAGACAAGACTTCGTGTGGGACCGAATAAAAAATACGATTATCTGCTGGATCTCAAAAAAAATCAGAAAGTGATCGTTGATACACAGAGCCAGGCTGAAAATGACTATCAGAAAGTATTCACAACCGACGGAATTGAAGGTTACGTGCCGGCGGAATTTTTGAGTGGACAGACCGAGACTGCGTGGAAACGCCAAAGTGAGGAAGAGACATTTGCACAAAAAGGCATTGGAACGACCGTGTGTCTGGGATGGCATCAGATGACACAGACCGTGGGCGCGGCGGAACTTGAGAGTAAAGTGGCGGTGGCCGGAAGTCTGAATGTTGTATCGCCGACGTGGTTTGCACTAAATGATAATAAAGGAAACTTTAGTTCTCTGGCGAGCGAAGAATATGTGACAGCTGCACATGCGAAAGGCTTGAAAGTGTGGGGGCTCATCAATGATTTTGACAAAAATATATCGTTGAAAAGAATATTGGGACGGACAAGTACGAGAAGCCGCCTGATCAATAATCTTGTGTCAACGGCGATGCGTTACAAATTGGATGGTATCAATATCGATTTTGAAAAAATAAAGAGCGATGTAGCACCGGCATATCTCGAATTTTTGAGAGAATTGACACTGGTGTGCCATGCAAATGACATTACGGTGACGGTGGACGATTATCTGCCAACCGATGCGACTGCCTATTACGATTGGAAAGAACAGGGAAAAGTGGCAGACTACGTAATCTTTATGGCATATGACGAGCATTACGCAGGAAGCAAGGAAAGCGGTTCCGTTTCTTCACTGCCGTTTGTGGAAAATGGCGTGGACAAGGGATTGCAGTATATTCCGGCGGAAAGAACAGTCGTGGCACTCCCATTTTATACTAGATTATGGAAAGAAGTGAAAAGCGGAGATGGGGTTGCGGTAACTTCAAGTGCATATGGCATGAGTTCGGCGGAGAGCGTACTCCAGTCCAATAGTGCGACGCCAAAATGGGACGAGGAGACAAGCCAGTATTACGCCGAATTTAAGGCAGACGGCGCCAAATATAAGATCTGGCTGGAGGAAGAAACCTCACTCAGTAAAAAAATGGAAACCGTTATGGCGAAAAATGTAGCAGGTATTGCCTTTTGGAAACTTGGATTTGAACGAATGGCTACCTGGACAACGATAGAAAAATATGTGAAATAAAGTCGCCTCGTGCAAGCACGAACGTCTTTTGAACTTGAAAGATGTCGATGCCACGAATTGCTTCGCAGCAAGGCTGCTCCCGCAATTCTGCAAACATTCGGATTTTGCTGATTTTCTACGAAAATCGCTGCATCCTCATTTGTTTGGCGGGTCCCAAATTCAAAAGCCGCCTCATGCAAGCACGAACGTCTTTTAAACTTTTGACCCTGGCATCGAAACATTCAGGAATGTGGACAAACGATACTCCGTACATTAGTAATAAGAATGTGCGGAGTGTTTTGTTTTATGAAAGAAAAAAAGACAGGAACTTGGAAAATATGGGCGGTTACGATATTTTTGTTTGCCATTGTGGTGGCGGCGACGATCCGGGTAAGTACGCTTCCGGTGCTGAATTTTACGGCAAAGGGGAGTAAGGTGCATATTGTGATCGATCCGGGGCACGGCGGTTTTGATCCGGGCAAAGTAGGGACGATGGGGACATTGGAAAAAGATGTAAATTTAAACATTTCTCTTAAATTGAGAGAAATTCTCATAAAAAGCGGTTACACGGTAGCGATGACGAGAGAAAAAGACGAGGCTTTGTGTGGGGAGACGACGGGAAAAAAGAAAGTGGAAGACCTCAATGCCAGACTTGCGGTTATAGACAAGGAAAAGCCCGAACTTACGGTGAGTATTCACCAAAACAGTTATTCTGCGGGCACAAAGGGCGCGCAGGTATTTTACTACTCGGGTTCTGAGGAGGGGAAACGGCTGGCGAATGTGCTCCAGGAGACGATCAAAGAGGAGATGGGGGACGGAAACCACCGCGTAGAAAAGGCCAATGACAGTTATTATATGCTGAAAAAATCCAGCGGACCATTTGTTATTATCGAGTGCGGATTTTTGTCCAATCCGGAAGAAGAAAAACTCTTAATTTCCGAGGAGTATCAGCAAAAAATGGCAAAAGCAGTCGCAGAGGGGATTGAAAAATTCTTGTATAACGAGTGAAATTGTGGTACAATAAAATCAAATATTTTTCGGACTGAAAGCGGTGAAAACGCTATGAATACAAAGATTATTACATGGAATGAAGAATGGGGATTTGAGGCGGACGAACTTGCGGAAGCGGCTCAGATCATCCGGGATGGCGGTCTGGTGGCATTTCCGACAGAGACGGTATATGGTCTTGGGGGAAATGGACTGGATCCACAGGCATCCCAAAAAATATATGCGGCAAAGGGGCGTCCTTCGGACAATCCATTGATACTGCATATTGCAAAAATCGAGCAATTACACGAGGTGGTAAGCGAGATTCCGGAAGCGGCGGCGACGTTAGCCGAGGCATTTTGGCCGGGTCCTCTTACGATGATATTTAAAAAGGCGGACTGTGTGCCGTATGAGACGACTGGCGGACTGGACACGGTTGCGGTGCGTATGCCGCAGCACATGGGAGCCTTACAGTTCTTGGAAGAAGCCGGAGTGCCGGTTGCAGCGCCAAGTGCCAATACATCGGGACGTCCAAGCCCGACATTGGCAAAACATGTAAAAGAAGATTTAGATGGGAAAATAGATATGATCATCGACGGCGGAGAAGTGGGAATCGGATTTGAATCCACTATTGTCGATGTGACTGAGGAGATACCGGTGATTCTGCGTCCGGGATTTATTACGCAGAAAATGCTGCAGGAGATTGTCGGAGAAGTGCAGATGGATCCGGCATTGATGCAGGTAAGCGGCGACCAGAAGCCGAAAGCACCGGGAATGAAATACCGGCATTATGCGCCGAAAGCGGACATGACATTGTATCAGGGAGATACGGAAGATGTGATCGCCCATATTAACCGCGAGATTGCGGCGTATGTGGAAAATGGCACGTATCGGCCGGAGGAGATCGGTATCCTTGCGACGACCGAATCGGCGGATCGTTATCCGATCGGACAAGTTGTCGTGGCGGGATCCAGAGAAGAAGATACCGAGGGAAAATATTTATACGAGGCCCTTCGCAGATTTGACGAACTGCACGTAAAACGGATTTTGTCGGAGACATTTTTTGATTCGGCAAAAGAAGAGGCGGTTATGAACCGGCTGAAAAAAGCGGCCGGGCAGAATCTGGTGCAGGTAGAGCCTTATGAGGTCTGCAACCGCGTGATCTTTGTCAGCAAGGATAATATTACGCTGGGGCCGATGAATGAGTGGATCCTGAAAAGTATTCTTATGGATAAAGAGAAAGAGGTTCTTTCGAGAGGGCTTGTCGTATTGTTCGAAGAGCCGAGAAACATGAAAGTAACCGATATTTTGATCAATCACGGAGTTCGGTGTGAAGAACAGGTTTCCGTCGCATTTTCGCCGGAAGAGGTGACGCGCGACACCGTGATCATTACGATGAACTTTGCGGAGAAGGTAAAAGTTCTGGAGGATTATGGATTGGAGAGAAACGTCTATACATTGCGGGAACTTGCCGGGGAAGAAGGCGATACCGAGCCGCCGCTTGGAGGCGACGAGGAAGCGTATGAGGCAAGCTATACGGAGTGCAAAGATCTGCTCTATAAAATAAAAAAGAAATTACAGTGGAGGTAAGCTATGATTGCATTGGGAAGTGACCAGGCAGGTTATGAATTGAAACAGGAAATCATCAAGTATTTGGAAGAAAATGGATATGAATACAAAGATTACGGAAGTTACAGCACAGATCCGGTTGATTATCCGGTGTATGGGAAAAAAGTGGCACACGCGATTGCTGATGGCGAGTGCGACAAAGGAATCCTGATCTGTGGAACCGGAATCGGTATCTCGATCGCGGCAAATAAAGTCAAAGGCATCCGCGCAGCGGTCTGTGGAGACTGTTTTAGTGCCGAGGCGACGAGACTTCATAACGATGCCAATATCGTGGCACTGGGCGCACGGGTAACAGGCCCGGGACTTGCCGTACGTATTGTAGACACATTCTTACATACTGAATTTTCCGGCGTGGACAGACATATCCGCCGTGTGGAAATGATAGAAGAATAAACGAAGCACAGCTTCAGAATGGATGGTAAAAATGTTAGGATTTGTTGGTTGTGGAAATATGGCGCAGGCGATGCTCAAAGGAATTTTGAGTAAAGGCTTGTATGCAAAAGAAGACATTCTCGTATCGAGAAGAAACGAAGAAGCACTTCAGAACATTCAAAATGAATTTGGCGTAAATGTTACGACGGACAATGCCGAAGTGGCAAAAAAAGCAGACGTTTTGATTCTTGCGGTAAAACCATTTCAATTTGAAACCGTCATTTCAGAGATTCGAAATGAAGTGTCAGAGAATACGCTCGTAATCTCGATCGCAGCCGGTCAGACAATCGCGAATATAGAAAAATTATTTGGAAAGACTATCAAATTAGTAAGAAGTATGCCAAATACGCCGGCATTGGTGCTCGAAGGGGCAGCAGGTGTCTGCTATAACGATCATGTGTCAGAAGATGACAAAAAAACGACGATGGAAATATTTTCCAGTTTTGGCGTTGCCAATGAAGTGAGTGAATCCATGATTGACACGGTGATCGGCGTAAGCGGAAGTTCACCGGCGTATGTATTTATGTTTATCGAGGCGATGGCGGATGCCGCTGTGGCAGACGGTATGCCAAGGGCGCAGGCGTATGAGATGGCAGCACAGTCGGTGCTGGGAAGTGCCAAGATGGTTCTTGAGACCGGAAAACATCCGGGAGAACTGAAAGACATGGTATGTTCTCCGGCAGGAACGACGATTGAAGCCGTCCGCGTGCTGGAAGAAAAAGGATTCCGAAGTGCCGTGATCGAAGCGATGAAAGCTTGCGTAAAGAAAGCAAAAGAAATGAGTTAATGGTGCGATGAAAAAAAGAGATAAGCAACGTGAACGGAGGGAAGTCATTCATGCCCTTTCCATGATACTGCAGATTGGTCTGGCGATGCTGACCTGTATGGGAATCAGTCTTGCCGTCGGGTATTATCTGGATCAACTGCTTGGAACAAAGATATGGGTTATCATCATGCTGGTGATCGGAATATTGGCGTCGATGCGCAGCCTTCTTGTCCTGACGGGACAATATGGAAACGCCGGCTCCAAAAAGGAAGAAACGCCGGCAGAGCAGGAGGACATTCATGAAGGAAGCAAAAAAGACACTCCTTAGGGTGATCGGCATTATGTGGGGACTTGCGGCAGTGGTTCTGATCGTGGGTGCCATTCTGTTTGCGATTCATCCCTTTCCCTATTTTCCCTATGTAAGCGGTGAGGTATTGGGAACGCTGGTTTCCAGTCTGCTTATGTGGCATCGCTTTAATACCTTGGATGTCGAACTGGATATGGCAAAAAAGAACGCCATACGGCATCTTCGTATGCAGGCGTCGGTACGAAGTCTGATCAGCCTGCTGACATTATTATTGAGTTTTTATTTTCGACAGTATTTCTACCCGGTTACGGTGTTTGCGGGATTGTTCGCCACCAAGGCGGCGGCACTCCTGTATCCGGTCATTTTCCGGGAAAAACAGGATCTGGCGGAATAAACTATACACAGACATTTGTCTGAAAAAACGAGAAAGGAGACTTAGGCTTGGATAACAAAGTGGATTTTTACGTCCATGGGTATCAACAGGTACACATTGGTGGTTACACATTTTGGATCACGACAAGCCATGTGTGTCTGGTAATCGTTATGGTTGCATTGATTATCTTTGCAATCGTGGCAAACCGTGTTATCAAAAAGGCGGATTACCGGAAAGCGCCGACAGGATTTTTAAATGTCATCGAGCTTCTGGTGGAAACCGTGGATAAACTGGTACTTGATAACATGGGCGGAAAACTTGCCCCGCGTTTTCGAAACTATGTGGGAGCATTGTTTATGTTGATTCTTACATGTAATCTTTCCGGATTGTTTGGACTGCGTCCGCCGACCGCGGATTATGGTATCACACTTCCGTTGGCATTGATTACGTTTGTAATGATTCAATACCAGGGATTCAAATGGCAGAAAATGGGTAAGATCAAAGGGCTGTTTGAACCAATATTTTTATTTTTGCCGGTGAATATCATCAGCGAATTTGCAACACCGGTTTCAATGTCACTTCGTTTGTTTGCCAATATACTTTCCGGTACGATGATGATGGCGTTGATTTACGGATTATTGCCAAAACTTGCCACACTTGCGTGGCCGGCAGCACTGCATGCGTACATGGATGTATTTTCCGGAGCGTTGCAGGCGTATGTTTTCGCGATGCTGACAATGGTATTTATTGCCAATGCAGCAGGGGACGAAGCCAAGTAAAAGAGAACAAAATATATCTTAAGGAGGAAACATATTATGAATTTTTCAGGAGCAGATTTAATTAGTGCAGCATCCGCAATTGGTGCAGGATTAGCAGTTATCGCAGGTATCGGTCCCGGTGTAGGACAGGGTATCGCAGCCGGATATGGAGCAAATGCCGTAGGACGTAATCCGGGAGCAAAAGGTGATATCATGTCAACCATGCTTCTTGGACAGGCCGTTGCCGAGACAACAGGTCTTTATGGTTTGGCTGTTGCGATGATTCTTTTGTTTGCCAATCCATTGCTTCCATAAAAAGCACAGAATAATCAAAAAGATTGGAGAGAGACATGGATAATCGAATTTTTGGACTGGATCCGCAATTGCTCTTTGATACGGCGATTGGATTGCTTGCCATGTTGGTATTGTTTATCCTGCTTTCATATTTGTTATTCAATCCGGCGAGAAAACTGATCCAGAAACGGAAAGAGTTTATCGCCAGCCAGCTTGAAGAAGCAGCAAAGGCAGAGAAGGATGCGAAAGAACTGGAGACCCAATATCGTGCGAAATTAGACAAAGTCGAGGACGAGGCAGAAGAGATGCTCAGCGATGCGCGTAAAAAGGCGCTTGACAAAGAGAAAGAGATCGTTGCCAAGGCTTCTGATGAGGCTCAGACCATCAAGGCAAGAGCCGAGCACGAGGTGGAATTGGAGAAGAATAAAGTTCGTGATGAAATGAAACAGGAAATCGTTCATGTGGCATCTGCTATGGCAGGAAAATTTGTCGCTGCATCGATGGATGAGGACAAACAGGCGCAGCTCATTGACGAAACATTGAAGGAAATGGGTGATGAGACATGGCAAAATTAGTATCAAAAGTATACGGAGATGCTCTGTTTGAGGCAGCGCTGGAAGAAAACCAGCTGGATGCCGTATGGGATGAGGTCAGAGAGATCGCCTCGATCCTTCAGGAAAACGAAGCATTTATTGATATTATGAATCATCCCGAGATGACGCGGGAAAAAGAACTTGCGATGATGGACGAAGTATTTGGCGGAAAAGTTTCGGATGTTATGATGGGCTTTTTGCAGGTACTCGTAAAAAAAGGACGCTTTGGTGAAATTGAATCCGTGCTGGAATATTTTGACAAAAGAGCAAAAGAATATAAGAAGATTGGCGTTGTCTATGTGACGACACCGGCTGAACTTTCCGATGCACAGAAACAAAAGATCGAAGCGCGCTTGTCAGAAACGTCTTCGTATGAGACGCTGGAGATGAATTACAACGTGGATGCGAGTCTGCTTGGCGGAATCCGCATTCGCATTGACGACCGTGTCGTGGACAATACGATCCGGACGAAGCTGGAAGAAATGACAAGAAAATTAAGCAAGGTCAGAGTGTAACTTCTAAGGAAAGAAGGTGTTTGAGGAACATGAATTTAAGACCTGAAGAGATAAGTTCAGTTATTAAAGATGAAATAAAAAAATATAGCACCGAGTTTGACGTTTCGGATGTCGGAACGGTCATTCAGGTGGCAGACGGAATTGCCCGTATTCATGGCTTGGAAAAAGCGATGCAGGGAGAACTTCTGGAATTTCCAAATGAGATTTACGGTATGGTGCTCAACCTTGAGGAAGACAATGTCGGAGCTGTACTTTTGGGAGATTCTTCCAATATTAACGAAGGCGATACCGTAAAGACGACGGGAAATGTCGCAACCGTTCCTGTCGGTGATGCGATGCTCGGACGTGTTGTCAATGCGTTGGGACAGCCGATCGACGGCAAAGGACCGATCCATACCGACAAGACACGACCGGTAGAGCGTGTGGCAAGTGGTGTTATTTCACGTAAATCCGTAGATACGCCGCTTCAGACAGGTATCAAGGCAATTGACTCCATGGTTCCGATCGGACGAGGACAGCGTGAGTTGATCATCGGTGACCGTCAGACCGGTAAAACTGCGATTGCGATTGATACGATCCTGAATCAGAAAGACCAGGATGTACTTTGTATTTATGTTGCCATCGGACAGAAAGCGTCCACAGTGGCAAATATTGTAAAAACATTGGAAGACAACGGTGCATTGGATTATACTACAGTCGTAGCTTCTACGGCGAGTGAACTGGCACCACTTCAGTATATTGCTCCGTATGCCGGATGTGCGATCGGAGAAGAATGGATGGAACAGGGAAAAGACGTTCTCATCGTATACGATGATTTGAGCAAGCATGCTGCGGCTTACCGTACCCTGTCACTGCTCCTTCGTCGTCCACCTGGACGTGAGGCTTATCCGGGAGACGTATTCTACCTGCATTCCCGCCTTCTCGAGCGTGCAGCGAGACTTTCGGACAAACTCGGCGGTGGATCATTGACGGCTCTGCCGATCATTGAGACGCAGGCCGGTGACGTGTCGGCATATATCCCGACAAACGTAATTTCTATCACAGATGGACAGATTTACCTGGAGACAGAGATGTTTAATTCCGGTTTCCGCCCGGCGGTCAATCCGGGACTTAGTGTATCGCGTGTCGGTGGTTCGGCGCAGATCAAGGCGATGAAGAAGATCGCCGGTTCAATCCGTATCGACCTTGCACAGTACCGCGAGCTGGCAGCATTTTCCCAGTTTGGTTCGGATCTGGATGCCGATACGAAAGAGAAGCTGGATCAGGGTGAAAGAATCCGTGAAGTGCTGAAACAGGGTCAGTATGTACCACAGCCGGTTTGGTATCAGGTTATCATTATTTATGCGGCAACGAAGAAATATCTGCTTGATATTCCGGTAGAAGATGTATTGGATTTCGAAAAAGGACTGTTTGCCTTTATCGATACCAAATATCCGGAGATTCCGGCTTCGATCCGTGATACCAAAGTGCTTAGTGATGAAATGGAACAAAAGCTGATTCAGGCAATTGAAGAGTATAAAAAACAGTTTCTTCAAGCGTGAAAGGTGAGGTGATTGAAAAATGGCCTCAATGAGAGATATAAAACGGCGACGCGAGAGTATTCAGAGTACGTCTCAGATCACCAAGGCGATGAAGCTGGTTTCGACCGTAAAATTGCAGCATGCCAAAGGAAGAGCCGAGGAGACAAAACCATATTTTGACAAAATGTATGAGACGGTTTCCGGGATGCTTGCCAAATCGCAGAATCTCAACCATCCTCTTTTGACAGAGAAAACCGGAGGTTCCGGGAAAAAAGGTGTGATTATGATCACCTCAAACCGTGGACTTGCCGGCGGGTACAATTCCAATGTCGTGAAATTGATCACAAAGGGTGATTTTACGAAGGAAGATACCATTATTTTTCCGGTCGGACGAAAAGGTTTGGAGACGATGCAGCGAAATGGCTATACCTGCCGTGGCGATTATTCGGAAGTGATGAATAATCCGCTGTTTGGCGATGCTGTTTCGATCGGAAAGACAGCGATGGCAGCGATGGAAAGCGGCGAGATCGATGAGATCTATCTTGCTTACACCGTATTTAAGAATACGGTAACACAAGTGCCTACGCTGATTAAAATGCTTCCTTTTTCGCAGGAGGATATCGAGACGATGGCGGCAAATGACGAGCCGGAGACGACATCCGGCGCACTCATGAATTATGAGCCGACAGAAGAAGAGGCACTCGGCTACATCATTCCGATGTATATGAACAGCCTGATCTTTGGTGCTCTGGTCGAGGCGGTTGCCAGTGAAAATGGTGCGCGTATGCAGGCAATGGATTCTGCGACGAGCAACGCAGAGGAAATGATTGATACACTCGGTCTGCAGTACAACCGCGCAAGACAGTCCGCGATCACACAGGAATTGACGGAGATTGTAGCGGGTGCATCCGCGATCGAGTAACGAATAAAAATTTACAAATAATGGAAGGAGTGAAAGAACCACAATGGCAGAAGCGAAGAAAACGAAAAATGCTGGTGTTATCACTCAGATTATCGGAGCGGTGCTTGACATCCGTTTTCAGGATGGAGATCTTCCTGAGATTTACGATGCCATTCACATACCGACAAAAGATGGAAATACACTTGTCGTAGAAGTGTCACAGCATCTGGGCGACGATACCGTTCGCTGTATCGCGATGGGACCGACCGATGGATTGGTGCGAGGCATGGAAGCGATTGCGACAGGAGCCCCGATTTCGGTGCCGGTCGGCGAAGAGACACTGGGACGTATGTTCAACGTACTCGGAGATCCGATCGATGAAAAAGAACCACCGAAAGTAAAAGAATATCATCCAATTCACAGAAAGGCGCCTGCATTTGAAGAACAGTCTACTCAGGCAGAGATGCTGGAAACCGGTATCAAGGTTGTTGATCTTTTGTGTCCTTATCAGAAGGGTGGAAAAATCGGACTTTTCGGAGGTGCCGGTGTAGGAAAGACCGTTCTGATTCAGGAATTGATCACCAATATTGCGACCGAGCATGGTGGATATTCTGTATTTACGGGAGTTGGAGAACGTACCCGTGAGGGTAATGACTTATACTATGAAATGATTGAATCCGGAGTTATCGATAAGACGACGATGGTATTCGGACAGATGAATGAGCCGCCGGGAGCGCGTATGCGTGTAGGTCTGACGGGACTTACAATGGCAGAATATTTCCGTGATCAGGTAGGAAAAGATGTCCTCCTGTTCATTGACAATATTTTCCGTTTCACACAGGCGGGTTCCGAGGTGTCCGCACTTCTTGGACGTATGCCAAGTGCCGTTGGTTACCAGCCAACTCTTCAGACGGAAATGGGTGCTTTGCAGGAACGTATTACATCGACAAAAAATGGTTCTATCACGTCGGTTCAGGCGGTTTATGTGCCTGCCGATGACTTGACGGACCCGGCTCCTGCGACGACATTTGCCCACCTTGACGCAACGACCGTATTGGATCGTTCGATCGTGGAACTTGGTATTTATCCGGCGGTAGATCCGCTTGGCTCCAGTTCCCGTATTCTGGATCCGAAGATCGTCGGCGAAGAGCATTACAAAGTGGCTCGTGGCGTACAGGAAATCTTACAGCGTTATAAGGAATTGCAGGACATCATCGCAATCCTTGGTATGGACGAGTTGTCAGAGGATGAAAAAGTCCTTGTCAACCGTGCACGTAAGGTACAGCGTTTCCTTTCCCAGCCATTCTTTGTGGCAGAGCAGTTTACCGGTCTTCCCGGTAAATATGTGCCAATCTCTGAAACGATTCGAGGATTTCAGGAGATTTTGGATGGAAAACATGATGACATCCCAGAGAGCTGCTTTTTGAATGCAGGTACGATTGACGATGTCATCGCACGCAAGTAGCGAGAGCGGATTGGAGATGGCTATGGCGGATATGAAAAAATTCCAATTAGAGGTAATTTCTCCGGAGCGTGTATTTTATACCGGAGAGGTCGAAATGGTGGAATTGACGACGACAGAGGGAGACATCGGTGTGTATGCCGACCATATCCCATTGACGACGATCGTGGCTCCGGGTGTTTTGACGATTACCGAAAATTCTGAGGATGATGTGATTCGGGAAGCCGCTGTCTTAGAGGGCTTTTTGGAGATCCTCCCGGACAAAGTAACCATTCTCGCGCAGTCGTGTGAATGGCCGGAGGAGATTGATATGAAACGTGCGCTGGAAGCGAAGGCGCGCGCTGAGCGAAGGATCAAGAGTCTGGATGCTCACGTCAATATGCGACGTGCTGAACTGGCACTCCGCAAATCTCTTGTACGAATCAATCTGGCAGAACAGAAGAAATAGAAACGATTTGGGACGAATGCGGAATCGTTAAAAAAATAAATCCTCCCGGAGGTTTCAATGCGAAGCCTTTCGGGAGGACTTTTTTATTTATGGTTATTTACTTTGAAAAAATCTCAATCTGTACTCCATTTTCAACAATTGTCAACTCGCCGCGCAGCTCCGCTTCATTTAGCCAGCGGAGATTCTCGCTGTCGGTTAAGATGTGTGGTGTTGTGATGTTACAATTTTGTATTGCATCATTAGAAATATACATTTTGCAATTATCGCCGGAATTATCTTTGCCTTCCAGCATATACCTGGCAGAAAGAGTCCCTTTCTCCGGTACATTGATTTGTGTGTCGACTCCGCCCGGGAGAATGGTTCCGTTAAAATATTCTCCCTCAGCGGTTCCGTCAAAGAGAACCTGGGTTACAGTTTTTTTCGATGTGGAGACTCGCTGCATCCCTGTAATATTTACATTTATGGTCATAATTTTCATGGCTTGAATTTCTCCTTTAAAAAGAACTCACGGCATAAGCTATGTGCTTATGCCGGAGTCCCTCATGTAATACTGTTTTCTGTAGTAACTATTCAGGTTACTTTCTATAATCAGAAATCTACTTCCGTATCATAGTAGCAGCATTTCAACAATTTTTCCATTTCTTCCTGGCTTGGCTGTCTTGGGTTTGAGCCTGTGCAGGCATCCAGGATTGCGTTGGCTGCAATTTCCGGAAGTCTCTCTAAAAATACTTCTTCCGGCACAAAGCCATTTTCAGTTGGATAACTGTCTGCGCCGTAGTTTTTGATGCAATGTGGAATGTTCAGATCGTCGTTCATCTTGCGCAGATATGCGATCAGATTTGCCACTTTTTCATCGGCAGAAGTACCGCCGAGTCCCATGAAATCAGCGATATAGCAGTAACGCTCTTTCGCGGTTTCGTCTTTGGCGTTAAAGGCAATTACCTTTGGAAGATACATGGCATTGGCGGCACCATGGATAATATGTGCGCCATAATCGGCGAAAGCAGCTCCGGTTTTATGAGCCATCGAGTGTACGATTCCAAGCAAGGCATTGCTGAATGCCATACCGGCGAGACATTGCGCATTGTGCATCGAATCACGTTTTACCATGTCGCCATTGTAAGAATCTACCAAATCGTTTTGGATCATTTTTATCGCATGAAGGGCAAGCGGATCCGTGAAATCGCAGTTTGCGGTAGAAACATAAGCTTCAATCGCATGTGTCATTGCATCCATACCGGTGTGAGCGACAAGTTTCTGCGGCATCGTCTCGGCAAGGTCAGGGTCTACGATAGCAACATCCGGCGTAATCTCAAAGTCAGCGATCGGATATTTGATTCCTTTTTCATAATCGGTAATGATTGAGAATGCCGTCACTTCGGTAGCCGTACCGGAAGTGGAAGAGATAGCGCAAAAATGTGCTTTATTTCTCAACGCAGGGATACCAAATACTTTACACATATCTTCGAAAGTGATGCCCGGATATTCGTATTTGATCCACATTGCTTTGGCAGCATCGATCGGAGAACCGCCGCCCATCGCTACGATCCAGTCCGGCTCAAATTCCTGCATGACAGCGGCACCTTTCATCACGGTTTCCACCGATGGATCCGGCTCAATGCCCTCGAACAATTTTACTTCCATGCCGGCTTCTTTCAGATACTGCTCGGCTTTGTCAAGAAATCCGAAACGTTTCATCGAACCACCGCCGACGCAGATGATCGCTTTCTTTCCTTTAAATGTTTTCAGCGCTTCCAGCGCACCTTTTCCATGATACAAATCTCTAGGTAATGTAAATCTAGCCATAATAGTTAACCCTCCTTAATGTACTCATCGGGGAATGTCACCCCGACGTCCTAACTTATCTCCATTATACCATATGCCGCGGAAAATGAAACAAGACTATTTTGTGGTTTATAGCAGAATTTTGATGGGGTTTTGGGGAGAATTGTGAAGTGACAGAATGCGGGAATGTGGGGGAAAGGTGCATTGGAGAAAGGTCAGTCGGAAGGGACGCTGGAGGGGAATTACGGTCAAAAGGGCATATTTTCCCCTAAAAAGACCGTAAAAACTGGAAAATGCTGTAAAAAGAAAAAAGTCGTAAGAGAAGATTACGGTCAAAAAGACAGATTTCCATCTAAAAAGACCGTAAAAACTGGAAAATCTTGCAAAGATTTAAAAAGAAGCTAAGAAAATTACGGTCAAATTGAATACAAAACACAAATTTTGACCGTAATGAAGTAAAATGTTGGAAAAATTTCGGGGCGGCGCAAAAAAAAGAAGGGTTACCAGAAGGTGAATACAAGACAACGTCATTTACGCAAAAAGTTTCCTCTTGACAAAGCACTTCGCTAGGTATACAATTGTTGATAACAAATGTATACCTGATGAAAGGATGATAACTTATGGAAAAGATTCACTTGTCGAATGCAGAATGGGAGATCATGAATATCCTCTGGAAATTTCCCGAAGCGACGATAACACAGATTGTAGCGGAGTTAAATAAAAAGAAATTCTGGGATAAGCATACGGTAATCACGCTCCTAAGCCGCATGGAGAAAAAGGGGGCGGTCGAGTACCACAGAAATGGCAGGGCAAAAGAATATTATTCGATCATTTCGCAGAAAGAAACGGTGCTGGAGGAAACGGAGCAGTTTTTGGACCGGGTGTATGAAGGAAGCCTGAGTTTGCTTGTGAACTCATTTTTGAGCAGTAAAAAGGTCAGCAGAGACGAACTGGATGATCTTTATGAGATTCTTCAAAAGGCGGAAAGAGAGGGAGACAAATGACGATGATCCTTTTGGAATCCAGTCTGATGATCATATTCATGCTGGTTTTCCGCAAGTTGTGCCGGAATGTACTCTCACCCCGTATCGTATACGAACTGTGGCTTTTCACAGCATTCCGCTTGCTGCCGATAGAATGTCTATTTGGACGTGATATTCACATGCTTTCGCTCAATGCGTTTTCCCGTTTTTTTGGAAAAATTCCGTTTTTGCGGGACATCTGGTTTGAGTTTTCGATGGTTCGGATCCCGTGGTATCTTCTTGTAATATGGGTACTGGGAAGTGTCGCTGTTTTTTTATATCAACATTTTATCAATTTCAAATTTGAAAAATTTTTGTATGAAAACAGAGTGCAGATTGAGGATGAAAATGTTCCGTTTTCCCTGTATTATGTGCCGGATCTTCGCTCTTCGTGCGTGTTTAAGGTGAAGGGGAGAACAGGAATTTATCTGATGCCGGAGATTCTTGATCAGCCGGACATTTACCGGACAATTTTGCAGCATGAAATGTGTCATATCCGTGCAAAAGATCTTTTCTGGGCAAAACTGCGAATGATTTTTATCGCTATTTACTGGTTCAATCCGCTCGTATATATCGCGGCAGTTTTGTCGAAAGAAGACTGTGAAATGGCGTGTGACGACCGCGCCGCTGCGGCGTTACAGATGAAGAAAACAGAGTACGGAAAAATATTATTAGATGCCGTAATTGTTGACAAAATCCGAACAAAAGAAGATGTATTTTGTACGGCAACAATGATGGTTTCTTCGAAAAATGCACTGCGTGTCCGAGTTAAACGTCTGGCAGGAAAAGAACCCCGTAAAGCTGTCTCTGTTTTTGCTTGTTCTGCGTTTGTATCAGGTTGTATTTTACTAGGGTTTCTCAGTAACACAAATACCATTGCAAGAACGCCGGAACAGACGATAAGACAGTATGTTTACTATTCTAATACAGATTGTCAGGCAGGAATGATGGAGTTGTCTTTGTATGAAAAATGGGACTATTTATTTCCGAATGCATTGGATGGAAAAATTGTTACCATAAAGAAAATTCAGGGAAATGACGCGGCAAGTCATTTGCAGAATGTTTCGACGGATATTTCCAGGAAAAAGGAATGGTATGAGGTGGAAATGGAAGTGCAATACGAGGAAATGATGCGGAGAGAAAAACACATTGTGGCATTGACGAAAGAAGATGGGGGCGAATGGATGGTAGACTGGCGGTAGAGATTCTATTTAGAGTTCTGCCGGGAGATGAGGCAGGTATCAGGACGAGGATAAGATAGTTTCCAAACTGGCATTGCCTAATCGGAAATTTAGTAGAAACAAACGGCTTAGTATAGTTATAATGTATAGAAAAACGAAGGAGGGATCCTATGAGTAAAAAATATATAACAGGGTGCATGCTGAGCCTGATGATAGTGATCGGACTGGTTGTTGGAACTCTGCCACGGACAGCTGCTGCAGAAGAATCACAGGTACAGGATTCAGGAGCGGAACATGTGTTGAAAGAGGAAAATAACTGGGATATTAAAGACGAGTTGATTATGCCTGGAGAGTCATTTTATACAAAACCGAAATATGAATTTTCGTATGAAAAATTACAGGCCGGAGTGGAGCATTTTACTGCGTGGCCAAGATATCTTCATGCGGCAATTACATTAAATAAGCCAGATGGGGATGAAAATGGAAAAGTGTGGTGGCGTACGGATACCTTGGTAAGGAGTACGGTCGATACATCGAAAGTTGTTTCTTGTGGCAGTAATTCGTATAATGTGATAAAGATGGCTTATGACAGGGGCGATTTGTCGGCACTTCAAGGCGATGAAACATGTAAAGATACTTTACAGGCCGCACTAAAAGGGCAAACGACAGCAAATGTAGGATACCAAAATAATACAGGCCTTCCGATGGTTTTAGAGCAGGTCCGCGGGGGATCTACGATGGACGAAGGAACAGTTTATGGAGGCAAGTATGGAGATGATTTGCTCGTAGATGCGTGGTCTACGCACAATTGGGGCTGCGTCATTCGTTTTTATGAACCTTATTATACGTTGTCTTATGAGTTTGATGGAGCAGACGGAGAATTTACCGATGAAGAAAAAAGGGCATTGCCGGATCGGTATTATATTCAGCGAGAAAAGCAGGAATTTAATCTGAAAAATCCGGTGCGTGCCGGACATCATTTTGTTGAATGGCAGGGTGGACTTGTTGGTGCCGCTGATGTAAGTCAGTCAAAAGAGAGTACGATATTATCGTTTGACTGGGCGCACAATTTGTATGGGTCAGGTATGGGAATCGGCGACCAGACTGTGCGGGCATGTTTTGAAAAAGGGCAAACGGTTACATTCCATCCAAACGGAGGGACTTTGAAAAGCACAGATTCTGCTGTTCGTGAAATTGATGTAACAGAGGCTGAAAATGATTTGTTTTTTGATATTAGCGAATGCGTTCCTGTACGTGATGGGTATCGTTTTGCGGGCTGGTGTACCTATTCCGATGCTGAGGATACCAGTTTAATTAAAAATACAAAAGATTCCACATGGATCAGCGACTGGGTGTTAGATGCCTTTCATGGATTACATGCTGACGAATATGACATTCATTTATATGCAAAGTGGGAAAAAGAAGTCGTTTCCAATAATGAACAAAAAACACAGGAAAATGTTCAGAAGGAAGAAAAAACGAAAGAAGAAGTAAAAACACCTCAAATCGTTCCGGTACAGGTTAGTGAAACGGTGAAAAAGACAGATATTGTTAAGCCAAAAGGAACGAAAATCGTAAAACTGAAAGCAGGGAAGAAAAAAATCACTGTAAAATGGAAAAAACTAGGAGGAGATATAGCCGGTTATCAGATACAATACAGCCTATCTTCTAAGTTTAAAAAAGTCAAAACAGTTACGGTATCAAATAAAAAAACAGTACGTAAACAGATTAACAAACTAAAGTCAAAGAGAAAATATTATGTAAAAATCAGAACATATCGGATTGTTAACGACAAGGAAAACTCCACAAAGAGTTATTCTTCATGGAGTAAAATACGTTCTGTAAAAGTAAAGTAACCGCCAGAAACAGAGGGGTTAATGTATCGGTCTTTCGTCTTCAATAATGGGAATGATCATATTTTCAAAGGCCGTTTGCATCTTGGGGTGCTGAATCAGAAAATGGATTGCCGGTGTTTTATTTTTAGACACCAGCACCCATTTTCCCTCAAGAATGTAAATCTGTATATTACGAAATGCGGAAGAAGGATTCTCAATCATTGTGTACTGCGGATGAGCTTTACTATATTGGCGCATTAATTGTAAATGTTCCTGATAATCTTCCCAGGTATAAAAAATATCTTTTTCGTAAAACATTCCGGAAAGGGACAAGGTTATCGGATGTTTTTCAAATTCTTCCCTTTTCAGCAACGGGATTTCTTCTGTAATAAGGCTGTGAGATAGAATTTTACTTGCAGTCTCACGTTGCGCGGCAGCGTATTGAAGAATCTGCGTCTGCTCTTTATCGGAAATCTGATTGTGCTTTAGCAGCTGCCGGATAAAGGGTTCGCTCGCCGTGTATAAAGAGAAAGAAGACAAAATGCGGTATCTGTTTCCCGGAGTTTCGGAAGTCGATTCCAAAAAATGATGAAAAATCCGGGAGTGTTCTTTGCGGTAAATTTCCATAAGAGGAGATGCTTTTGACAACAGCCGCTCTGCATATTTTTGGTAGTGAGCAATCTCTTCTTTATTTTTTGTCAGATAATATTTTCCCTCATTATGATATCCACGGATTGCCTCCCCGGTTAATGCGGCACTTCCGGAGACTTTCAAAAGATGCGAGAACGGGCTGTTTTGTGGCTGCTTAAAGTAATAAGGTGAGATTTGGCCAGTCATATACATAGTGTCTGCTCAATAACATAAAAATTGTGAAAATTCCGCATAAATACTGGTATTTCAGCCCTATTGTGCTATACTTAAAGTGCAGGAAAAAACAACATAATGACTAAAAAACCTTGCACTTAAGGAGTTGCTAATGTATAGAAAAGAT
>UQAQ01000009.1 GCA_900539115.1 uncultured Roseburia sp.
CAAGCCCGATTTGTGGAGCTCTTTGGTGATCCGACAATAAATACTAAAAAGTATCCACTTAAGCTACTTCCTGAGATTGCGGAATATTGGAATGGATTGACATATAAACCAGATGATGTAGCGGATAAAGGCACTATAGTATTACGTTCAAGTAATATTCAAAATATGACACTTGATTTTGAGGACATAGTAAGAGTTAATTGCAAAATAGGAGAGAAAAAGTATGTTCATGAAAATGATATACTCATGTGTTCGAGAAATGGGAGTGCAAGACTTGTAGGAAAAGTTGCACTTATTAAAAATATAGAAGAGCCAATGAGTTTTGGGGCGTTTATGTTGATTATTAGAAGTGCCTACTATCCATATTTAATGACATATTTTCAAATGCCTGCATTTAGGGCACAGATAGTAACAGGTGCAACGACAACTATTAATCAGATTACTGGAAGGATGCTTGACAATGTGAAGCTTCCTGTACCGGATATGTATGTAGTAAACCAATTTGCTGACTTTGTCAACCAAGTCCACAAATCAAAACTTGTAATAAAAAACTTGCTGCAAATATATAAGTATCAAATACAGATGCGAAAATAAAAAACTAGAAACAGTCTCAAACAGATCTTGTACTTGCATGGTTGTGGTGGGGCTGGGAAAATAAGGGAGGAAGCATATGAGTTCTAATTTTGAGTTTTTAACGGGAATTTATGATGAATTTGCAAAGGAGGCCAAAGAAGCGGAACAGAGTTTGGTTGTTTCGCCTTCTACGTGTGCTATTTTGTCACGAAGAGCATTGGAATTAGCGGTTCGTTTTGTGTTCACTTTTGACAACGAATTGAAACTGCCGTATCAGGATAATATCTCTTCGCTGATACATGAAAGGACATTTCGGAGTATTATAGAGCCGCGTTTATTTCCGATGCTCAAATATGTTATTTGGCTGGGAAATAAGGCGGTACATACCAATAAAAAGATAACACGAGATGATGCCATTGTATCACTTCGAGATTTGTTTGAGTTTTGTGACTGGATTGATTACAGCTATTCACGTGTGTACAAGGACAAGCAGTTTGATGAGTCGATTTTGCCGAGTGGTGAAGACAAGCGGATGAGCTCGGAAGAACTGCAGAAAATGTATGATAAAATGAGTAGTAAAGACCGAAAACTCGAAGATATGATTAAAGAAAATGAAGAACTTCGAGAGCAAATGGCAAAGATTAAACAGCAAAATATTCAGAGTCGTAATTTTACCATCAATGAAATGAGTGAGGAATTAACACGGAAAAAATATATTGATGTGGAATTAGAAGATGCTGGCTGGGCGATTGGAAAAAATTGTATGGAAGAAGTAGAAGTGCAAGGTATGCCAAATGCAACAGGAAAAGGGTATGTTGATTATGTCTTGTATGGGAAAGACCGTATTCCGTTGGCCGTTGTAGAAGCGAAAAGAGCCTCTGTGGATCCGATTGTGGGAAGTCAGCAGGCAAAGTTGTATGCGGATTGTTTGCAAAATCAGTATGGGGTACGGCCGTTGATTTTTACAACAAATGGGTTTGAGACGTATTATACAAATGATTATGCTGGTTTTGCCAAGCGCCGGGTGGCAGGATTTTTTACACAGGAAGAATTACAACTTGAAATAGATCGTCGAAAAACCAGGAAACTACTTGAAAATCTGGAGATTAGCGATGAAATTACGAACCGGCCGTATCAAAAGGAAGCGGTGACGGCAGTGTGTGACGCCATTGCAAAAAAACATAGAAAAATGCTTATTGTACAGGCGACGGGATCGGGGAAAACCCGCGTCAGTATAAGTATTGTAGATGTCCTTCGCAGACACAATTATGTGAAAAATATATTGTTTTTAGCAGATCGAAAAGCATTGGTTAAACAGGCGAAAAATAATTACAGTAACCTGCTTCCGGGGCTTTCTTGTTGTAATTTGTTAGACAATAAGGAAGATCCGGAAGCTTCGCGCATGATATTCAGTACCTATCCTACGATGATGAATGCGATTGATGAGAAAAAGCGGAAAGATGGAAGCCGGATGTTTTCTCCGGCACATTTTGATCTCATTATCATTGATGAAGCACATCGGTCTATTTATAAAAAATATCAAGAGATATTTGACTATTTTGATGCCTATATCCTCGGGATGACGGCGACGCCAAAAGATGATGTTGGAAAAAATACATATCGTGTGTTTGATTTGGAAAATGGAAATCCAACGTATGATTATGAATTGGAGCAGGCGGTAAAAGAAAAATATTTGGTTTCCTATTCAACATTGGAGTATAAGACGAAAATAATGGAGGATGGAATTCGATATAATGAACTTTCAGAAGAAGAGAAAGAATCCTTTGAAGAAAGTTTTGGAATAGAAGAAGGAGATACTCCGCTTGATATTGAGGCATCCGCAATCAATAACTGGCTCTTCAATCTGGATACGATTGATAAGGTACTTATTGAACTGATGAAAAATGGCTTAAAAGTAGAGGGCGGTGATAAGCTGGGAAAAACGATTATTTTTGCTAAAAATAGTGAACATGCCAAAATAATTGTGGAGCGATTTCATGTGATGTTTCCGGAATTTGGTGGTGATTTTATCAAGCAAATTGACTACAGCATTAAATATGTAGATACGTTGATTGATGATTTCAGCTCAAAAGAAAAATATCCGCAGATTGCTGTTTCTGTTGACATGCTGGATACCGGAATTGACATCCCTGAGATTTTAAATTTAGTTTTCTTTAAAAAGATCCGAAGTTATAGCAAGTTTTGGCAGATGATTGGACGAGGTACGAGGTTATGCCCGAATCTGTTTGGCGAAGGACAGGATAAAGAGAGCTTTTTAATCTTTGATTTTTGTAATAATTTCGAATTTTTCAGTGTCAAAACGAATGGAAAAGAAACGGGAGTGCCGGCAGCATTAAGTGAGAAAATATTTAATGTAAAAACGGGCATTGCGCGGGAATTACAGGCACCGGTTTTTATTGAGCAGGAAGAATATGTAAATTATAGAAGAGATCTTGTGGATGAATTACATCACACAGTAATTGAATTGGATACGACTAGTTTCCGAGTGAAAAATCATCTGCGTTTCGTTGAGATGTTTCGACAGAAAAAAGTCTGGGATTCGATCGAGTCAGAACAGATGAGGATGGTAAAAGAGCACATTGCGCCTCTTGTCATGCCTGAAAAAGAGGATGAACTTGCACGACGATTTGACTATTTGTTGTATAGCATTGAACTTGGCGTGTTACAAAGTAAAAATGTACAGTCTCAGGTAAATACGGTGGTAACTACAGCGGCAGCATTAGAGAAAAAAACAGGGATACCGCAGGTGAAGGCACAGTTGCCATTGCTTTCCAGAGTGCAGACCGTAGAGTTTTGGCAGCAGGCAGATGTTATGCAGCTTGATCGGGTAAGAGAGGTGTTGCGTGAACTTATCCGTTTTTTGGATAAGATAAATACAAAGTCTTTTTATGTTGATGTAGAGGACAAGATTATTGAAGAGAAAAAGGGTGACCCCATCTATGCGGTAAATAATTTGGAAAACTATCGTAAAAACGTAGAATATTACCTGAAAGAACATAAAACTAATATTGCAGTGTACAAACTTCGGAGTAATAAGAAACTGACAAAAGAAGATCTGCATTCGCTGGAAGAGATTCTCTGGCACGAGTTGGGAAGCCGGGAAGACTATCAAAAAGAATACGGAGATACTCCGATTGGAATGTTGGTTAGAAAAATTGTAGGCGTTGACACCGAAGCGGTAAATGAGGCATTTAGCGAGTTCTTGACGGAAGAACGTTTGAATATTAATCAAATTCGGTTTGTTCGGTTGTTGGTAGATTATATTTCTAGAAATGGAAATATAGAAGACCGCAAAGTGCTTCAGGATGAGCCATTTCGAAGTGTGGGAAGTATCGTGACGTTGTTTAAAGATGATATGGAAACAGCGAAAAAGATCATGGATGTTGTGGAAGAAATAAAAAACAATTCTGTGGTTACTGCTTAGAAAGACGTAATCTTGTTGTTGGAGATTGGTAAATTTCTGCTTGCATTATTAAGGTATCATGATACATTAATAATGCGAGTAAAATTAAGGCAACTAAAAGGAGGAAAAAGAGTATGAAACGTGTTTTGATTGCTATGTTACTGGTGCTAGCTCTTTTGAGTACGGGAATCGCGAGTGGCAGTTATGTGCAGGCAAAGACTCAAAAGTATTGGGTGTACGATTCTGCGCAGGCAAAGGTCAAAGGTAATAAACTTGTTGTAAAAGCACCACTATATGTGGGAGAAAAAAAGATAAAAAAGAAGAAGGTATTTATTCTTACGAATAAGACTAAATATTGGGATCCAAATTATGGCGGTTCCGATCCGATGATCGGAAAATGGCTTTCAAAAGCGGAATTCAAGGATTTGTTGAAAGTTCATCTTGGATTGGAAATTAGAGTGAAAAAAGGAAAAGTTACACGCTGCGAGATTTCTTCGTAATGGTTATTGAGGGATCAATAGTGTGCAGGTAAAAAAATGACCGTTCAGTTTTTCGGACTGTGAGGTGACCCCTCAAAGTTAGACTGATCGGTCATTTTTGTATTATTTTTTTTAACTATTCAAAATAATCAATCTTCATCGCATGTTTTACTTCTGAAAGTGTCTGCGCAGCGACCTCACGTGCTTTTACACTGCCCTCGCGGAGAATTTCCATGACAGCCGGAATGTCTTTTTCCAATTCATGGCGGCGTGTCTGGATTGGCTCGAGTTCTTCCATCAAAACGGCATAGAGGAACTTCTTCACTTTGACATCGCCGAGCCCACCTTTGGTATAGTGATCTTTCAGTTCCTGAAGGTTGGCATATTCCGGAAGATGGTGTTCGAAGTGAGCGTCGTTACAAAAGGCATCCAGATAAGTAAATACCGTGTTCCCTTCGAGTTTTCCGGGATCTTCGATGCGGATGTGATCCGGATCGGTGTACATACTCATGACCTTTTTGCGGATATCGTCCGGGTTGTCCGAGAGATAGATGCAGTTGCCAAGAGATTTACTCATTTTTGCTTTTCCATCGGTTCCCGGAAGGCGCATACAAGCCTGATTATTTGGGAGAAATGCTTTTGGCATAACGAGAACTTCTTCTCCGTAAATACTGTTAAAACTATGCACGATTTCGCGAGCCTGTTCCAGCATTGGGAGCTGGTCCTCGCCTACAGGCACGACATTTGCTTTAAAAGCGGTGATATCAGCTGCTTGACTGATTGGATATGTGAAAAATCCGACAGGGATACTGGAATTAAATCCGCGGAGCTGAATTTCACTTTTTACGGTAGGATTTCGTTTTAAACGCGAAACCGTTACAAGATTGGCATAATAAAAAGTCAATTCTGTCAATTCAGAGATATAGGATTGAACAAATAACGTAGATTTTGCCGGATCCAATCCGCAGGACATGTAGTCCAGGGCAACCTCAGAGATGTTGCTGCGTACTTTGTCCGGATTGTCAAAGTTATCTGTTAAAGCCTGCGCATCTGCGATCATAATATATACTGAATCATATTCGCCCGAGTTTTGAAGCTCGACGCGGCGTTTTAAGGAGCCGACATAATGTCCGACATGAAGTCTGCCGGTAGGACGGTCTCCGGTTAGAATTATTTTACTCATACTAATATCCTTTCCTGCATTTCTGCATTGCACTGTACCTCAAAACATTATATCAATAAACACAGAAATATGCAAGAACGATTGAAAAAAAAGGAAAAGTATGGTATACTATAGAGGTTATTTTACATAAAAACTATATAATATTTTCGTTAATGAGACACAAAAACAGGAGGTAGTTATGAGACTTAGAAAATGGAGTATTGGTGTATGCGCAGCATTGGGGATGGCATTGTGCCTGACCGGATGTGGACAGAGTGAGCAGAAAGAGACGAAAAATCAGCCGACGACAGCAGCAGTGACAGCATCGGTAGTTACGGATTCGAAAAGCGATGCGAAAACGTTGAAAGAAGCCTTTGACGGCGATTTTAAAGTGGGTGTGGCGACGACATCCGGGTATCTGAGTGAAGAAGACCGAGTTGCCCAAATAAAGGAAAATTTTAACAGTATTACGATGGAAAATGAAATGAAACCGGAAAGTCTTTTGGACTGGGAAGGGTCCGAGAAGAGCAAAGACGGAATGCCGGCGATCAAAGAAGAAACGTTGGAAAAGGCGCTGAAGGCAGCCCAGGAAGCTGGAATTCCGCTTCGTGGACATACTTTGGTGTGGTATAGCCAGACACCGGAGTGGTTCTTTTCCAAGAAATATGATCCGTCAAAGGGTTATGTGGATAAGGCAACGATGAAGAAGCGCATGGAAAGTTATATTAAGCAAGTTCTTACCTATTGCAAAGAAAATTACCCGGGTGTGGTATATGCCTGGGATGTCGTCAATGAGGCAGTCGGCGACGACGGAAATTACCGCACGGAAAGCATGTGGTATGAGACCTATGGCGATTTTTCATATATTAAGGATGCGTTTACATTTGCAAGAAAATATGCCGAGGAGGGAACCAAACTTTTCCTCAACGATTATAACGAGTATATAGCACAGAAACGAGATCTTTTGTACGCGAAAGTAGTAGAACTTCACGATGCCGGCATACTTGATGGTGTGGGCATGCAAAGCCATTGGGATATGGATTTTCCATCCGTTGATCTGTTTGAGACGGCACTCGAAAAATATGCCTCAATCGATGGCATCGAGATTCAATTGACAGAAATTGACATGCACAATACCGATGATTCCGAAGAGGGATTGAAAAAGCAGGCAGAGCGTTACAAAGAATTTTTCGATGTGATTACCAAAATGAAAAGGGAAGGAAAGGCGAATATTACTTCTGTGACATTTTGGGGATTGAAAGATGGCGAGTCCTGGCTTAGTGGTTTCAAAGGGGAAACCAGCTATCCGCTTTTGTTTACCGATGATATGGAAAAGAAGCCGTGCTATGAAAGCATTTTGGAAGCAGGAAAGACCGCACAGAAATAATTTTCGGCTTGTCATATGCCATGATTTGTGATAATATTAGAAAATGATAGCGTCATTTGATCCTATTTCATCTGACGCTATTTATTACTATATAGGTATCAGAAATGAGGTTTTTAGATGACTGAACTCAATAATGTAAAGAAAATAAAAACAGATATTTTGATCGTGGGAAGCGGGGCAGCAGGATTATATTGTGCTCTGAAACTTCCGAAAGAAAAACAGATTGTCATCATTACGAAAGAAGATGCCGAAAGCAGCGATTCTTTTTTGGCGCAAGGCGGGATGTGCGTGTTGAAATCCGAGGATGACTATGACAGTTATTTTGAGGATACGATGCGGGTCGGCCATTATAAAAACCGCAAAGAATCGGTGGATATTATGATCCGGTCTTCGCAGAATATTGTGAAAGAACTGATTGGATATGGGGTGGAATTTGAGCAGGAGAATGGAAAACTTCTATATACAAGAGAGGGGGGACATTCGACGCACCGCATTGTCTTTCATGAAGACATCACAGGAAAAGAAATCACAAGTAAATTGCTGGCGGCGGTGAAAAAGTGCGAAAATGTGAAGCTGCTGGAGTATACGACGATGATCGATCTGCTCACGGATGGAAGGACTTGTGCGGGGGCAGTTACCGTCGATAAAGCGGGCACAAAGCAGGTGATCGAGGCGGAAGATACGGTGCTTGCCTGTGGTGGTTTGGGCGGTCTTTATGAACATTCGACCAATTTCCGCCATTTGACGGGTGATGCCCTGGCAATTGCTCTGTCACATGGTATTCAATTGGAAAATATTGACTACATACAGATCCATCCGACGACATTGTATTCGAAAAAGCCGGGACGACGGTTTTTGATTTCAGAATCAGTCCGCGGAGAGGGAGCAATCCTTCTGGATAAAAATGGAAATCGCTTTGTCAATGAACTTCTGCCGAGAGATCTTTTGACGCAGAAAGAATATGAGCAGATGAAGAAAGATGATATGCCGTATGTTCGTCTGAGTCTGGCACCGATCAAGGAAGAGGAGATCAAGGGACATTTTCCGAATATATACCGGAGATGTCTGGAGGAAGGTTACGATGTGACCAAGGATCCGATTCCGGTTGTACCGGCACAGCATTATTTTATGGGCGGCATCTGGGTTGATTCGAAAAAAAGCAGGACATCGGCAGAACATTTATATGCGATTGGTGAGACAAGCTGCAATGGTGTTCATGGCGCCAATCGTCTTGCAAGCAATTCTCTCCTGGAAAGTCTTGTGTTCGCAGGACGTGCGGCAAAGAGCATTACGGAAAATCCGGGCAAAGTCGATGAAACGATGGTAGAGAAGTTAGATTTTAATAAATATGAAGATCTTGATAAACTTCGTGAAGAATATAAAAAACTCGTGTTGGATGAGATTGAACGAGTAAAAGAAGCGAGAAAAGGAGAAGAACAATGAATACAATAACGATGCAGTTAAACGCAGATGAACTGATCTTACAGGCGCTGCGCGAAGATATTACGAGTGAGGATATTACGACCAATGCCGTAATGCCGGAGAAAAAGCTGGGAAGGGTAGAACTGATCTGTAAGCAGGATGGCGTGATCGCCGGACTGGATGTATTTGCCCGCGTATTTTCCCTGCTGGATCCGGCGACAGAAATTACCTTTTTCTGTAAAGACGGCGATGAAGTGAAAAATGGTCAGAAGATGGCTGTGCTGACAGGCGATATTCGTATTTTGCTTTCCGGAGAGCGTGTAGCGCTGAATTATCTGCAACGCATGAGCGGAATCGCGACTTACACCAAATCAATCGCAAAACTGCTGGAAGGTACCAAGACAAAGCTTCTGGATACGAGAAAGACGACACCGAATATGCGAGTATTTGAAAAATATGCCGTAAAGGTCGGAGGTGGATACAATCACCGTTATAACCTTTCCGATGGTGTGCTTTTGAAAGACAATCACATCGGAGCTGCCGGAAGTGTGACGAAAGCGGTTCAGATGGCGAAGGAGTACGCGCCATTTGTAAGAAAGATTGAGATCGAAGTTGAGAATCTTGATATGGTAAAAGAGGCTGTAGAGGCCGGTGCCGATATCATTATGCTCGACAATATGACGCCGGAAGATATGACAAAAGCCATCGAGATCATTGATGGACGTGCAGAGACCGAGTGTTCGGGAAATGTTACGCGAGAAAATGTTGACCGTCTTACGAAGATTGGTGTCGATTATATCTCCAGCGGAGCATTGACACATTCTGCGCCGATTTTGGATATTTCATTGAAAAATCTGCATCCGGTAGAATAATTGAAAAGATTGAGGTAACTATTCAGGATGCCCCTCCTCCACATTCACATTTCGAACACTTCGTGTTCTTTTCTCGCCTTTGACAAGGCTAAAAATGCTCCGTGTGATCTCGGAGCATTTTTTAAGTTTCTTAAACGTGAAAAAGAACCGCCGTCACGGTTCTTTTTCTGAAAGAGGAGTTTTATGAAAAAATATCAAAAATAAGATAACTACCAAAATTAAGTTTTATAAGTTGAAGTTGTTTATCTTTAACTTATGGTCTTAGTATATACTTAAAATGTGAATAAATGATGTTCAAATTTTCGAAAATTTGTGAACGTTTTGTAAAAACGACTTTCTTAGTTCGTTTATACAATTTTTATCGGAAGCCGCCACCGGAAGAATGTCCTCCGGCACCCCCGCCACCGCCGGAAAAACTTCGTCCACCGCGCCCTTTGGAAGGAGACGACGTCATGACCATGCGGGCAGAGGACATCGTTGTATTAAGTGAAGAAGCAAAAGCACGTGTGCTGTAAAGGCTGCGTCCATGATACCAGCGTGCCGGTTCGATAGCGATATCTTCAAATTTATCAATCCATTTGTCTGAAACTCCCAATATATAAGTGTAAGGAAGAATATCATAAAAATAGGATGGATTTTCGGTTACCAGCATTTCAAGCCGGTCTTTATCGGCAACTTCCAAAAAATGTTTAAAGCCACGAATGCGGCCTAACATTTCCGTCCCATACGGGGTACGCTTTGGCACAAGATAGCGGAAAATTGCCATGCCAAAGGAGCAGATAATGGAAAAGATAAGCATCTGCAGAAAAAACGGTGCGGTGTAAGCTAATTTTACTAACGATGTGATGACGGAACTGAGCCCGAAAAGGATACTCCATACGATTAAAAATATTTTGTTGCTGATGCCCGGTTTCGAAGGAAGTTGTGTCAACACAAGAAGGGCTGTCAGAGGAAACAAACTTAAAAAGAAGGCAATTGACAGATCGCCTTCTGCGGCATAAAGGGAACGCACCAGACCGCAAAGCAGAGACAGAACGATCATCAAAGTGATAGGAAGTCTTTTTGACAAAGAAGAAGATTCAAAAATAATCTTCTGGTTATCTTTACTGTTCATATCATCTGCGATGTCTCCTAAAACACGGTAAAATTTATTGGTCAGCATACTTTTTGACACAATCGTTCGTCCGGCAAATAAACCATCAAAAAAACGTTGTTCAATGGAGTTGACACCATCATAATCTTTTTCCTTTTTCAAGATAAAATCGCTCGATTTTATCAATCCTCCCAGTGTTTCTTCTGTTTTGGCTTCGATGGAAAGATATCCTTTGGAAGCAAGATACACAATCATGGAAGTAAGGTCCTCGTTTGTGACCTTGCCTTTATAGAGAAGAGCAATTTCGGCACTGTTGTGGTCATCCGGAGGATAAAATTCTGTGATATCGACCGGCTTGTCATCGTGTCCCCAGATAAACCAGATCAGAAAAGCTCCAATCAAAAGTACGAAAGGGATGGCGAAGATCAGATAATCATAAAACCGGATCGTGGCAGGAGTTATGGCATCTTTTTTCGCCTGTTCGCAGATAGCATCAAAAGACTCACCTTGCTCTACTGCTGTAGAAAAAGCATGGTCCGGAAATTGGATTAAAGCTGTCATATAATGTGACGAAGGGAGAGCGCCTTGTGAATCCATGCGCACACCGCCGTTTTCAAACATAATCGTGCCATTCGGATAACCAAATGCCCAGATTTTTGCGTTATTTTCATTTAGTTTCAGCATATTTGAGTGAATATACACGGAAACGTTGTCCGGATTTTGCTTCATCTGTTCCGGGATAAAACTAAAATAAAGTCCCTGCGCATCTTCGTATTGATTGATAATGTTGGTAATATTGTATGTAAGCGTGTAAGTCCGGTTTCCGTATTTGGTGATTCCCCAGCAAAGCTCAAGTGTATCGCCGTTGTTAACGATGCCACATTTTTCCCGTTTGTCTACAAAAAAGCCATTCGTATCCCAGTGATCCTGCAGTTCATAATGGTTTCCCAAGTCATCACTGACAGAAAAATCGGTGATCTCGCAGGCACCCAGATTTCCATATGGCCGGTAGCCTTCCGTTCCCTGGTAGACAGAAGCCTGCCAGACTTCTTTGATATGAGCGGTTCCGTTTGCATCGATCGAAACATCCATATCAATCCGTTCAATGGAGTTGCTGTCCTCCGCATAAGCCGCCTTCGGCAAAAAGAAGCAGGAGAGCAAAAGCAGTCCCCATAAGAAAATAGTTGCAAAAAATGATTTTTTCATAAAAATCCCCCTTTGTTATGGTAGTGTTAGATTCATTATATCATAGGTGGCAGGGCATTTTCAACCTATTATACAACAAGTGTGTAAATAGTAGAAGTGTGAGAGTATTGTAAAAGATTGACAAAATCTTGCTTTTTTAGTATGCTAATAATAGTGTGTATAAAAATCAAAGCCAGTATAAACTAAGTAAAATAAGCGGGGTTAGGGAGAAATTGAACTTTCTAATCCCGTTAAAAGAGGGGATTTCATAATGAGATACAAACGTATGATTCATGATGATAACCGAATTGTATTGGTAAATGCCATTCAGAATCCGGGAATAAAAGAAAAAATTATGAAAATTTTTACGGAACTTAAGAAAAAAGGAAAAACAATCATTATTGTAACGCATGACCCCGGTGTCGCAAAGATGGCCGATCGGATCATAAATATCGAGGATGGAAAGATAATATAAATCATTGTATTTTGCATTGTTTTGTGCTATAATTTAAGGACAAATTTATTCTCCGTTTTTTTAAGGAAAACAGGAGAGCAAGGAGGTCACTTATGAAGGCAGGAAAACAAGTGCAGCAAGTGAAAAAGCAGCTTACGATACGCAAGTATATGCATATGCAGTTTTTACGTATCGGGTTTGCGGTTAGTGGCGTCGTGGGTGTGTTGGCATTGATCGGTATTTATGAAGGAATTTTGCTGGCAAAAGAAGATACAAGGTTTGATTTGGCAACGGAAAACAAAATTGCTATTATCGTAGGTGTGATTCTGGCAATTGCAGTGATCAGTATTGTTGGAGTTGATCTGTTTTTAAATAAGATCGCAAAACAGGTGATTCGCAGAGTGAAAGAACCGATTGATATTATGGATCATGCGATGGACGAACTGGCGAAGGGAAATCTGGATACCAAGATTGAATATCAGATGCAGGATGAATTTGTCATTATGATGGGAAATACAAATTTTGCCATGCAGGAATTGAAACGTTATGTGGATGATATTTCGATGAACTTGAAGCAGATCAGCGCGAAAGATATTGACTTGAAAGAAGTTCAGAACTATATCGGTGATTTTGCTGAGATTAAAGATTCCATGGTAGAGATTATAAGTAGTTTGAATACGACATTGAAGGAAATGAAGGAGTCGTTTGGAGAAGTGTGTGACGGGGCGGATACGTTGGCACAGTCCGCGCAGTCAATGGCAGATGGCGCACAGCAGCAGTCCAATCATATTCGCAGCCTTGTGGATAATATTGGAAATGTTTCTAACTCGGTACACGATAGCACAAATAAAGCGGATGAAGTGGAAAAACTTTCCAGAGATGCGGTGCAGCAGATGCAGGAAGGCGAAGATAAGATGGATAATCTTGTCAAAGCGATGGATCTGATTCGCGAAGAGTCCAATGAAATTGCAAATATTATCGAAGTGATCGGCGGTATCGCAGAGCAGACGAATCTTTTGGCACTCAATGCTTCGATTGAGGCAGCGCGTGCCGGAGAACATGGAAAAGGGTTTGCCGTTGTCGCCGGCGAGATCGGTACGCTGGCAGGTTCGAGTGCCGAGGCGGCGCAGAATATCACCGATCTGATTCACAAGAGTATTGCGGCTGTTAATAACGGGGTATCGCTTACCGGAGAGACCGTACATATGATGGATGGCATTACGAAGATTTCGGAAGAAATTTCTTCCCATATCACAGAGATCACACAGGCGACGAAAGAACAGGACGCCTACCTTCAGGATATGCTTACTTCGGCGGGAGAGATTGCTGCCGTAGTGGACAAAAATACTGCTTCTGCGCAGGAAAGTTCCGCACTTTCCCAGGAACTTCTCAGTGAGATGGAAAATGCGATGGAATTGATCGATCAGTACAAACTGCGTGCATAATAGTATAGAAGAAATGATATGTAATCCCGGTTTCTTGGATTGTCAAGAGCCGGGATTTTGCTCGATTTATGTGAAAAAAGAAAAGAAGTTGTCGGGATGTGCCGACAGCTTTTTGAAAAAAGAGAGTTTTTCTCTTGCAATTTAGAAGGAAAGTCGGTATGATATTTCATAGAGAAAATACAAAGAGAAAGGGAGGTACATGACATGATTAATTTTGAAGAAGAATTGGAAAAATATGAGCCGAGTTTAGATATTGAGCAGGTAAGTGAAGTGGTAAACAACAGTAATAATATGACAGATGTGACAGATATTATGAGAGAATTGATTGCAGAAGTAAAAGGTACGATGTAAGAGTTGGAGGAAAACGATGAAATGTCCACGATGTGATACGATAATAACAGAGGATGCTCCGGTTTGCCGCTTTTGCGGACAGGATCTTAGAGCACTGCATCATGCGCGCAAATTGTCAAATGCCTATTATAATATTGGCTTGGAAAAGGCGAAGGTGCGCGACTTGTCGGGAGCAATCCTGGTTTTGAAAAAGAGTTTAAACTTTAATAAGCATAATACCGAGGCAAGAAACCTTCTTGGTCTGGTATACAATGAAATGGGCGAGACGATCGCAGCCCTCAGTGAATGGGTTTTAAGCGATTATCTCCAGCCGGAAGACAACCGGGCAAAGTATTATATTGATGTTGTTCAGAAAAATCAAAGTACATTGCAGACGGTAAACCAGACCATTAAGAAATATAATTCAGCATTGAAAGAGGCAAAAAATGACAATGCGGATCTGGCGATCATTCAATTGAAAAAGGTAGTCAGCCTGAATCCACAATTTGTGAGAGCCTATCAACTGCTTGCTCTTTTATATATGAAGAGAAAAGATTATGTAAAGGCGGCAAAAGTGCTGAAACGTGCACGAAAGATTGACTTTAACAATACGACGACGCTGCGTTATATGCAGGAGATCGGCGATACGTTCAGTGAGCCGAAAGGCAAAGAAAATTCTCCGAAAGCATTTGCCAAGCAGGCGGAGAGAGATACACAGGCAAACACGGCAAATGTGACGCCGGTGGGAACATACCGGGAAGAAAAGAAACGCTGGATGCCCGCCGTCAACATTATTATTGGAGCCGTTATCGGAATTATTGTAAGTGTGGTGCTTGTATACCCTACGATGAAAGGAAATACACTGGGAAATAATTCCAGCGATATTACGGAGGCAAAGGAAATGCTTTCGGTTAAGGAAGCACAGATTTCTACGCTGGAGAAGGAGAAAAAGACGCTGCAGGACAAAGCCGATGCGTTACAGAAAGAAATCGACGATGGAGAAACCAAGAAGAGTGCGGAAGTGGAAAAACTCAACAATCTTGTAATGGCAGTAAAATACTATCAGGATGGTGACCGGCTTCTGGCTGCTTCGACAGTAAATGGCTACAAAGACAGCGATTTTACGACGCAGGAAGCGAAGGATCTTTTGGCAGCAGTATCGAAAAAGATTACTGCGGCAGATGCGCAGAAATTATTTGAAGAGGGGCGTAAAGCCTTTAACTCAGGTAAATACAGTGAGGCAGAAAATCTTTTGAAACAAGTTCTTTCGATTGATGAGAAAAATCTCGATGCCCTGTATTTTATGGGACGCGTGTACCATCAGACAGGAAAGACGAAAAAAGCACAAAGTTATTATCAAAAAGTCATTGACACCGATAAGAACAGCGGCCGCGCTTCGGAAGCGAAGAGCCGGTTGAATCAGCTGGGTGTCAAAACGGATTGACCGGATAAAAAATAGAAAAGAACGCATGAAAAAAGCTATGGATGGAAGACAAAAGTCTTCGTCCATAGTTTTTTATTTCCCCAATTTCTATGAAAGGAGAATGAAATCTCGATGGAAACATTTTCATTAGAGCGCAGCGGCGCAAATTTAATACTACATATCAGTGAGGAACTGGATCATCATACGGCGGGACAGCTCAGCCGTACAATCGATGTGTTGATTGAAAAGGGCAATGTAAAGAACATTGTATTTGATTTTGACGGAATGACCTTTATGGATAGTTCGGGAATCGGTATGGTGATGGGACGTTATAAGAAGATGGGATATCTTGGGGGCAACGTCTATGTTACCGGTGTGGGAAAAGGAATTGACCGCATTTTTTCGATGTCCGGGTTGTATAAGATTATTCAAAAAGTGTAAAGATGGAGGCTTAGAGCTGAAAATGAGTGGAAAAAATGAAATTATTATGGAATTTTCAAGTAATTCCGAAAATGAAAGTCTGGCAAGGACGGTAATCAGTGCGTTTGTGGCACGACTGGATCCGACGCTTGAAGAATTGGCAGATATTAAAACGGCGGTGTCTGAAGCGGTAACCAACGCGATCATTCACGGATATGAAAAGAATCCGGGGATGGTGCGCATGGCGGCGAAGATTGAGGACAATGTGGTGTCGGTCGAAATATCGGATACAGGAGCGGGTATTGAAAATCTGGAAAAGGCAATGGAACCCATGTACACAACAAAACCGGAACTTGACCGGTCGGGGATGGGTTTTGCGTTTATGGAAGCGTTTATGGATGAGCTTGATGTGCAGTCGGAACTGGGAAAAGGCACGACGATTCATATGAAAAAGACGATTTACAGCGCGATACATATCTCTTAACTGCCAAAAAGACGTGGAGGTGAAAATGGAAACCTTAGAACTAATCAAACGAGCACGTTCCGGGGATAAATTGGCAAGAGAACAAGTAATCGAAGAAAATATGGGCTTGGTATACAGTATCGTGAAACGATTTGCGGGAAGAGGGTATGACAGCGAAGAACTCAGTCAGATCGGCGCCATCGGATTGATTAAGGCGGTGGATAAATTTGACCTGCGGTTTGACGTACGGTTTTCGACGTATGCGGTACCCTTGATCACGGGGGAGATCAAGCGTTTTTTGCGGGATGACGGCATGGTGCGGGTCAGCCGCAGCATCAAAGAAAACAGCTGGCGCGTCAAGCGGATGGCGGCCGAACTTTCGCAGAAACTGGAGCGCGAACCCTCGATGGATGAATTGTCGGCAGTAGTCGAACTTCCGGTAGAAGATATTGTGCTGGCGTTGGAGGCGACAGCGGAAGTGGAGTCGCTTCATAAACCAATCTGCTTTCAGGATGGAAAAGAGGTGTCGCTGGAAGAAAAAATACCGGAGCGGAAAGACTGGCAGGAAGAATTGATGAACCGCCTTGTCGTCGAAGATCTTCTGGAACAGCTGCAGACCCAAGAAAGGGAGCTCATCCAGATGCGTTACTACGACGGAAAAACACAGAGGGAAATTGCGGAACATCTGGGAATCAGCCAGGTCCAAGTCAGTCGTCTGGAGAAAAAACTGCTCTTACAGATGCGGGAAAAAATTGCGGGGAAAAAATTTCAAAAAAATGTTGACAATCATAAAATCATATGGTAGAATAATTCTTGCGTGTTGAGAGATACGCAAGATAAATGTGGGTTTAGCTCAGCTGGATAGAGCGTTTGGCTACGGACCAAAAGGTCGGGGGTTCGAATCCTCTAACCCACGTAAAGCGATTGAATGTTCATTCAATCGCTTTTTTTAATAATTACGTCCGTCTCAGAAAAGAAAACATTTTCTGCTTGCAGAAAAAATGGTTTCTTTTTTAGAGACACAAAACCAATGAGCATGTAGTACGACAGTACGGAATGCGAATTGTGTTTGCAAATTGCGAGAGCGTAAGCACAGCAATTTGTAAGGATGTAATTATTGTAGCACAAGCCTAACAAGCACCGTGAGCGCTTGCGGTCGGCATTACAGAAAGGAGCATACTATGTGGTTAGCAGACGGATGGAAAGAATATGAAGTTATTGACACTTCCAATGGAGAAAAGTTAGAGCGATGGGGAGATTATATCCTGGTTCGCCCGGACCCGCAGGTGATCTGGGACACACCGCATGATGCCCCACAGTGGAAGAAGAAAAATGCGCACTATCATAGAAGCAATAAGGGAGGCGGAGAATGGCAGTTCTTTGATCTGCCGAAGCAGTGGGATGTCCATTACCGGGATCTGACCTTCCATTTGAAACCATTTAGTTTTAAACATACAGGACTTTTTCCGGAGCAGGCAGTCAATTGGGACTGGGCATCGGGACTGATCCGCCGCGCCGGACGACCGGTCAAAGTACTGAATCTGTTCGCCTATACGGGAGGTGCTACGGTGGCCTGTGCAAAAGCGGGGGCGGCCGTTACACATGTGGATGCCTCTAAGGGGATGGTTACCTGGGCAAAAGAAAATGCAGCAGCATCCGGACTTGCGGACGCACCGATCCGGTATCTTGTGGATGACTGCGTGAAATTTGTTGAACGCGAGATCCGCCGTGGAAATCATTATGACGGGATTATCATGGATCCACCATCGTATGGAAGAGGACCAAAAGGGGAAATCTGGAAGATAGAGGAGAAAATCTTCCCCCTTGTCAATCTTTGTACAAAGATTTTATCCAAAGATCCATTGTTCTTTTTGATCAATTCCTATACAACCGGTCTGCAGCCGGCGGTATTGTCTTATATGCTGGAATTGGCGGTAGGAAAGCCGTTTGGCGGAAAAGTGACAGCGGATGAGATCGGGCTTCCGGTAAGCAGCAATGGACTGGTTTTACCATGTGGTGCCAGCGGACGGTTTGAAATGTGTGACAACTTGAAACAGAACAAAAGTACGACGACAAATGTAGAGTAAATTGATGCACAAAGTTATCCACAAAAAAACATGCCTAATTACGATAATTGTGAGTTATACACAAAGTTATCCACATTATCCACAGTTTGGGTAGACTTTTGTAGGTAAAAAATATATAGGGATGACAAATTGACTAGTTGTATGACAATTCGCAAAAATCTTGTGAATTTGCTTGAAAAAAAATTAAAATTTAGTTGCTCATTTGTGCATTTTGTAGTATACTATAGTCATGGGACAGGTAATAGATGAATGCCTGAAAATCCCGAATATTTTGGGCAAAGGAGCTGATTATCATGAATTTAGTGATTAGTGGAAAAAATTTAGATATAACGGAGGGCTTACGTTCTGCCATTGAAGAAAAGATCGGCAAACTCGAAAGATACTTTACCGATACGACAGAAGTGCATGTTACTTTGAGCACCGAAAAGAACCGTCAGAAGATCGAGATTACGATTCCGATGAAAGGAAGCATCATTCGTGCAGAAGAAGTTAGCTCGGATATGTACGTATCCATTGATCTGGTAGAAGAAGTCATCGAGAGACAGCTTCGCAAATACAAAAATAAATTGATCGACAAGGAGCAGAATGCTGCACACCTGAGCCAGTCATTTATCGAGGCTGATGATTTTGAAGATGAAGATATTCAGATCATCCGTTCCAAGAAATTTGCGATGAAACCGATGGATCCGGAAGAAGCTTGTGTACAGATGGAACTGATCGGACATAATTTCTTTGTATTCCGCAATTCTGAGACAGACGAAGTAAATGTGGTATACAAGAGAAAAGGAAATACGTATGGTTTGATCGAACCTGAATTCTAAAACATACGTGTAAACGACGAAAATAATAACAAACCGGTATGCTGATGAGCAGTCAGTATACCGGCTTTTTTTATGACAAAGTTGTGAACGGTTTGTAAAAAACCGCTGGAAAAACAAATTATGTATTGAAAGAACGGCCTGCAAGTGATAAAATAATCAAAGGTTATGATTTGAAATACTACACTTATTTTTAGTGTGGAGAAATATATGGAGAGTGAACACATGGGAATTTTAAGTAAGTTTGTTGGAACACACAGCGAAAGAGAAGTAAAACGCGTGCTTCCAATTGTTGACAAAATTGAATCTTTGGAGCCGGATTTTGAAAAGTTATCCGATGAAGAATTGCGGGATAAAACCAGAGAATTTAAGAGCAGACTCGCGGGGGGAGAGACATTAGATGATATTTTGCCAGAAGCTTATGCGGCAGTGCGTGAAGCAGCCAAAAGAACCATCGGCATGCGCCATTACCGCGTGCAGCTGATCGGTGGTGTGATATTGCACCAGGGACGTATCACAGAGATGCGTACCGGTGAAGGTAAGACATTGGTATCCACTCTTCCGGCGTATTTGAATGCATTGGAAGGAAAGGGCGTACATATCGTTACGGTCAATGATTATCTGGCAAAACGTGACGCCGAGTGGATGGGACAGGTACATGAATTTCTGGGACTTACCGTTGGATGTATCTTGAACAGCCTGGACAATGACGAGAGAAGAGAAGCTTACAATTGTGATATCACGTATGCGACAAACAATGAACTTGGATTTGATTATCTGCGTGATAACATGGTTATTTATAAAGAACAGCTGGTTCAGCGTGAACTGAATTATGCGATCGTCGATGAGGTCGACTCGGTATTGATCGATGAGGCGAGAACACCGTTGATCATTTCCGGAAGCAGCGGAAAATCGACAAAGATTTATGAGGCATGTGATAATCTTGCCAAACAGTTAAAACGTGGTACAGCAAAAGAACTTTCGAAAATGGATCTTATCATGAAAGAAGATGACATGGAGACCGGCGATTTTGTTGTGGATGAAAAGGAAAAAACTGTAAATCTTACCGCGCAGGGTGTTGCAAAGGTAGAGCGTTTCTTCCATATCGAGAATCTGGCGGATCCGGAGCACCTTGAGATCCAGCATTGTATTATTCTTGCACTTCGTGCGCACAATCTGATGTTCCGCGACAAGGATTATGTGGTAAAAGACGATGAAGTGCTGATCGTAGATGAATTTACCGGACGTATTATGCCGGGACGCCGTTATTCCGATGGACTGCATCAGGCAATCGAAGCAAAAGAGCATGTAAAAGTAAAAAGAGAAAGTAAGACGCTGGCAACGATTACGTTCCAGAACTTCTTTAATAAATACAATAAAAAATGTGGTATGACAGGTACGGCGCTTACCGAGGAAAAAGAGTTCCGTGAAATTTACGGAATGGACGTTGTGGAAGTACCTACCAATAAACCGGTTGCCCGTATTGACTACAACGATTCGGTTTATAAGACAAAACGTGAAAAACTGAATGCGATTGTGGAAGATATCGCAGACTGCTACGAGCGTAAACAGCCGGTTCTCGTCGGTACAATTACAATCGAGGCTTCCGAGGAACTCAGTGAAATGCTGAAACGACGCGGAATCAAGCACAAAGTATTGAATGCGAAGTATCATGAGATGGAAGCAGAGATCATTGCCGATGCCGGTGTGGCCGGTGCGGTGACAATCGCGACAAACATGGCCGGACGTGGTACCGATATCAAACTCGGAGAAGGCGTTCAGGAACTTGGCGGACTTCGTATCATTGGTACCGAGCGTCATGAGTCAAGACGTATCGACAATCAGCTGCGTGGACGTGCCGGACGTCAGGGAGATCCCGGTGAATCCAAGTTCTACATTTCACTGGAAGATGACTTGATGCGTTTGTTTGGTTCCCAGAATCTGATGAATGTATTTAATTCTCTTGGTATGCCGGAAGGCGAGCAGATTCAGCACCGCATGTTGAACAAAGCCATCGAGCGTGCCCAGATGAAGATTGAAAATAATAACTACGGAATCCGTAAAAATCTGCTGGAATACGATATTATCAACAACCAGCAGCGTGAGATTATTTATGCAGAGCGCCGTAAAGTATTGGATGGCGAGAGCATGCGTGATACCATTTACGGTATGATTGATGAAGTGATTGAAAAATATGTCGGACGTACGATCGGCGATGATCAGATTCCGGAAGACTGGGATCTTGCGGAATTGAATATGAATCTGCTTCCAATCATTCCGTTTGAACCGATTACATTTGATCCGGAACGCGACAAGAATTTGAATAAAGCAGGACTTCTTCAGAATTTGAAAGAAGAGGCACTTCGTATCTATGAATCCAAAGAGGCAGAATTTCCGGAGCCAGAGCAGATTCGAGAGATTGAGCGTGTGATTCTTTTGAAAGTGACAGACCAGCACTGGATGAACCATATTGACGATATGGATCAGCTTCGTCAGGGAATCGGCCTTCAGGCTTATGGACAGAGAGATCCTGTAACGGAGTATCGTTTCCAGGGTTATGATATGTTTGAAGAAATGACAGAATCCATCCGTGAGGAAACAGTTAAGGCATTGATGCATGTGCGTATCGAGCAGAAAGTAGAGCGTGAGCAGGTGGCAAAAGAAACCGGAACAAACAAAGACGACTCTGCCAATGCACCGGTACAGCGCAAAACGGAAAAAGTTGGAAGAAATGATCCATGTCCTTGCGGAAGTGGTAAGAAATATAAATATTGTTGTGGAAAGTAGAGACGTCACGTGGTAGAATTAGATAATTACAAAGTAGAATTAAGTTCATATGAGCAGCCGCTTGCGGAAGTCAGAGATTCTTTGAATCTTGGAGACAAGCGATACCGCATCGAGGAATTGGAGAAAAATATGGAGGCTCCGGATTTTTGGGATGATTCCGAAAAGGCGAGCCAGGCCATGAAAGAAGTCAAAGACCTCAAAGAAATTGTGGGGCGTGCAGACGGTTTGCAGCAAAAATATGAGGATATCATGACGCTGATTGAGATGGCGTATGAGGAAGAAGACGAGGAACTTGCGGCTGAGATCGGTGAGGAACTTGCCGCATTTACTTCTGAATTTGATGATCTTCGTATTACGACGATGCTTACCGGTGAGTACGATGACAGCAATGCCATCCTTACATTGCATGCCGGTGCCGGCGGTACCGAGAGCTGCGACTGGGCAAGTATGCTCTGCCGTATGTATCAGCGCTGGGCTGAGAAAAAAGGCTATTCTGTAGAAATGCTTGATTTCCTGGATGGAGAGGAAGCTGGATTAAAATCCGTTACGCTGCAGATTAATGGAACCAATGCGTATGGCTATTTGAAGAGCGAGCACGGAGTTCACCGTCTTGTCCGCATTTCGCCGTTTAATGCAGCGGGAAAGCGCCAGACTTCGTTTGTTTCGTGCGATGTGATGCCGGATATTGAGCAGGATCTTGATATTGAGATTGCCGATGATGATATTCGAATTGATACGTATCGCTCGAGTGGTGCCGGAGGACAGCATATCAATAAAACGTCTTCCGCGATCCGAATCACCCATTTTCCTACCGGAATTGTGGTACAGTGCCAAAATGAGCGTTCCCAGCATATGAATAAAGATAAGGCGATGCAGATGTTGAAAGCCAAACTGTATTTGCTCAAACAACAGGAAAATCGCGAGAAGGAGTCCGATATCCGAGGGGAACAGAAAGAGATTGGCTGGGGTAACCAGATCCGCTCGTATGTAATGCAGCCGTATACGATGGTAAAAGATCACCGAACCAATGTAGAGACGGGAAATGTCGCTGCGGTCATGGACGGAGATCTTGATATATTTATCAATGGCTATTTGAAATGGATCAACAGTTGATGATCAGCGATAAATGAGGAGGTAAGGATGAAGGAAATAATTGTATTTTTTCTAAGTGATAAAGAATATGGTATCGAGATCAGCGGGATGCAAAGTTTGGAAAATTACCGAGAGATCCAGCATGCCAGTGATTTGCCGGACGGAATGAATGGCCTGGTACAGATTCGTGATGACATTTATCCGGTTTATGATATGAAACAGAAATTCTGTCTTCCGGCGAAAGAGGTGACAGAAGATACGAAAATCCTTCTTCTTCGAACTCATGCAGGGAAGGTTGCGATTGTAGTGGATCGCGTTGGAAAGGTATTTCGCGCTGAGGATAAAGATATTCAGGAATTTCCGAGAGTGGCGCGCACGCGTGATACAGATTATATCAATTTCATTGCCAAACGTGGCAATGATTTGATCGTAGTAGTAAATCCGGACACATTGCTGACAGATGAGCAATATGCCGCGGTTGAAGAGAAAGAGTCTCATGCGGAGGAAACTTCGGATGATTCAAATACAAATAATGGAGGAAAATTATGAAAATTGCAGTATTAGGTTATGGTACAATTGGTTCAGGAGTTGTTGAGATTGTGAATACAAACGCAGCAACGATCGCAAAACGTGCCGGCGAAGAGATTGAAGTGAAATATGTACTCGATCTGCGTGATTTCCCGGGAGATCCGGTGCAGGACATTTTAGTACATGATTATTCCATTATCGCACAGGATGAGGATGTAGATATCATCGTCGAGACAATGGGCGGAACCAAACCAGCATACGATTTTGTGAAAACTGCGCTTCTGAATGGAAAGAGCGTTTGCTCATCCAATAAAGAACTGGTAGCTGCACATGGGGCAGAATTGCTTCAGATCGCACGTGAGAAAAATGTCAACTTCTATTTTGAGGCTAGTGTAGGCGGTGGTATTCCGATTATCCGTCCTTTGAATCAGTGCATTACTGCAGATGAAATTGAATCCATCAATGGTATTTTAAATGGAACGACAAACTTTATTCTGACGAAAATGGCAGAAGAGGGGGCGGATTTTGATGTTGTCCTGAAACAGGCCCAGGAACTCGGATATGCAGAAAAAGATCCGACGGCAGATGTGGAAGGTTACGATGCCTGCCGTAAGATTGCCATTTTGACGTCTTTGGCATATGGTCAGCAGGTTGATTATCAGGATATTTATACAGAAGGTATTACCAAGATCACAGCGGAAGATTTTGAATATGCAAAGAAGATCAACGCAGCGATCAAAATTTTTGGTACAAGCAAAAAAGTTGGAGATAATGTATATGCTATGGTGGCTCCGCAGATGGTATATTCCTCTGAGCCATTGTATAGCGTAAATGGTGTGTTTAATGCGATTTCTGTAACAGGTAATATGCTTGGCGAAGTAATGTTTTATGGTGCCGGCGCAGGTAAACTTCCTACCGCAAGTGCAGTTGTAGCCGATGTTGTAGATGCTACGATCCACAAAGACGAAAACGTACCTGTAACTTGGGAAAGCGAAAAACTTCCGATTGCACCGATGGAAGAAATGGAAAATGCATTTTTTGTTCGTGTGGCAGAAGCAGATCGCGGTAAGATTGCAGAACTTTTCGGCGACGTGACGATGATTGATGCAGGCATCGCCGGTGAATGTGGATTTATCACACCGGTTATGAAAGAAAAAGTTTTTGCAGAAAAAGCAGAAAAATTAACGTCTATGATTACACGTATTCGTGTAAATGCATAATAAAGTAGTAAGACCAGATATGGAAAGACGGAGGTAAAGAAGAGATGTTAGTCGTTAAGAAATTTGGTGGCACATCCGTAGCCAACAAAGAACGTATCTTCAACGTGGCAAAGCGTTGTATCGAAGATTATCAGAAAGGAAACGATGTTGTAGTTGTTCTCTCGGCAATGGGAAAACAGACCGATGTTTTGCTTGATATGGCAAATGATATCAATCCGAAAGCATCGAAAAGAGAGCTTGATATGCTTCTCACAACCGGTGAGCAGACTTCGGTCGCTTTGATGGCGATGGCAATGCAGTCTTTGAATGTGCCGGCAATTTCCCTGAACGCATTTCAGGTAGCTATGCATACTACATCTGTAGCAGGAAATGCCCGCTTGAAAAAGATTGATACCGAGCGTATCCAGCATGAGCTTGAACAGAGAAAGATTGTTATTGTAACCGGATTCCAGGGAATCAGCCAGTACGATGATTATACGACACTTGGCCGCGGCGGTTCCGACACAACAGCCGTTGCTTTGGCTGCTGCACTTCGTGCGGACGCCTGTGAGATTTATACAGACGTTGACGGCGTATATACGGCAGATCCAAGAATTGTCAAAGACGCCAAGAAACTGGATGAGATCACGTATGATGAAATGCTTGAATTGGCAAGTCTTGGTGCGGGTGTATTGCACAACCGCTCTGTGGAAATGGCGAAGAAATATGGAGTACAGCTTGTTGTACGCTCTAGTTTGAATACATCGGAAGGAACGGTAGTTAAGGAGGAAGTAAAAATGGAAAAAATGCTTGTAAGTGGAGTAGCATGTGATAAAAATGTAGCAAGAATCGCAGTTGTAGGATTGGAAGACCAGCCTGGTGTGGCATTCAAATTGTTCCGTCACCTCGCAAACCACAATGTAAATGTAGATATGATTCTTCAGTCCATCGGACGTGACAATACAAAGGATATCAGTTTTACAGTAACTGGCGATATGGCAGACATAGCTGTTGAGACGGTTGAAAGACACCGCAGCGGAAGCTTGAAATGTCAGGTGGTTAAAGTGAAGAAAGACGTTGCTAAAGTATCGATCGTAGGTGCCGGCATGCAGTCTAACCCTGGTGTAGCAGCACGTATGTTTGAAGCATTGTATTCAGCAAACGTAAACATCCAGCAGATCTCAACTTCAGAGATCCGTGTAACAGTACTGATCGACCGCGAAGATACAGACCGTGCAATGAATGCCGTTCATAATGAATTTGATTTCTGATTTCCAGGAATTGAGTTGGTTAAAGATTTAGAAATTTGAATTATCGTAATTTAAAAGGCGCGAAAGCGACAGAGAAGCTGTTGCTTTCGTGCCTTTTTGGTGTGTTGGGGGATTGTCGAGAAGTGGAGGTGCCTGGTGGGCTTTGGGGCGGCTGGCTTTTGCTGGGATAGCAGAGTTTGGACGGGATTATGGACTAGAGGGCAGCGACTCAAAAAGGCAACGTAAATTGTGAAAGTTGCCAAAAAAAGTTGCCTTTGCTAGGTGTGAGAAGGCGAAAAGGCAACGTAAAATGGGAAAACCAGCAAAATTCGTTGCCTTTAAAGCTGCTAAGAAGCTAGAAAGGCAACGAAAATCGAGAAAGTTGCCAAAAAAAGTTGCCTTTGCTAGGTGTGAGAAGGCAAAAAGGCAACGTAAAATGGGAAAACCAGCAAAATTCGTTGCTTTCGCGCTCATCTCGCGAACCCGCACTACGTGCTCTGCCACCTGCTGCGCAGGCGGTTCGCTTCGATAAAGTAAGAAAAGAAGCAAATGGCTTACAGCCGCTTGCTTCTTTTTTCTTACCGGCGCATAAAACGCAAATATCCCAAAGTCAGAGACTTTGGGATATCCGTTGCACTCATATAATTTTGTCCCCAAGGTTGTATGTCAGCAAGCTGCCATAACCTTTTGGGACAAAATTGCATTCGTTTTATGCGCTTATATCACTGTTTTGATTACGGATAAGATTTGGTCTGGCTCGAATGGTTTTTGGATAAATTCGGAAGCTCCGAGTTTGATCGCTTCTACCATTTTTGATTTCTGGCCTGCTGCGGTTACCATGATAACTTTAGCGGAACTGTCTAATTCCATGATCTTTTCCAGGGAACCAAGTCCGTCCAATACAGGCATCGTAATGTCCAAGGTTACCAAATCCGGTTTTAATTCGATGTATTTTTCATAACCGGTCTGGCCGTCTCCTGCTTCACCGACAATCTCGTAGCCGTTCTCAGTGAGTATGTTGCGTAATATTTTTCGGGATGTACGAGAATCATCCACGATTAAAACTGTTGCCATATAAAACAACCTCCCTCTTGTATCATTTTTTCTTTTATTACATCTTAACCAGCAAGTCTACTTTTTTGCCGGTGATGTAGAGTGGAAGTACATAAAATTCAGAGTTTTCTTTTATGGAACCATCAAAATGGAATTCCGGAGGAAGCATGTCGATAACAACTTCCTTGTAACTTAATTCCGTGGCATATAAACCATTGATACAGTTTGTAAATTCACAAACGGAATCTAATGCATCTTCGTCCGGTTTTTCAAAATATTCACCGGCATAACCATCTGCAATTGTAAGGATGGCATCGTCGTCGCTGGCAAAAGCAAGAAAGCCATCGTAGGCTCCGGTTGTCTTTTGATAAGCTATGTACTTGGCAGAATATTCTGTCACTTTTTTTGCTTCTCCGATGCGGATGTAAGAACTGACAAAACGTACGATGTTTCTTAAGACAAGTCCCATCATATCAAGAACTGCTTCATTATCAGTAGTTACAAAAGTAGGAAGAAGTCGTTCAAAATCACCATATTTAATAGCGTCGATAGCGCTGTTGGTAAGACCTTCTTCTTTCTGGAATGCCTCTAAATTTTCCTGAATTTCTTCGCGGTTCATTACATGGTTTTCTTCCAATGCCTGAACAAAAATCAGATATGGATTTCCCTGCAGCTGCAATAAATGAGAAATGTCTGCTTCAGTCAAGTAACCTTTCTCTATTGCAAGATCACCAAAGCGTTTGTCACTCTGCATTTGCAGATGATTCAATTCATCTGCCTGTTTGCGTGTGAGTAAACCCTCAGATTCAGCAATCAACCCCAATTTAACACGATTTGCACGCATATATTCCATACATGAGATGAACTGCTCATTGGTTATCTTTTGCTTGCTCAAAAGATAATTTCCAAAAAACTGACTAAACATAAACCTTCTCCTTTCCGGATATAAAATTTTTGGCAACTATTCATTGAGTTTCAAACATTAGTCCTAAATAGCCGCATTTTTCTAAATATTTATTTTGTAAATCAGATTTTACTTGTAAAAACTCTAAAAATATTATACTATAGATTTTGAAAAAAAGAAAGTTTTTTCGACAAGTTTTAAAAAAGAATGTAATGGATTTGTTGTCAAAGAATAAAAGGAGAAAATAAATGGCAGGATCGACATGGGGCGAGATATTTCGCATTTCAACGTGGGGCGAATCGCATGGAAAAGGACTTGGTGTGGTAGTGGACGGATGTCCTGCGGGGCTTGCACTTTCGGAGGAAGAGATACAGAAATATTTGGATAAAAGAAAACCGGGCGAGACAAGATACTCGACCCCGCGTAAAGAAGGGGATAAGGTGGAAATCCTGTCCGGAGTATTTGAGGGAAAAACGACAGGAACCCCGATTTCACTTATGGTTTTCAATACTTCGCAGAAATCCAAAGATTATTCGGAAATTGCGAAAATTTACCGACCGGGTCATGCGGATTATACGTTTGATCAAAAATATGGATTCCGCGATTACCGTGGAGGCGGAAGATCGTCCGGAAGAGAAACGATCGGACGCGTGGCAGCCGGTGCGATTGCGATGAAAATATTGGAACAGATGGGAATCGAAGTGCATGCGTATGTTACACAGATTGGTGATATTCAGATTGATCCGGCAAAGATGACCTATGAAAACATTGAAAAAAGTCCGCTTCGCATGCCGGATTTGGAGGCGTCCGAACGAGCAGAAGAATTTTTGGAAAAGCAGATGCAGGAAAAGAATTCGGCAGGTGGAATTATCGAATGTGTCGTAAAAGGAGTGCCGGCAGGTGTGGGAGAACCGGTATTTGGAAAATTAGATGCGGCACTTGCGCAGGCAGTGATGTCGATCGGAGCAGTCAAAGGTGTGGAAATCGGAGATGGATTTCAGGCAGCGGCAGCGACCGGAAAGACAAATAACGATGCCTTTTGCGTAAATGAAAATGGAGCCATTGGCAAAGAGACGAACCACGCCGGTGGAATATTGGGAGGAATGAGTGACGGAAGTGATATTGTGCTGCGTGCGGCATTTAAACCGACGCCGTCCGTTTTCTCGGAGCAAAAGACGGTAACGACGGAGGGAGAGGCTGTTTCTGTTGAAATCAAGGGACGCCACGATCCGATCATTGTGCCGCGGGCGGTTGTAGTTGTGGAAGCCATGACGGCGATGACTGTTTTGGATAAAATGTTTGTTGGGATGACTTCGCGCCTTGACCGCATTGTGGAATTTTACCGCCGATAATACGGGCACGCATTGGAAATTTTCTTCATAGGATAAAATAAAGCCCAAAAGGGGAAAGATCATGAAGGAAAATAGCAAGGAAAAGGAACAGAGCGAATACGTTGAGGACGAAACGACTATTTATGAAGTGGATCTTGAGTGCCTGAAAGGCCGCTGCTCGCCGGAGGAGCAGGAAAGAGAATAAAAGAGAAAAGGTGCCGCAAAGATGCGACACCTCTTTTTTGAGAAAAAAAGAATTAGCAGAACCCACCGAATCCGCCGAAACCGTTATTGCCACCGCAGCAGCAGAGCAAAAGCAGGATCCAGATAATGCAGCTGCAGTCACTGCCGCCACCGAATCCGCCGTTTCCTCCACAGCAGGATGTCAAGAGAAGAATGATGATGATCCATGTGCAGCAGCTGTTGTTTCCTTCATTGCAGGAGCATCCGCCGCCACAGTTTGTTGCTGATAAATCACTCATGTTAGGTGCCTCCTAAATTGTTTTACAGTATCATTTTATGTAGGAGGGCTTGCCTTGTTACCAAAAATTTGATATAATACATGCGGGTACGTAGTTTTATTGAAAACTGAGGAGAAGGAAATGAAACGGATAGTAAGTATATTTCTGGTATTGTGCCTGTGTATTACGATGTGTGGATGCAGTATTCAGAAGAAAAATGGGGCATCCGGCAGCACAGAAAATGCTTTAGATGAAGAAGATGTTTTAAAGCAGGCCGGAAAAATTTTAAAAAAAATGACCCTTGATGAAAAAATCGGTCAAATGATCCTGGTGGATCTTGATGAATTGTCAGAAGATGGAAAACCGGTCACCAAACTGACAAAGAAGATAAAAGAAAAAATTGAGAAAAATCATATCGGTGGCGTTCTGCTTGGAAATTCCAATGTAAAGAGCGTGGAGCAGATCAAAAAGCTGACGCAGGATCTGCAGTCGATTGAGAGAATTACGCTTTACATCGGAACGGAGGAAGAAGGAGGCGGCACCCGCTCGATCGCCGTTAACAATAAAGAGATTGATGGTACCGGTTATGTGAGCCCGGCGGACATGGGAAAAAATATGTCAGAAGATCAGCTGGAAGATACCGGCGTTATGATTGCCAAAGAACTTAAAAAACTTGGATTTAATCTTAATCTGGCACCTTGCGCCGATGTATGGAAAGTGGAAAATATTGGCAAGGTGTCTTTGGAACAAATTCGTAATCTTGCGATGCAGGAAGTCGGTCAGGCTCCTGTAGAGCCTAAGATAAAAAAGAAAATGTCAAAAAAGAAAGCGAAGAAGCTGAAACAGAAGTATGAAAAAGAGTGCGCTTCTTATGAAAAGAAGGTGCAGGCATACATTGACCGGTATACGGTGGATGATGTGAATCAGTCCTGCTTTTCTTCGGATGAAGATGTCGTAAGTACGGCAGCGGAGGCGATGGTTGCCGGGATGAAAAGCCAGGGGATTGCGACAGCGGTCAAAACGTTTCCGGGGACAGCACCGGTGGCAAGATATCATCAGATGGTGCCTTGTCAGATTACGACGGGATTGTCCAAACTTCGGAGAGAAAACTTTTCGACATTTTCGGCTGCGATTGACGCAGGAACAAATATGATGATGGCAGGACATGTGTGGCTGACAAAAATTGACAAAGACCTTCCAGCGTCTCTGTCACCGACGATTTTGTCGGATGTGGTTCGGAAAGAACTTGGTTTTGAAGGAGTTCTGTTTACCGAAGCATTGAATGTGCCAGTCATTACCAGCCAGTATTCGCCGGAAGAAGCAGAACTGAAGGCGGTGATCGCCGGAGCGGATATGCTGTACAACCCGGTAAATGTGGAAGAGGCAGTCTTTCATGTATCACGCGCCGTCATGTTTGGAGATATCGACGAAAAACAGGTCGATCAGGCGGTGCTTCGTATTCTTCAGGATAAAATCCAGCAAGGGATTTATCATAAAAAATAACCAATCAGTTACGCAAAAGTGTCAAAGGAGGACAAAAAAGTGGAAAAGAAAGAGATGCTCTATGAAGGAAAAGCAAAAAAAGTTTATGCAACAGATGTAGAAGACGTATATATCGTTGACTACAAAGATGATGCAACCGCATTTAATGGCGAGAAAAAAGGAACGATTGTTGGAAAAGGTGTGATCAACAACCGTATGACAAACTTCTTGTTCCAGAAATTGGAAAAGGCTGGCGTTCCTACTCATTTTGTAGAAGAACTTAGTGATCGTGAAACCGCTGTTAAAAAAGTTAAAATTATCCCACTTGAGGTAATTGTCCGTAATACAGCAGCCGGAAGTTTTTCCAAACGCCTTGGTATCGAGGAAGGAAAGAAACTTCTCTGCCCTACCTTGGAATTTAGTTACAAAGATGATGCGTTGGGAGATCCGCTCATCAATGATTATTTTGCAAAAGCAATCGGCATTGCAACACAGGAAGATATTGATACAATTACAAAATATGCCTTTATGGTGAATGATTTCCTTTGCGATTTCTTTAAAGACTGTGGTATCGAATTGATCGATTTCAAGATTGAATTTGGTAAGACAAGTGATGGAACCATTATTCTGGCAGATGAAATTTCTCCGGATACTTGTCGTTTCTGGGACATCAAAACCAGAGAAAAATTGGATAAAGACCGTTTCCGCCGTGATCTTGGTGGCGTAGAAGACGCTTACAATGAAGTGGCAAAACGAATCGGATTGACAAAATAAGGAAAGGACAGGCAGATGAATTCCGAGTACGAACAATATAAAATGGATGGACTTCACGAAGAATGTGGAGTATTTGGTATGTATGATCTGGATGGAGGGGATGTAGCCTCCTCCATCTATTATGGGTTATTTTCGTTACAGCATCGCGGGCAGGAAAGCTGTGGTATCGCCGTCAGTGATACCAACGGACCGAAGCGCAAGGTCGATGTTCAAAAAGGAATGGGGCTTGTCAATGAAGTATTTGACGAAGAGAACTTGTCAAAATTGAAAGGAAATATTGGAGTAGGTCATGTGCGATATTCGACAGCAGGGGCAAGTAACAGCCAAAATGTGCAGCCGCTTGTGCTCAACTATGTCAAAGGTACACTTATGCTTGCTCACAATGGAAATCTGGTCAACGCGCATAAACTGCGTGAAGAGATGGAATATAGCGGAGCTATTTTCCACACAACGATCGATACGGAAGTGATCGCGTATCTGATCGCGCGCGAACGCCTTCATACGCCGACGGCAGAGGAGGCAGTAAAAAATGCGATGATGAAATTGCAGGGAGCGTATTCCCTAATCATCTCGAGTCCGCGTAAACTGATCGGGGCAAGAGATCCCTATGGATTCCGCCCATTGGTTATCGGAAAACGAGACAACAGTTATATTCTGGCGTCCGAGACATGTGCCTTGGATGCAGTCGATGCGGAATTTGTGCGAGATGTGAAACCGGGCGAGATCGTAATGCTTGATAAGGACGGCATCCAGTCGGATGAGACGCTTTGCAATAAGCATTCAGCAAAATGTATCTTTGAATACATTTATTTCGCAAGACCTGACAGTTATTTCGATGGCGTCAGCGTCTACAATAGTAGAATAATGGCTGGAAAAATTCTGGCACAGATGCATCCGGCAGATGCGGATATCGTGGTCGGTGTACCGGAATCCGGAAATGTCGCTGCCATGGGATTTGCATTGCAATCCGGAATCCCATACGGAACGGCATTTATCAAAAACAGTTATGTCGGACGTACGTTTATTAAACCAAAGCAGTCCGCCAGAGAATCCAGCGTAAAGATCAAATTGAACGTATTAAAAGAAGTGGTTCGCGGCAAACGCGTCGTCATGGTCGATGATTCCATTGTGCGTGGTACGACAAGTGAGCGAATCGTCAGAATGTTAAAGAATGCCGGAGCCAAAGAGGTGCATGTGCGAATTAGTTCACCGCCGTTTTTGTATCCGTGCTATTTCGGAACGGATGTGCCAAGCTGTGACCAGCTGATCGCACACAACAACACGGTAGAGCAGATCTGCAAGATGATTGGCGCAGATTCCCTCGGTTATCTGGACGGAGAACGTCTGGACGAACTGATCGAAGGGGATCATGGATACTGCGACGCCTGCTTTTCCGGAAATTATCCGGTAGAACCGCCGCAGGAAGATATTCGCGGTGAGTATGAACAATAAAGGTTACGATTCCGGGCTTGTGCGTGAAAGAGCAGCGAGTCGTCGTGCTTGCACGAAAGAATTGCTGTTCTTTTGTGTACAATTGCCCGAAGTTGCTAATAACATAAGTAAGAAAGGAACTATACTATGAGCACAGACAGATATACAAGTCCGTTGTCTGAACGTTATTCCAGTAAGGAAATGCAGTACATTTTCTCACAGGATATGAAATTTTCCACATGGAGAAAATTGTGGATTGCCCTGGCAGAAACGGAAAAAGAACTGGGATTGAAAGATGCCGACGGAAATCCACGTATCACAGATGAGCAGATTGAGGAATTGAAATCTCACATCTATGATATCAATTATGATGTGGCAAAAGCCCGTGAAAAGGAAGTGCGCCACGATGTAATGAGCCATGTGTATGCGTATGGACAACAGTGTCCGAAAGCTGCCGGAATCATTCACCTTGGGGCAACATCCTGTTATGTCGGAGATAACACAGACGTTATCATTATGACTGAAGGATTGAAACTGGTTAAGAAGAAATTGGTCAATGTTATCGACGAACTTTCGAAGTTCGCGATGAAATACAAAGACCTTCCGACGCTTGCTTTTACGCATTTTCAGCCGGCACAGCCGACGACCGTCGGAAAACGTGCGACACTTTGGATGCAGGAACTTGTGATGGATCTGGAAGATTTGGATCATGTACTTTCCCATATGAAACTTCTTGGTTCCAAGGGAACGACCGGAACTCAGGCAAGTTTCCTCGAATTGTTCGAGGGCGACGAAGAGGCTTGTAAAAAAGCAGATAAAATGATCGCTGAAAAAATGGGATTTGATGCCTGCTTCCCGGTATCCGGACAGACCTATTCCCGTAAACTGGATACTCGCGTGTGCAATGTTCTTGCCGGAATTGCAGCAAGTGCTCATAAGTTCTCGAATGATATCCGTCTGCTTCAGCATTTGAAAGAAGTAGAGGAACCATTTGAAAAGAGTCAGATCGGTTCATCCGCGATGGCATACAAGAGAAATCCGATGCGAAGCGAGCGAATCGCCTCTCTTTCCCGGTATGTGATGATCGATGTGCTGAATCCTGCCATCACGTCTGCCACACAGTGGTTTGAGAGAACATTGGATGATTCCGCAAACAAACGTCTGAGCGTAGCGGAAGCATTTTTGACAATCGACGGCGTGCTGGATCTTTACCTCAATGTCGTAGATGGTTTGGTTGTTTACGAAAAAGTAATTACCAAACGCCTGATGTCAGAACTTCCGTTTATGGCAACCGAAAACATCATGATGGATGCTGTAAAAGCCGGTGGAAACCGTCAGGAACTGCACGAGAAGATTCGTACACTTTCGATGGAAGCAGGACGCAACGTCAAAGAGCGCGGATTGGAAAACAATCTGCTTGAACTGATCGCGGCAGATGATGAATTCCCGATGACATTGGAAGAACTGCAGAAGACAATGGATCCAAGCAAGTACGTGGGACGTGCACCGAGCCAGGTGGTTGAATTTATGAACGATGTGATTCAGCCAATTTTGGACGAAAACAAAGAACTGCTTGGTGTAAAAGCGGAGATTAATGTATAAGGAACTATTCAGGACTTCTGTTAAGAAAGTCAAAATAAAGAAATAAAACTTTGCTTGAAAACAAGGGAGCTGTGTAAAAGAGGTTCCCTTGTTTTTTTGTTTGTGTATTATGGGAGCGTTATGATGAAGGTCGTTTTAAAAAGAAATTTTCTTTGCACTTGCAAACCTATGGAAAATCATATATAATAAGATTGTATGCGTCTTGGCATACAAAAAAAGGTGAAAAACGTGAGTTTAAGGAGGAATGGCTAATGGTAACAGCAGTTGTAGGAGCCAATTGGGGAGACGAAGGAAAAGGGAAGATTACCGATATGCTGGGCGAAGAGTCCGATATCATTGTACGTTTTCAGGGAGGCAGCAATGCCGGACATACGATCGTAAATGATTATGGGAAATTTGCATTACATATCCTTCCATCCGGTGTGTTCTATGATCATACCACAAGCATTATTGGAAATGGAGTGGCATTAAATATTCCGGATCTGTTCCGCGAGATTAATGACATTGTAAACCAGGGAGTACCGAAACCGAAGATTTTGGTGTCGGATCGTGCTCAAATTGTAATGCCTTACCACGTGCTGTTTGATCAATATGAGGAAGAGCGTCTGGCTGGAAAGTCATTTGGCTCTACGAAATCAGGAATTGCGCCATTCTATTCTGATAAATATGCGAAAGTCGGTGTACAGGTTTCTGAATTGTTCGACGAAGAAGCACTTCGTGAAAAAATCGAGGGAATTTGTGTACAGAAAAATGTGATCTTAGAGCATCTCTATCACAAACCGGCTTTGAATGTTGACGAGTTGATGAAGACTTTGGCAGAGTACCGTGATATGGTAGCGCCTTATGTATGCGACGTATCAGCTTATCTTTATGAAGCAAGACAGCAGGGGAAACGTATCCTGTTAGAGGGTCAGCTTGGATCCTTGAAAGATCCGGACCACGGAATCTATCCGATGGTTACTTCATCGTCTACGCTTGCTGCGTATGGAGCAATTGGAGCAGGAATCCCTCCATATGAAATCGGACGTATTGTAACCGTTGTAAAGGCATATTCCAGTGCCGTTGGAGCCGGAGAATTTGTCAGTGAGATCTTTGGTGATGAAGCCGATGAACTTCGCCGCCGCGGTGGTGATGGTGGAGAATACGGAGCTACGACAGGCCGTCCACGCCGTATGGGATGGTTTGATGCGGTAGCAAGCCGTTATGGATGCCGTATTCAGGGTGCGACAGAAGTGGCACTTACTGTACTTGATGTACTTGGTTATCTTGATGAACTTCCAATTTGCGTTGGATATGAGATTGACGGAAAAGTGACAAAGGACTTCCCGACGACAAGAGAACTTAAAAAAGCCAAACCGGTTTATGAAGTGCTTCCGGGCTGGAAAGAAGAGATCCGCGGTATTACAGAGTATGATAAACTTCCGGAGAATTGCCGCAAATATATCGAATTTATTGAAAAAGAACTTGGCGTGCCGATCAAGATGGTATCAAATGGACCGGGACGACATGAAATCATATATCGCTGATGAATATGGAAAAGAATGGAAATCAGGAAAAACTTGGTTTCCATTCTTTGCATAAAGCGAGGATGGAGAAGACATGTTTTTGGTATTTTTTATATTTTGGGTTGTGTTGAATGGCAAAATAAATGGGGAAATTGCGGCATTTGGTGTAGTGATCGCGCTTGCTGTATTTTTGTTTTGCTGTAAATTTTTGGAATATTCCGTAAAGAAAGACATAGCAGTTTGCAAGGTTTCCGGCCTTGCTGTTTGCTATGTTTTTTTGCTGCTTTGGGAAATTATCAAAGCCAATGTGGGAGTCATGCGGTTTGTCTACAATGAAAGAGAAGAAGTCGAACCATGTGTAGTAGAGATGGAAACGCCGTTCGAGATTAACTGTCTCAATGTGATCCTGGCAGATTCCATCACACTGACACCGGGAACGATAACGGTAGAACTGACAGAGAATAAATTCACGATTCACAGCCTTGACCAAACGATGGCAGAGGGAATGGAAGATTCCTCATTTGTACAGTTATTGAGAAAGATTGAACGGGAGGTGAAGGCATGTTGACAGCGATACAGCAGCCATTTTTTGTCGTAGTATTTATTCTGCTTGGAATCTGTATGATCGCCTGCCTGATCGCAGCCATCCGCGGACCGGAGCTTGGTGACCGGATCGTGGCAGCAAATATGATCGGAACATTGACGATCGCCACCATCTGCCTTCTTTCCTATGCATTACAGGAAAGCTGGCTATTGGATGTGGCGTTGATCTACACCATGATCAGTTTTCTGGCAGTCGTTGTATTGACACGTATTTTTATACGTCGTTACAAAAGCCGTGCCAAAGAGCAGGAGAAAGGATGATGAGATGGAATGGATTCGTTTTATTGCCGCAGCGATCTGTATCAGCGGCGGTGTATTTGTGATGATATCAGCCGCAATCGGAGTCTATCGTTTTTCTGAATGCCTGACTCGGATGCATGCGGCAGCGATGGGGGATACATTAGGTCTTGGACTTATTATTCTCGGGCTTATCGTACTCTTTGGATTTTCGTTTACGACGGTTAAATTGGTACTTGTCGTCGCTTTTTTGTGGACAACCGGTCCGGTTTCCAGTCATCTGATCGCGCAGATGATGGTAGAAAAAAAGAAAAAGAGAGAAGAGGAGGAAAAAGAGAAATGACAATTTTTTCTTATATTTTAGTGACGTTTTTGATCGTATGTGCGGTCGCTGTCTGCCTGAATAAGAATCTCCTCACTTCGATCGTGATATTTATGTCGTATAGTGTGATTATGTGCATTATCTGGATCCTTTTGGAATCTCCCGATCTTGCGATCACGGAAGCGGCGGTTGGAGCCGGGGTTACAAGCCTTCTTTTCTTTATGACATTGAAAAAAATACATGCCTTGACGGAGGTTCGCGGAGAAGAGGAACCGATGTGGGATGACGAAGAGGGGGAGGACGAATGAGCAGAAAACGGGAAAATTATGAAAATGGCTGGTGGCGGAAATTACAGCGTTTTGTCGATGGAGAACGTGTGGAAAAAAAAGAGTATGAAGATATCTTTGAAAATCATACGTCGTTTTTAAAAAATGAAGCAGATGCGAAGACTACAGAGGTAGAACAAACTGCTGCAAAACCCTACAGAATGTCAAGAAAAGAACTTTATAAGCGATATGAAAAATGGCCGCAGACAAGAGGGTTTCAATGGTTTCGGAGAATATACAACTGCGTGGCGGTCTTGTTTTGTCTGGCACTCATCACAGTGCTTTTGCTGACGGTAAATCAACTGCCGACATTTGGGGCAAAAGACAATCCGACTTCGAATGAAGTAGTCAGCCGTTATATTGCAAAAGGGCTGGAGGAAACCGGGGCGACGAATATCGTGGCAGGCATGATCCTCGATTACCGTGCTTTTGATACATTGGGCGAATCGCATGTGCTGTTTATCGCGGCGACTTGTGTAATGATCCTTCTTCGCCTCGATTCGAAGAGCAAACGAAATCAGGAAATTCGGAGAAAGCCAAAAAAGACGGAGGATCCGATCCTGCGTATGGCGGCGAAGCTACTCACGCCGTTTATTCTGATCTATGGAATTTATATTGTGCTGAATGGACATTTGTCTCCGGGAGGCGGATTTTCCGGTGGCGCGATCATCGGAGCGGGACTGATTCTTATGGCAAATGCGTTCGGCTTTGAGCAGACCGATCGTTTCTTTACGCGAAAAACCTATTCGATTATCACGGTTGCAGCACTTTTGTTTTATTCGGCAGCGAAAAGTTATTCGTTTTTTACCGGAGCCAATCATTTGGAAAGCGGGATTCCGAAGGGGATTCCGGGTGCAATTGTGAGTGGAGGGCTGATCCTGCCGTTAAATATCTGTGTGGGAATGGTCGTTGCATGCACGATGTATGGCTTTTATTCGTTGTTTCGGAAAGGGGAAATTGGATAAGATGACATTATTTACCAATTATTATGAGACGGCTGCCGTGATCCTTTTTGGAATCGGACTTACGACATTGCTGCTTCATAAAAATATGATCAAAAAAATTATGGGATTTAATATTATGGATACGGCGATTTATCTGTTTTTGACATCAAAAGGATATATCGTGGGACGGCTTGCTCCGATTGTTGTCAATGACGATCTTCGGGTAGAGACCTACGTCAATCCGATTCCAAGTGGACTGGTATTGACGGGAATCGTTGTATCAGTCAGTGTCACGGCGCTGATGCTTGCCATCACGGTGCGGCTGTATAAACGTTATGGAACATTGGATATCGATGAAATCGCACTTAGCGCAAAGAGAGAGGAGATATAAGATTCATGAATCTGGTGCAGAACTTTCCATTTATGAATATTATCATGTGTCTGGCAAGCGGCGTGATTTCTTCGGTACTTCCGGCAAAGAAGGCGCGGGTGTGGACACTTACACTGCTGACTGTACTTCTTGCGATGTCCGGCTGCGTGCTGGCATTTGTCCTTGGCACGGGCGAATCGTATGTCTATATGATGGGGCATTTCCCGGCACCCTGGGGCAATGAGATCCGCGTCGGCATTTTAGAAGGCGTGATGGCGGTTGTATTTTGTCTGATCATGCTTTTGTCCGTTGCCGGCGGAGGAAAATATATCGCGAGGGACATTGCAGAGACAAAGCAGAATTTGTTTTATGTACTCGTAAATCTGATGATGAGTTCGCTTTTGGCGTTGATCTACACGAATGATATGTTTACGGCGTATGTGTTTATCGAGATCAATACGATCGCGGCAGGAGGTCTGATTTTGATCCGTGAAACCGGACATACTCTGGTGGCTGCGACCAAATATATGATCATGAGTCTGATTGGTTCCGGTCTGATTTTGATCGGAATATCGATGCTTTACGGCATTACCGGGCATCTTCTGATGTCCAATATGAAAGAGACAGTAGCAGAACTGAATGCAAATGGTCAGTACACGATGCCGCTTACCGTAGTCATTGTGCTCATGTGCGTGGGACTGGCGATCAAGTCGGCGCTGTTTCCGTTTCACAGCTGGCTGCCGGATGCCTACAGTTATGGCACGGCATCTTCAAGTGCCATTTTATCGAGTCTGGTATCAAAAAGTTATATTTTTTTACTTTTGAAAATATTTTACCGTGTGATCGGTGTCGAAGTGATCGAGACGCATCATGTCGGAAATCTGTTGTTTGTTCTCGGTGTGTTGGGAATGATTCTCGGTTCCGTCCGTGCGATGCGGCAGGTGGATATTCGTCGCATGATTGCGTATTCTTCAGTGGCACAGATCGGATACATTTATATGGGGATCGGAATAGGGACAAAAACCGGCATGCTTGCGGCGATTTTTCATATTATTTCGCACGCTGCTTCCAAATCCATGTTGTTTATCGCAGCCAGAGGATTGTCCGAAGTTTCCGATGACAGCAAATTATTTGAGGATTTAAAAGGAGCAGGCTACCGCAATGTGGCGGCCGGTGTCGGATTTGCCGTTGGCGCTTTGTCAATGATCGGAATCCCGCTGTTTGCCGGATTTACCTCCAAAGTGTATTTTGCGATGGGAGCCTTGGAAGCCGGTTCCGAGAAAATGTGGGTTGCAATGATTGCGCTGGCAATCAGTACGGTTCTCAATGCCGTGTATTTTCTGCATACCGTTATGACGATTTACACCCCGGCACCGGATAAAAAGGGCAGTGCGAAGAATGGTGTGCCTTATGTCGCAGCCATTCTTGTATTTGTTGGATTAAACCTGTTTTTGGGAATCGGTTCCAATCTGGTCTGGGAAGCGATTGCAGCAGGTGTGCAGATGTTTTCATAGAGCAATGTTTATAGTCAACGAGAGAAAGAGGGGAAGAAATGCTGGCAATACCGATATTTTTACCGCTGATCAGTGGATTTGTATTATTTTTACTCGCGACGGCAGGACATAAATGGCAGGAAGGAATTACCAAAAAATTATCCGTGGCTGTGATGGGAATCGTTCTTTTGACGGCAGTATTTCACGGAATCAATTTATATGAAAAAAGTCCGGCGGTCACAGTCTGGAAATTAAAAGAAGATATCCCGATTTTATTGAATCTGGATGATTTGGGGGCTGTTTTTTCTACACTTGTAGTATTTGTGTGGATTTTGATTACACTATACACCTTTTCTTATATGAAAGGGGATAAAAAAGGCGCACGTTTTCTGGGATGCCATCTGATGACATTGGGAATGCTTATGGGAATTACAAGTGCCGGAAATCTGGTGACAATGTATCTCTTTTACGAGGGAATGACGCTGGCGACGATCGGCTACGTGATTCATGCGCAGACAAAAGAAGCAATCGCCGCCGGATACAAATATGTATTTTATTCGATTGCAGGTGCCTTTTTGGGACTGATCGGGTTCTTTTACATTTACCAGTTGACACCGTCGATTGCCTTTACCCCGGGCGGAAATTTCACGCATGCAGCGATTGCGGGGCATGAAATGACGCTTCAGCTCGCTGTTTTAGGGATGATCATCGGGTTTGGTTCCAAAGCGGGCATGTTCCCACTTCATGGCTGGCTTTCTACGGCACATCCGGTCGCTCCGGCACCGGCGAGTGCAATTTTGTCGGGCGTCAATACGAAAATGGGGGTTATTGCTATCCTTCGTGTCGTTTATTATATCGCGGGAGCGGATTTCCTTTGGAAGTCGTTTGTGCAGTATATCGTGATCGGTCTGACGCTGCTTACGGTATTTATGGGTTCAATGCTGGCTTTCAAGGAAAAGATTATGAAGCGCCGGCTTGCGTATTCAACCGTAAGTCAGGTTTCCTACATTTTGTTTGGGATCATGCTGTTGCAGCCGGTGGGCTTTGTTGGGGCGATGCTGCATGTGATATACCATTCGGTCATTAAAAACAATCTTTTCCTCTGTGCCGGCGCAGTGATTCATGAAACCGGGACTACAAGAGTAGAAGGTTATCGTGGAATCGGAAAGCGGATGCCGGTTACAATGGTCTGCTTCACCCTTGCGTCCCTTGCCCTTGTGGGAATTCCACCATTTAGCGGATTTGTAAGTAAATGGAAATTGTGCATAGGTGCGCTATATTCGGGAATCCGATGGACAAAGATTGCCGGACCGGTTGTGCTTCTTGTGAGTGCTCTTTTGACAGCCGGCTACCTTTTAACGGTTAGTGTTCATGCTTTTTATGACAAACCGGAAAAGGACGAGCGGGTAAAGGAAGATTGGAAAATGGTCATTCCGATGGTGATTCTGGCGGCGTTGGCACTTTTGCTTGGAATCTTCAATGAACCGCTGATTCATATTTTGGAAGATATTGTAAAAGAAATTATATAAGAAGAGAGGGGAACGTGGTGAAAAAATGAATGTGTTATTGTTAGTTTTACCAATTGTGCTGCCAATCCTGGGAGGAGCCGTACTTCCTCTCTTTCCGTGGAAACAGCGGCGACAGAGAAATATTTATGTGGAATGTATCGTGATCGCAACTTCGATTTTGATGTGGACCTCGCTGCTTTTGCATCCGGCATCTTATACGCGGCTTATTAATCTCGCCGGCATACTGGAAGTTTCGGTGCATCTGGACGGCGCAGGCATGGTTTTTGCCGCCCTTGTCAGTACGTTGTGGCCATTTGCTTCGCTGTATGCGTTTGAATATATGCATGGCGAAAAAGGGGAAAACCGTTTCTTCTCTTTTTACACGATGACATATGGAATTACGCTTGGAATAGCGATGTCCGCCAATTTGATGACTATGTATATGTTTTATGAAATGCTGACCCTGGTTACGATTCCGCTTGTCATGCACACAATGACCGCGGAAGCGCGGTATGCCGGGCGAAAATATGCGTATTATTCAATCGGTGGAGCGGCGTTTGCGTTTATTGGATTTATCTTTATTCTCCGTTATGGAACGAGCATGAATTTTGCATTTGGCGGTGTGCTGGATATGACAAAAGTAAGTGGACACGAACCACTTCTGCAGGCTGTTTTTGTCTGTATGGTGCTTGGATTTGGTGTAAAAGCGGCATTGTTTCCACTGCACGGATGGCTGCCGACGGCCTCGGTGGCACCGACGCCGGTGACGGCACTTTTGCATGCTGTCGCGGTGGTAAAATCCGGTGCATTTGCAATCCTGCGTATCACGTATTATATTTTTGGAACGTCTTTTTTACGGGGAACGCCGGCACAGTATATGGTACTCGGACTGGTAGGGATTTCCATTTTGTTCTGCTCATCCAATGCTGTAAAAGAGCAGCATTTGAAACGACGTTTTGCCTATTCGACGGCAAGTAATTTGTCGTATATTTTATTTGGATTTTTATTGATGACCCCGATGGGAATGATCGGCGGCTTGACGCATATGGTCTTTCACGGAATTATGAAGATTTCGCTTTTCTTTGCCGTCGGCGCGATCATGCATCAGACCGGGAAACATTATATTTATGAGATCGCCGGTCTGGCAAAAAAGATGCCGGTGGTATTTGGCTGTATGAGTGTGGCAGGAATTGCACTGATCGGAATCCCGCCGCTTACCGGATTTATCAGTAAATGGAACATTGCGACAGCGGCAGTAGATGCCTATCAAAAGGGAAACCGGCTGGCACCGTACCTGATTTTAATTCTGGTGTTGTCTGCCTTTTTGACTGCGATCTATATTTTTACAATTTTAGGAAAAGCCTATCTGGTGGAACCGACGGATGACGATGGAAAAACAAACTGTGATCCGGGCTGGCAGATGAAAGTGCCAATGGTTCTCTTTGCCATATTGATCGTTGTTTTTGGATTGTATTCGAAGCCGCTTATGACCTTTTTTACATGGGTTGCCAATGGCTTGCTTTAGGAGGTGGATGGACAAATGGTAAATTTATTTTCGGTTTTCTTTTTGATGATTACGATTGTGTCATCTATCGTGACGTTGTGTTCTTTGCCGCAGCAGTTCCGGGTGTCTACGCACAATAAACGGTTTTTGTTTTTCTATCTGTTGACGATCGTGGCGACAGTTGAATTTTTTCTTTCCGGAACGAATCTGATGAAACAGTTTTGCTTTTTTGAGATTATGACACTTGCCTCATTTGCGTATGTGCCCAATGATGAGAGTGAGTATGCGAAAAAGGCATCTTTTTCCTATCTGGCATACGGGATTGCCGGCGGATTGGTGATGCTGTATGGATTGATGCTTTTGTATTATACATTTAGCAGCTGGGATCTTACGAGTATCCGCATGGCCTGGCAGTTTAACCGGAATGATCCGGGAGTTCAACGCAATCTTTATATTGCGGGTGCCTGCCTTTTGTTTGGCTATGGTGCAAAAGCCGGAATGTTTCCGTTCCATACCTGGCTTCCGGATACGTATACGGCGGCACCGCCGGTGGGAACGACGCTGCTCTCGTCGCTTTTGTCAAAAACCGGAATTTATGGAACTATGCTGATTACAATTACTTTGTTTGAGGCAGATCGCTCGTGGAATGTCACGCTTATGATTCTGGCACTCTGTACAATGTTTGTCGGAGGGGCATTTGCTATCTTTGCGACCGATATGAAGAAACTTCTTGCATATTCGTCCATGTCGCAGATTGGGTTTATTTTGTTTGGAATCAGTATATGTACATTTTCGCGGGAAACAACGGGCTATTATGGAATGATATTTCATACTGCGAATCATTCGATCTTTAAATTGATTCTGTTTACTGTGGCCGGTGTGATCTTTGCGATGGCGGGGACGACAAATCTGAATCAGATTGGCAGTGTAATCCGTGAAAAATGGTATCTGAAGATCCCGGTTGCTGTCGCGGCACTCGGAATGGGCGGAGTTCCATTGTGTTCTGGATATATTAGTAAGACAATGATGCATGAGAGTTTAATGGAAGTATCGCTCTTTCGATTTATGATGCCTGCGGCGGAGTGGATTTTCCTATTTTGTGGTGGATTGACAGTGGCTTATATGTTAAAATTGTTTGTGGCATTGTTTTGCAATAAAGTGGACGAACCGATTCAAACGACGAAGGAAAAAGGGCCGTCTATCCTCGTCCTGATCTGTTTATGGCTATTGGCAGCTATTGTCGTAACTGGCGGTATTATGGGACTTGTTTTGGAACCGGCATATTTTATTTCCTTTGAAACGTTAAAAGGAGCAATGATCTCCATCGTCATCGGAATCCTTATTTATGCTGTTGTGGTACGAAAAGCTGCTTTTGTGAAAAAAGAGGATGGCAGTTTTGTATGCCGTGAGGTGATTCCGTCATGGTTTGGATTGGAAAATTTGGTTTATCGTCCATTTTTCCTGAAATTACTGCCGTTTTTAGGTGCCTTGTTTTCACGGCTTTTTGACCGCCTTATCGACGGATTTGCGATTGGAATGATGAAGAGTGTACTGCGGCCGAAAAAACCGCATGTGAAACGCGAGCACCCATTGGCCTATGGACTTGGTCGGTTTGTGGATGGCATTAGCTATGTGGTTCAGGTGAAGATCCGGAAGAAACCGATGCCGAAACGGCATTCCTACGGGGATTTGTTTGCGGTTGGAAGCACCGAATTTTCGCGTACGACCCGGCTCGTATTTTACAGTGTGTCATTTGGATTGATGATGTTTGCCATCGGACTTATGGCAGCACTCATTTATCTGCTTAAGGTTATGTAGAAAGGAAGACAAAGATTATGAAATGGATACGTTTTACGTTGGAAACTCACACGGATGCGGTGGATATATTGAGTTATATGTTGGATGAAATTGGCGTCGAGGGAATCGAGATTGAGGATCACATCCCGCTTACGGAAGAGGAAAAGCGACAGATGTATGTGGATATTCTCCCGGATCCGGAGGAAAATGACGGTTCTGCCAAAGTGCATTTTTATATGGAACCGGAAAAGTGCAATCTGGATACGGTCATTATGCAGGTGCAGAATATTTTCCAAGAGATCAAAAGTTACACGAACATTGGAAAAGGGACAGTCAGTTTGTCGGAAACGGAGGACAAGGACTGGGTCAATAACTGGAAGACATTTTTCAAACCGTTCCGCGCAGCCGACAATGTCGTGATCAAGCCAACGTGGGAGACTACAAATGTAGAAGATTATGCGCCGGAAAAAGATGTTGTAGTCGAAATTGATCCGGGAATCGCCTTTGGAACGGGAACTCACGAGACGACAAAACTTTGCATCCAGGCGCTTTCTAAATGGGGCTGCCAGGGAAAACGTATTTTTGATATTGGCTGCGGAAGTGGAATCCTTGCTATCGCTGCCTTGAAGTTAGGAGCTTCTTTTGCTTGTGCGACGGACATTGACGAAGTAGCGGTAGATGTCGCGGGCGAAAATATGGAGATTAATGGTTTGAAACCGGAACAGTATCAATTGTACGCCGGTGACTTGATTGAAAATGTTGCAAAAGACCACTCTTATACATTCAGTGCACCAATGACGACAGAGCGCTCGGTCAATGGACAGAAATTGAGTGAACTTGCCGGCGGCGGATATGATATTGTCACAGCAAATATTTTGGCAGACGTTATCATTCCATTGTCAGCAGTCGTCCGCCCACATATGGCAGAAAATGGAATTTTTATCTCGTCGGGAATCATTGATGAAAAGGCGGATGAAGTAGAGGCAGCACTTTTGCAGAATGGATTTACGATTTTGGAGAAGACCTCCATCAAAGAGTGGGTATGTTTTGTTTGTAAATAGTTTGATATATGAGGGAAATAGGTTGTTGCACCGGGGAGGTGCAATGACCTTGTTTTTTTAGGGCGTGTGGGAGTTAGGACAGTTGAAGGGGACATGCTGTGGGGGACTGGGTCATGTGTCATGCCGGAGAGGGAAAAGTGGCTAATGGCATGACGGCGGAGCAGAGGAAAGTCATGCCGGAGAGGGAAAAGTGGCTTTTGGCATGACGGCGGAGCAGAGGAAAGTCATGCCGGAGAGGGGAAAGTGGCTTTTGGCATGACGGTGGAGCAGAGGAAAGTCATGCCGGAGAGGGAAAAGTGGCTTTTGGCATGACGACGGAGCGGAGGAAAGTCATGCCGGAGAGGGGAAAGTGGCTAATGGCATGACGGTGGAGCAGAGGAAAGTCATGCCGGAGAGGGAAAAGTGGCTTTTGGCATGACAGGGGCTGTTCCCCTCCGCCCCATAGTACACGTCAAAAAGAAAAAAGCAAGAAATGACGTGTGCGGAGCCGCCCAAGCTATCGCCCCTCCGCCCCATAGCACACGTCAAAAAGAAAAAAGCAAGAAATAACGTGTGCGGAGCTGCCCCAAGCTCATCTAGTCAGCTGTGTTACACACGCCAAAAAGGAAAAAGCAAAAAAATAACGTGTGCGGAGCTGACCCAAGCCGCCGTGCCCCACACGCCCAAAAGAAAATAGCAAAAAATGGCGTGTGCGGAGCCGCCCAGCACGGGTGCACCCCACACGCCCAAAAGAAAAAAGCAAAAAATAACGTGTGCGGAGCCGCCAAAGCCGCTGTGCCCCACACGCCAAAAGAGAAAAAACAAGAAATGGCGTGTGCGGAGCCGCCCAGCGCGGGTGCAAGCAGGCGGCAACCCACACGCCCAAAAGAAAAAAGCAAGAAAATAACGTGTGCGGAGCCCCCCATCCCCGCTGCCCCGCCAAAAACAAAAACCCCAAAACTTTTCTGCAACATTTTCCCAAGTTATGCATCAAATCTATAAAGAGAGGAGGAAGACGATGGAAGAGGAAAAAAAGAAACTGGTCAATCAGGCGAAAAAAGGCGATGCTCATGCGTTTGCCAGACTTTATGAGGAAATCTATCCGGATTTGTACCGGTTTGCGTTTTGCATGGTAAAGCAGTCGTGGAAGGCAGAAGACGTCGTGAGTGATGCGGTGCTCAAAGCCTTTGAGAAAATACATACGTTAAAAAAGCCGGAGTCATTTCGCAGCTGGATATTTCAGATCACGGCGAACGAATGCCGGCTGCAGTACCGGAGAGAAAAACGGGTTGTTTATTTGCCGGAAGTAGCGAAAACGGGAATGCGGGAGTCAAACAATGCAACGCCGGAAAATAATTTTTTGATCAAAGAGTTGTTGATGCAGCTGGAGGAAAGAGAGCGCATGATCGTTGGATTAAGCATCTTTGGAGGATACAGTGGCAGAGAGCTGGCGCAGTATTTTCATAAGAAAGAAGGCACGATCCGGTCGATCAAAAGCCGCGCACTCGGAAAATTAAAGCAGGAATGGGAATGCAGAAATGAGGGAAAATTATGACGGAAATAGAAAAGAATTTAAAGAAAATGGCGGATGAAATCCCGGTTCCGGAGAGGGTTACCCCGGATCAAATAGAAACGAAATTAAGAAACAAAAGAAAGAAACCGCGCAGGTATCTGTGGCGTGCAGGTGCGGCGGCAGCAGCGGTAATTGTAGTGGGGGCAGGAATTATGCTGTGGCAGAATCAGCAGAATCCGAAGACGATATTCCTGCCGATAAAAAAGGTGGCTGACCAATCGGAAAACGGTGCAGACCAACAGGCGAAAACGGCCGAAGAACATAAGACCTATGAAGAAATCCGAAAATCCATTGATGAGTATCTTACGGAAAGAGAGAAAGAACGAATCATGGAAAATGATATAGCATATGCATCGGACTCGGTAGCGGAAAGTCAGGCAAAGACAATTGGTGATAGTGTAAGTGACTATACTAAAACAAATAATCAGGTAGAAGGCATTGAGGAAGCCGATATCGTAAAAACCGATGGAAATTACATTTATTCATATTATCAGGATGCGGTATCCGGCAGCATTTCTATTGTGAAGGCAGACGGAAAAGCCAGTGAACAAATTGGTAAAATTATTTTGGAAGATGTACAGGTGCAGGATCTGTATTTGAAAGACCGATGGCTTGTTGTGCTGACAAACAACGCAAATACGTCGTCAGAGGATACAGACAGTCAGACAGTCATTTATCTGTATGATGTCAGTGATCCTGAAAATCCGGTCTGCCGCAGTGAGAGCAGTCAGGCGGGAACTTATAGTGATTCACGCCTGACCGGGGATGTGTTATATACCATTTCGGTGAAGCAGGTGCGGGAGGCAGGAAAAGAGACGGAACAAAAGGAATATATTCCGGAAGTAGACGGAAAACTTATTCCGGAAGACCGCCTGTACTGCCCGAATCCGGGGAAATCCTCGGAATATCTTGTGTTTCATAGCATGGACCTTTCCCAGACAGGAAAAACCATCGACAGCATGGCGGTACTGGGGGCAGAGGGAACGTATTATATGAGCGAAGAAAGCATTTACGTTGCGGCAGCATATGCAGACCACGAGTCCTGGAGGAAAACAAAACTCAGCCGGTATTCGTGTGATAAAGGAACAATAAAATATGTCTGCGAGAGAGTTATCAATGGTACGATATTAAACCAGTTTTCAATGGATGAATACGAAGGAAATTTTCGGTTTGCCGCTACTTCTTATGATAACAATGGACAGAGTACAAACGGACTGTACATTTTAGACCGGTCTCTGAAAACTATCGGCAGTGTGAGCCGGCTGGCTCCCGGCGAGCGGATCTATTCGGCGCGCTTTATGGGAGAGAGTGTGTATTTTGTGACGTACCGGGAAACCGATCCTCTGTTTTTCGTAGATGTCAGCGATCCCACAAACCCTGTGGTGAAGGATAAATTAAAAATACCGGGATTTTCCGATTATCTGCATCCATTTGGAGAAAATATGCTTTTAGGGGTTGGAAGTATACAGGATAATGAAGGAAATTCCTGTGTGAAACTTTCCATGTTTGATATTTCTGATCCGGAGAAAGTAAAAGAAATTCACAGTAAAAAACTGGAAATAAATTCCCATCAGAATATTGGAAATGACCACAAAGGAATTCTTGTTGACGTGAAGAGAAACCGTATTGGCTTTGGAATTGAGATGTACGATAACAGGACAGATCCATATTATGAGATTTTTTCGTATGATACTCAAAAAGGGTTTCAGAAAGTGGCAAAACTTTCCCTGGAAGGGTCTTACGGTGTGACCTCAAGAGGTCTGTATATTGGGGATTATTTTTACCTTTGTATAGATTCTTCGGGGATTTGTGTGTACGATACAAAAAAATATAAAAAAATTCGTTCGATTGCCTATTAATATATCTAATATTTCTTCCGATACATATTGTGACACAGAAGAAATTTAGGTTTTAGGTGGTGAATATTATGAGAGTCGATGCTTATATGCAGGTAAGTCAGCTTTACAAGGCAAACAAGCCAAAAGGGACAGCGAAAAAAACCAAAGCCACAGCGACGGATTCTTTAGAAATCTCAGAATTTGGTAAAGATTACCAGATTGCCAGAAAGGCAACAGCGGAAACACCGGATGTTCGTGCGGACAAAGTAAAAGATATTATGGAACGCATGAAAGCCGGAACTTACAATGTTTCCATTGAGGATGTTGCAGCGAAGATGGCAGATCGCATACTCGGATAATAAATTTTTTTATTACACGGGGGTAAGTGACAGGAGGAAGTTTTTTGGCAAGTTTAATGGAAGAGCTGATTGATACACTGGACAAGGAAGACCGGTTGTACACAGACTTAATTCCAATTCAGGAAGAAAAGATCCGGGCAGTCATTGCCAACGATCTTGACTCCCTCGCAGGATTGCAGGGGCAGGAACAGGTTCTTGTTGACCAGGTAGGAAATCTGGAAAACAAGAGGCAGCAGGTGATAGCAGACATTGCGACCGTTTTGGGAATGAAGCCGGATGAGATGAATCTGGAAAAATTGGTAAAAAAGTTAGGCAATCAGCCGAAGGAAAAAGAAGCATTAGAAAAGCTGCATGACCGTCTCAAGCGGACGATGGGACGTCTGCAGGAACTCAATCTCCAAAACAAGCAGCTTCTGACAGAAGCGCTGGAGATGGTTGAATTTAATATGAATGTGATAAGAAGTACACGGATGTCTTCAGGAAGCAGCAATTATTCAAGCAATGCCGCACAGGTCGATATAGGCGATTACGGCGCCGGCATGTTTGATGCGAAGCAATAGAAGAAGCGGGCGGATCCGGCTCGTGGACATCGTGTACTTCTATTGTGTTATAGAATAAGTTGAGGAAAACGTTATGGGAAATTTATTTGCAAGTTTTAATACAGGAGTTTCGGGACTGCATTCCGCGCAGTCATCCCTTTATACGACCGCACATAACCTTGCGAATGCGACGACAGAAGGGTATTCGAGACAACAGGTTATCGTTACCGATGCCTTTTATTCGACCAGATACGGAGCTTATGCAAACCGGCTTCAGATCGGAAAAGGTACCGATATCGCGGAGATCCGTCAGGTGAGAAATACCTTTTTGGATGCACAGTATCGTGTGCAGGCGGGACGGCAGAGCTTTTATGAGGCACAGTATAAAGCTGTACAGGAAATTGAAGATTTGTTTGGAGAGATGGAAGGCGAAGAATTTATCACTTCCGTTACCGATTTGTGGAGTGCCGTTTCCAATCTGGCGCAGGAGCCGAATAACATTGTGCTCCGTTCCGAACTGGTATCGACCGCTTCCAAGTTTACCGAGCGTGCCAATGCACTTCGGGATCAGCTGGTTGAATATCAGACCAATATGAATCAGGAAGTAAAAAATCAGGTTGACCAGATCAATGACATCGTAGACCAGATCCGCCAGTACAATGAATTGATTCAGAAATACGAGGCAACCGGCGAGTCGGCGAACGATTACAGAGATTCCAGAAATCTTCTGTTAGATCAATTAAGTACCTATGTCAACGTGGAAAGTTATGAGGAAGTTGATGGAACCGTAAGCATTTACGCAGAGGGTCAGTTCTTGCTGGAGTCCAATGTTCAGCACCGCCTCACAACGGCAAACGAAAGTGAGACTTCCAAATTGTTGAAACCGGTCTGGGAGATGGGCGGCGATTTCTTCCTCCGTGGAGAATTGTCTTATTCCAGCGAAAATGATACCGATACCGGTTCCCTTCGTGGACTTTTGGTGGCAAGAGGAAAATCCAAGACAACCTATCTGGATATTCCACAGAAACCCGATGAATCCGATTATTTGGATGCAGATGGTAACTTGGACAGCAAAGCCTATTTCAATGCGACCGAAGAATATAATCGAAAAGTAGAAGAATATAACGAAAATGTACAGCCATCGATCGTCATGACGATTGAGGCAGAATTTGACCAGTTGATTCACGGAATTGCGACCATGGTAAATGATACCCTGTGTCCGAATAAAAAACTTACACTGGCAGATGGAACGACCATCACTGTGCTGGATACAGACAAGGCGCCGATCGGCGACGATGCCGATAAAACGATAGGAGCGGAACTTTTCGTGCGAAGAGAGACCAGCCGCTATACGGAAAAAACCGTGACAGTTCTTGATGATGACGGAAAACCGAAACCAGTTACTGTATACCAGTACAATGAGGAAGATCCGAATGACCATTATTCTTTATATACAACCGATCAGCTGGAGGTAAATCCGGAACTTTTACGTGATCCGTCGAAACTTCCGCTTAGTGCCAATGCTTCTTCCGGACATGTGGACGGTTATACCCTCGACCTTTGTCAGGATCTGCTGGCAAAATGGCAGGGGAAATTTGGTACGATGGATCCGAATTCCATGACAACATACAATTTCTGTGATTATTACGGAGCCATGGTAGGGCAGTTTTCTACCCTGGGAAATGTATGGAAAGGGATTATTGACAACCAGGAAACGACAGTACATTCGGTGGAATCTGCCAGACAAAATGAGATGGGTGTCTCGACAGATGAAGAATTAGCAGATTTGATAAAATACCAGCAGTGTTATAATGCCTCTTCGCGTTATATCACGGTAGTGGATGAAATGATAGAACACTTGATCACGCGTCTGTAGACGGTGACAAGAAAGGAGGACCAATATGGGAGCGACTTTTCAGGGACTTGATATCGCAAAATCCGGAATGATGGCATACAATGCGTCGATGCAGACGGCAGCTCACAACCTGGCAAACGTAGGAACCAAAGGCTATTCCCGTCAGGTTGTTAAGACGGCGGCGCAGACAAGACATGTTAGTTCCATCAAAGTAGAGGGATCTGGAGTTTATGTACAAGGCATTGTAAGAGAGCATAATGATTATTATGATGTAAAATATTGTAAAGCGAATGCAACCTATTATAAATATAACACGCACAGTTATTATCTCAATGATGTGCAGAAAGTTCTTTATGCAAAGGACGAAAAACAGGCGGGTATCACGACTTCGTTTGATGAATTCTGCAAACGCTTGACCGGAACTTCCACCGATGCGGGAAGTGAGACACGCCGAAAAGAAATTGTGTCTTATGCGGAAACATTTTCCAGTTTTGTCCAGGAGACAGCGACAAATCTGAAAGCATTGCAGGAAGAGGCAAATGAGGAAATCAAGACGACGGTAGAGCAAATCAATGCAATTGCCGAAAAAATCGCGTCACTCACAAAGCAGATCAATACATTGGAAGCGTATCGCAATACGGCACATGATCTGAGAGACCAGCGAAATGTTCTGATCGATGAATTGTCACAATACTGCAATGTCGAAGTAAAAGAAAAAGAGCCGGCAGACGGTGTCGGAATGAATCAGTATTATGTATACGTTGACGGCGCGATCCTTGTAGATACGCAGGAAGTCAATAAACTGCAAGTGACAGAAATGGATACGACAAAGAGTATCAATGACATCAGTGGTCTGTATCAGGTATCCTGGACCGATGGCACACCGTTTTATCCATACAGTGCGACATTGGGCGGCAAATTACAGGCGCTTTTCCAGGTGCGTGACGGTAATAATGCTACTACGTTAAAGGGAAAAGGCGACACGCTTACCAACGATGCGGACGGAAACCTTGTTCTTACGATGAAAAATGCCAATATTAACGATGTGAACCTTCTTAACATCCCGGCACAGGATGGCGAATTGACGATCAACAATTTCACATATGCGTACGATCATTTCGATGTGCAGGTGGAAGACGATGGTTCCTTTACGTATCAGTTTACCTTGAAAAATAATATCAGTGCCAAACAGGCGACGATCTTAAATAATGCTGTGACAAGCGGCTATGAAGTGACTGTAGGAGACAGCGTGGATTACAAGGGAATCCCATATTATATGGCGCAGCTCAACGAATTTGTCCGTACATATTCACAGGAGTTTAATGATGTGCATAAAAGCGGTTACGATGATTACGGAAATGCCGGCATCGATTTCTTCAATGCGACGGTAGCAGCAACCGGAGATAATTATATCTTTACCGGCAAAGTGGATGGAAAGGACCGCAGTTTTTCTTCCCTTGCCACACCGGATGCCAATGGAAGTTACACCGGAAGTTATTACTATATGACAGCAATGAACTTCTGCGTCAGTGATGCTGTTTCTGATGACCCAAGACTGGTAGCCTGCAACTCCGAATCGCTTCCGGGAAAATCAGAAAACCTGAATCTGAAAAAATTATCTGACCTGAAAGACGATTCCAAGATGTTCCTTCATGGAGCACCGGATTCTTTCCTTCAGTCGCTGACAGCAGATGTCGGAGTCGATGGACAAAAAGCGGCATCTCTTGAGAAAAGCCAGCAAAATATCCGCGATGCGGTAGATATCCAGAGACAATCCGTTTCTGGTGTCGATGAAGACGAAGAGACAGAGGGACTGCTGACTTACCAGCAGATGCTCTTTAACCAGTATAAAGTGCTTTCCGTAATGAACGAAGTGCTTGACAAACTGATCAATCAGACAGCAGTCTAGGAAGGATGTGACAACGCATGCGTATTACCAATAATATGATCCGAAGCAATACAATGCTTCATATTCAGAAAAACAAAGAGACAGCGAACGACTATTTCCAGCAGTATGCGTCTCAGAAAAAAATACAGAAACCTTCAGACAATCCGACGATTGCCGTACGTGCTCTGAAATATCGTACGACACTCGTAGAAATAAATCAGTATCTTTCCAACTGCGAACAGGCAGAAAACTGGATGGATGCGACCGAGGAACCATTGAAAAAAGCGGACGATATTCTGGATACAATGATTGATTACGTTACGCAGGCAGCCAATGGTACCAACAACGACAAAGACCGTTCTACGATTGCGGCGCAGTTGAAACAGTACTGCGAGTTTATTTATCAGCAAAATGCTAATATGGATTACGCCGGCCGTTATCTTTTTACCGGTTATCGTACCGATGTGCCTCTGCTTTTTGAAGAAGACAGCAGCAATGTGACCTACACGATGACCGAAGAATTAAAGATCAACAACATTCAACGGTATAATTATGTATACGGACAGCCGGAATACGATGATAACAAGAGCGCTTCGGATTATGCTAACGAGGCTTCCGAATATCTTGAGACACACCGCATCCAGCTTTCTTACGATAACTGTGATAAACGTGATGTGACAGTGACATATACGGATGCCTCCGGAAAATCACAGACGATCACAGCAGTCACAAAAAGTATTGGCGATAATAAAACCTTTAACGAGCAGTATCATCCGGCAGATGACGAAATTTATTTTGTACCGGAGACCGGAGAACTTGTATTTGGGGATGGCGTGTATGATTCCATCCGTGCCGGTTCGGATCTGAAAGTACAGTATTCGAAAACGAATTTTGAGAAAAATGATATCCGTCCGGAGCATTATTTTGAATCTACAGCTGTAGACAATGTGACCGGAGAAACGAAGAATTATTTCAATATCAAAGAGCAGAAAATCAATTATCAGGTCAATTTCAGCCAGACGCTCACCGTCAATACACTTGGCTGCAACGCATTTGACACTTCCATCGGACGTGCGGTGGATGACATCTATAACGTGATCAATAATCTGGATGTCATGGATCAGACGCTGGCATCCATTAAAAAGCGTATTGAGGACTGCGATCCAAACGATACGGAGACACTTGCTACATTACAGGAATTGTACAACCGTACCGAGACCGAGATATCGCTGCAAAACACGGTGCTGACCAATGCCTATACCCATTCGATCACAGTATTCCAAAATGCCAAAGATACGTTAAATGTGGCACTGGCAGAACACGGCTCCCGCTATAACCGTTTGAAAATGACATCAAGCAAGCTGGAGATATTACAGACGGATACGAAAGAGTCCAAATCAGCAAATGAAGATGCGGATCTGGAAGAAGCTTATGTCAATTATACACAGGCAGATCTGTTGTATCAGGCATCTTTGCAGGCGACGGGAAAGATCCTTGGAACCTCTCTTTTGAATTTTATCTGATAGCAGAATGGAGGAAATGATATGTTAGTAAAAACGAAATATTTTGGGGAGATCAATCTTTCGGAAGACAAGATCATCACGATGGAACGTGGAATGTTTGGTTTCGAAGAATATAAAAAATATACCATTCTTTTTGACAGTGAAAAAGAAGGAAAAGCAAAGGTTTCCTGGTTCCAGAGTGTAGAGGAACCGGGACTGGCATTTCCGGTCATTGATCCGCTGGTAGTAAAAGAAGATTACAACCCGGTCGTAGAGGATGAATTATTGAAAGGACTTGGCGAGATCACAGAGGAAAATATTGTGATTCTTTTACCACTTACGGTTCCACAGGATGCAGCACAGATGACAGCAAACCTGAAAGCGCCGGTGATCATCAATGCCGACACGAGAAAAGGCGCACAGGTTGTCGTAGAAAATGAAGAATATGAGATCAAATACAAGATTTACGATATTCTGAAAGGAAAAAAGGAGGCGTAAACGATGTTAGCACTGGCAAGAAAAGTAAACGAATCCATCGTGATCAATGACGATGTGGAAGTGACAGTTTTGGAAATCAAAGGGGACCAGGTTAAGATCGGCATCAATGCGCCAAAATCTGTTCCGATTTATCGAAAAGAATTATATCTTCAGATTCAGAAAGCCAATGAAGAGGCTGTGAATTCGGCAGATCCGAAGGCTTTGAATGAGTTACTCAAATAAGGTTAACTTTTCTAATGATTTTGCCGATATGTTCTTTAAGAAACGATGAATTTTGCATTAAGATACACATGGAGGTGTTTGAAAATGGAAATTGAAGCAATATCAAATGTAAATGCAAATTATGGTACCACAGAGGTTGTGCGTACGACACCAAAGACAACAACGGGGGAAGCAGTGAATATCGAGTCGCCGAATCCGGCACTGGATGTACCTCAGGTTCAGGCAGCAAATGAAAAGGGAAATGCTGGTCAGCAGGGAGGCAATAACCAGCAGAGAAAAGAGCATGCGGCAAGTGAAGCATCAATTAACGATGCGGTATCGAAGGCAAATCTTAAGATGGAGCATACAAGATGCGAATATTCTTATCATAAAGAGACAAACCGTGTGTCTATTAAAGTATTGAATGCCGATACGGATGAAGTGATCCGTGAGATTCCACCGGAAAAATCTCTGGATATGTTACAGAAGATGTGGGAGATGGCAGGAATCCTTGTAGACGAAAAGAGATAAGGAGGAGACGATATGGGAATTCGAATGAGTGGTCTGTCCTCAGGACTTGACACCGAAGCAATCGTAGGTGCCCTGATGTCAGCACAGAGTTTGAAAAAGACCAAGTTGACACAGGCAAAGACAAAGTTAGAGTGGACACAGACCAAATGGAAAGAATTAAATACCAAATTATATAAACTTTACTCAGAGCAGGTTTCCAAATTGCAGCTGCAATCCTCGTATATGACGAAAAAAGCGACAGCTTCCGATGAGACAAAAGCGAAGATTACCGCTTCTGCAAAAGCAGTAAACGGAAGCTATACGATGGAAATAAACAATATTGCAACAGCACAGTACCTGACCGGAAGCAAGATCAATGCGGATAAGGGAACTACTAAACTGGTAGATCTGGATTCCACACTGTTAAACAAAGAAGTAGAAGTCAAAGTGGGTGACAAGACGACCAAATTCACGGTTACAGAAGACATGACGATTGATGACTTTACAACTGAATTGAAAAATGCCGGTCTGAATGCAAACTTTGATACTGCGCAGAAGCGTTTGTTTATCAGCAGTAAAGACAGTGGACTTGCGAATGCATTTTCGATTACTACGTCCGGAGTAAGTGATGCGGAAGTAACTGCAAGAAAGAACCTGCGTGATGCGGTTGATTATGACAACATGACGGCGGCAAATAAAAAGATCGTAGATGACGCAATGAAAAAACTGGAGACCTCCGGTGTGGATACGACAGAGTATCAGGAGGCGCTGGATGCGATCACAGGAGCTGCATTGAGTACCCGGACCGCGAAGACAGAGGCGGCAGCATCTACGTATGTAAAGGCAAAATTGTACAGTGAAAACTATGCTGTTTACGAGGAAAAAGCAAAAGAGAGTCTGAAATCCAATTACTTTACAGAGGATGGTGAAGTAAAAGACGAATTAAAGACAAAATATGCAGAAGAGTTTAACATATATACGCAGGAAGAGAAAGAAAAACTTGGCGTCGAAAATATGACAGAGGAAGAGTATGTCAATTGGCGTGCCAATCAGTTATACGATCAGGAAGTTGCCAAACAGGCAGACACCGACACGACAAGTTTTGTAAATAAGCAGATCAGTTCTGACGAAGAGACAAAACTTGCAGTAAAAGAGGCGGCTTATGCCGGAAAGACAGAAGACGAGATTCGGGCGCTGGACAGCAAAGCCTTGACGAAATATTATGGATCCGGCAACGATGCCGATCCGCTTGCTATCTCTGCAATTGAAGGAACATCAACGTTTGGTTCGGACAGCATTAAAAATGATATTTCCGGTGTTGTCAGCGATTACGCTTCGGTTACCGACCGTACGTATGCGTTAAGCGGTTCTGCTTTGGCAGGAATTGGTCTGGCAGATATTAAAGTTGACGATGACGGCAACGTGACAGTAAATGGAAATGCAGACGGAAATCTCCCGGAAGATATGGGATTGGTAAAGGCATCCGACAGCGAGATCCTTTTGAATGGCGCAAAGATGACTTCTTCTTCGTCTACTGTTTCCGTAAATGGTTTGAGCATTGAACTGACCGGTCTTACAAAAACAGGAGAGCCAATTACGTTCTCTGTAGCCAGCGACACAGATGCCGTGTATAATACGATCAAGAATTTCTTTACGGAGTATAATTCCCTGATGAAAGAAATGAATGAATTGTATAATGCGGATAGTGCAAAAGGGTATGAACCTCTGACAAGTGAGCAGAAAAAAGACATGTCAGACGATGACATAAAATTGTGGGAAGACAAGATCAAAGCCTCCCTGCTTCGCAGTGACACTACACTGGGTTCCGTTCGCAGTGCGATGCGAAATGCCATGATGAGTCAGGTGACTTATGATGGAAAGACCTATTCACTGGCAAGTTTTGGTATCAGTACTTCCTCCGATTATACAGAAGGCGGTTTGTATCATATTTATGGTGATACCGAGGATGCTGTATATGCGGATAAAGACGATAAATTAAGAAAAGCGCTGGAAGAGGATCCGGATGCTGTAGTAAATGTGCTTTCGGATATCTTTGGAAAACTTCGCAGTACGATGAGTGACAAGATGGCAGGAAGCAAAGTCAGCAGTGCGTTGACCTTTTATAGTGATATCAAGATGAAAGACGATATCAAAGACTATGAAAAGCGGATCAAAGAATGGGAGACAAAGCTGGCTGACATGGAAGATGCTTACTATAGTAAGTTTACCAAAATGGAGACGGCACTTGCAAAACTTCAGTCCCAGTCGAATTCTTTATCGGGACTTTTCGGAAATTAAGGATAACAGAAGAATAAAAACCGGAACAAGAGTATGAAGAGATGTCTTTATACTCTTGTGCTGAATCATCAGAACGGGAGGAGACTATGGATCAGAGAGCGATCAACGCATACCAGAGAAATGCCATTATGACGGCTTCCAAGGCAGAATTGACACTGATGCTTTACGATGGAGCAATCAAATTCTGCAATATTGCATTGAGCGGATTTGAAAATAAAGAGTATGAAAAGATCAACACAAATCTGAAAAAGGCACAGGCAATCATTACCGAGTTTCGTGCCACACTGGATCATAAATATCCGGTATGGGAAGATTTTGAGAGAGTCTATGATTATATTTACCGCTGCCTGATTGATGCGAATATTCATAAAGATGAAGAAAAATTACAGGAAGCGCTTAAATATATTCGTGAAATGCGGGATACCTGGAAAGAAGTGATGCGTCTTAACAAAGCAGGCAGTAAGTAAGGATGTGACAGGATGGCAAGAGAAGAAGTTTATGTCAATATGATGGTTGACACACTGGAACGGAAAAAAGTGATATTAGAACAGATTCTTCATCAGACAAAGGAACAGGAAATACTTCTCAAAGATGAAGAGATGGACATGGATGCGTTTCAGACCATTATCGATCGGAAAGGCGAAGAAATCGAAAAACTGAATCAGATGGATGAGGGATTTGATACGTTGTTTCATCACGTGGAAAAAGAGATCAATGAAAACCGTATGGCATATAAAAGCCAGATTCAGAAGATGCAGAAACTGATCAATGAAGTGTCGGAACTGGGAATTCAGGTTCAGGCACTAGAGCATCAGAACAGTGGACATTTTAAGATTTACCTTGCCAATCAGAAGCAGGCGGTAAAGAAGTTCCATACCAATAACCGCACGGCGGCAAATTATTATCAAAACATGGCAAATGCCCATAAACCGGGAAGTTCTTACTTTTTTAATGAAACAAAATAAAAAAAGTAAAAAAATTCAAAAAAAAGGTTAAGTTTTGAAAAATGCCACCGATATATAGTATATCAGGAAGATAGTAACTAAAGTAGGGAAGCAACTTTGGTGCAGGGCCCGCATCAAAGTCTTACTACTTTAGATATTATAAAAAATCAAATTAAAAAAATATCGGCAGGGAAGCCGATTTATATTCAAGGAGGAATGACTTATGATAGTACAACACAACATTACATCAATGAACGCTAACAGACAGTTAGGAATTGTAGGAAAGAACTTGGCAAAAGCTACAGAGAAACTTTCCAGTGGTTACAGAATCAACCGTGCAGCAGACGATGCAGCAGGACTTTCCATTTCTGAGAAAATGAGATCTCAGGTTCGTGGTTTGAATCGTGCATCAGATAACGCACAGGATGGTATTTCCATGATTCAGACAGCTGAAGGTGCTTTGGAGCAGCAGCATGCAATTCTTCAGAGAGCTCGTGAACTGGTAGTTCAGGGTTCCAACAGCGCAGTATTGGATAGTGCATCTGGAGACTTCGAGAAGATCCAGGATGAATTGGATGAACTGCAGAAAGAGTTTGTCAGCATTACTTCTACAACACAGTTTAACAAGAAAACTTTGTTGGATGGTACTCTTAATGCTGCTTACCTTCAGGTAGGTGCTAACTCTTCACAGGGTATTGAAATTACAATATCTAATGTAACTTGGACTGGAGTTACATTGTCTGGAGCTGGTAAAGCAGATTCAGCCAAACTTGCAGATATTGATGACAAGATTACAGAAGTTTCTAAGAAACGTTCTTATCTTGGTGCTATGCAGAACCGTCTTGAGTACAGAGTTAAAGTAGACGACAATGCTGCTGAGAACTTGCAGTCAGCTGAATCTACCATTCGTGATACTGATATGGCAGATGAAATGACAAGATTCTCGAAAGAGAGCATCTTGCAGCAGGCAGCTACTTCTATGCTGGCTCAGGCAAATCAGGCAAATCAGGGTGTACTTTCACTGCTTCAGTAATTGAAAAGTGCTATCGATTTGATGATTCAAGTCAAATAATAAGAAAAAACAGGAGACGTTACAGCCTCCTGTTTTTTTAAAAATAAAAGCGAAAAAGCGAACGGAGCGAAATTATGAAATTTACAGATGCCTATTTTGAAGATGAAGTAAGAGATGGTTTTTATGTTTCAAGCATGATGAAGAAAGCGTGGGCAGCACAGCTGGAAGTTCTGTACGAAGTCCAGCAAATGTGTGAGAGGCATCACATTGAGTTCTTTGCGGAATGGGGAACACTTCTTGGTGCGGTTCGCCATGGTGGTATGATTCCCTGGGACGATGATTTGGATATCTGTATGCTGAGTAAAGAGTATAATCGTTTTTTGGAACTGGCGCATGAACTGCCGGAAGGCTTTGTTGTCAGTGAATATCATACAAATCAATCGGATAATATGGTTATCCGTGTGAATAATACAAAAAGCGCTGTCGTTTCCGCAGAACACCTGGAAAAGTTTCATGGGTTTCCCTATGCGGCGGGACTTGACATTTTTCGTTTGGATTATCTGCCAAAGGATAAAGAAGCGATGAAGACTCATCATGAGATGGTGTTAATTATCGGAGCTATTGTAGGTATTGCCATGCAAGTGGAAGAATCCGAAGAAAAAAGTGCGGAATTACTGGAAATGCAGGAAAAATATCTGGTTACATTGGAAAATATGTGCCATGTGAAGTTTGACCGGAAGAAACGGATCAAAACGCAGTTATACCACTTTTTGCAGGAAGAGGTGGCGGATCTGTATACGGCAGCTGCCTCAGACGAAGTGACAAATCTGCCGCGCTGGAGCGAAAATTTTGAGTACCGTTTCCCAAAAAGATGCTATGAGGGCATCATAAAGGTTCCTTTTGAGAATATGGAGATCGCATTGCCGGTGGGATATGATGAATTATTGAAAAAGAAATATGGCGTAGATTTTATGAAGCCGATACGGACAGGAAGTGCTCATGAATATCCGTATTATGACTTCTATTATGACTATTTGAAAGAAAATACTTCAGCTGAAATTTATGAATATGTTTACGATAAAGAAGAAATTGAAGAAGCAGAGAAGGCGCGATTGATTCAGAGGGAAAATAGGAAAGAAGAACAAGTTCAGTATCTGCTGCAATTTATCCCTCTTTTTGAAGAAATACATGAGAATATTATTGACTTAATGAGTAAGAAAGAGATGGGATCTGCCCTTACCCTGATTGGAGATTGTCAAAATTCGGCAATTGAAATTGGAAATCAGATTGAGAAAGAGTATGACGGCGATGTTGAAGTGATTGGTACGCTGGAAAGATATTGTGAATTTCTCTTTCGTATTTATAGTCAGGTATCCGAAAGTAATCCGGAACTGGAAGTGCTGTCAATAGAGAACGTGGAACAGGAATTATTAACATATGTGAAGCAGATAGAAGAAGATATAAAGAAACTTGCGAAAAGAAAGGAAATGGTATTTATTCCGTATAAAGCAGCTTATTGGGATACCATGCAGGATGCATGGAAAGAGGCAATGGCAGACAAAGATACGGATGTATATGTGATTCCGGCACCATATTTTTATAAAGATGCATGGGGCAGAGCCAAAAAGGATGAGATGCAGTATGAACGGGAAGGGTACCCCGAAGAAGTCGTTTTGACTTCATATGAATCCTATGATTTTGAACTGCGTCATCCGGATGCGATTGTGATTCAATGCCCATATGATGAGTACAATTATGCGATGACGATTCATCCGTTCTTTTATGCGAAAAATTTAAAGCAGTACACGGAGCAGCTGGTATATATCCCGGCACTTATTATGGATGAAGTGGAAAAAGAGGATTCCCGGGCAAAAAAAATGCTGAAATCCTACTGCAACATGCCGGGAGTTACGTTTGCGGATAAAGTGGTAGTGCAGTCCGAACAGATGAAAAAAGTATATGTAGAGCTTTTGACGGAATTTGCGGGAGAAGATACAAAAAGCATTTGGGAAAAGAAAATTGTCAGTGGAAGTTTTGACAGTGCTTCTTGTGATAATTTGGAAAAAACCCGGGAAATTCCGGAAGAGTGGATGAATATTGTCCAAAAAGCAGATGGAACACAGAAAAGCATCGTATTGTATACAACAAGTGCAAGTGCGCTGTATTGCTATCAGGAGGCGATGCTGAAGAAAATGTCGGAAGTGCTTGAAGAATACAAAGCGAAACGAGATGAGGTTGCTTTGTTATGGTGTCCGGACCGTAAAGTGCGGGAGGTCACCCGGAAAAGCTGTCCGGGTGTCTGGAGAAGTTACAGTGAACTGGTACAGAAGTTCAGAGAGGATGCCTGGGGGATCTGGGATGACTCCGGTGACTACGATCGAGCAGTCAATCTTTGCGATGAGGCTTTTGGAGATGCCGGAACCATATTAAATGCCGTGAACAGGCAGAAAAAGCCGGCGGTGGTACTAAAGTTATGATCCGTAAATACAGTTAGGAAAGAGAGATTGGTGTGAAGTTTTTAGATTCTTATTTTGAAGATGAGGTAAGAGAGGGCTTTTTTGTTCCCAGTCTGATGAAGAGGGCATGGGCAGCACAAATGGAAGTCCTTAGTATTGTGCAGAAAATATGTGATAAGCATGGAATTCCTTTGTTTGCGGAGTGGGGAACGTTGTTGGGGGCAGTGCGCCATAAGGGAAGGATTCCATGGGACGATGACATCGATGTCTGCATGCTGCGTGCAGATTATGACAGATTTTGTCAGGTGGTAGATGAGGAACTCCCGGAGGAATGCTGGTTTTTAGATTATCATAGGATTGATGGCTTTGATGTAACACTTGGGCGTATTATCAATTCAAGAGTGCATGTGGTAGAAGGGGAAAACCTTGAAAAATATCATGGGTTTCCCTATGTGGCAGGCATTGATATCTTTTGGCTGGACTCAATTCCATCAGATGAAAAACAAAGACAGAGTTGTCAGGAAGAAATCAATCAAATTTTCTATTCGCTGGCGATGGCACATCGTGGCAAGACACCGCAAAAAGTGGCATTACAAAAAGAGTTGACCGGTTTACTTGAAAAAAAGACACGGGAGATGGGGGCGGCAGATCGTGGCTCCGATGTTACCAATACTTATGTATGGAGAAAAAACGTGTCCTACTGTCTGCCAAAAGCGTCTTATGAAAAAGGGGTTTTTCTGGATTTTGAGAATATAAAGATCCGGGTGCCGGATAATTATGAAGAGATATTGCGAAGAAAATATGGAGCGGATTGGAGAATTCCAATTCAGGCAGGTGGACTCCATGATTATCCGTCGTATGCGAAACAACAGGTGTTTTTGCAGGAAAATGACGGGGGAGAACTATATGAATACCATTTTTCAAAGGCAGAATGGGAGCAGGTTCAGTTAAAGCGTGAGAAGAAAGTGACGTTACAGCAGGAAGTAAATCAGTTCGTAGAACTCTTTTTAGATGCTCATGAAGAGATTCGGAGAAGTATCCAAAAGGAAGAGTGGGACATGACTTTGGCTTTGTTGGAACAATGTCAGAATACCGCCATTGAGGTTGGAACGCGGATTGAACAGGAAAAGGGCGCAGATTATGTAACGGTGAAAAGATGGGAGCGGTATTGCGAACTTGTCTTTCAGATACATAATCATCTTACTGCGGAATGTCCCAGGGATGCAAAGCATTTTGCCGAAAAGGTTTATGAAAAATTGTCCGGTATTATGGACGAAATGCGGCACAGAATCGATGAGGAATTAAAGGAAATAAAAGAAATCGTATTCGTGCCATACAAAGCTGCTTTGTGGGATAGTATGCATAAAATGTGGGAAGAAGCGATGCGGGACGATACGGTAAAAGTAACCGTTGTGCCGGCACCGTATTATTATAAAGATGCTTTTGGTAAAGCCAAAAAAGAAGAGATGCAGTATGAAAACGAGGGGTATCCGGAGAATGTTACGATTACGCATTATGAAGAGTATGATTTTCAGCTGCATCATCCGGACAGAATTGTGATTCAGTGCCCGTATGATGAGTACAATTACGGGATAACCATCCACCCGTTCTTTTATGCTAAAAATCTTGTTACCTACACCGATCAGCTTGTGTATGTTCCTGCTTTGCGGATGGATGAAATTACTCCGGAATCGGATCGTGCAAGATACAACTTAAAATCGTATTGTAATATGCCGGGGGTAGTCTATGCGGATCGGGTCATTGTACAATCCGAGCAGATGAAAAAGGTGTATGTGCAGCTTCTCACAGAATTTGCGGGAGAAGATACAAAACCAATCTGGGAGGAGAAAATTTCTTCCTTCCCAGAAAGGTACTTTGCGGATGAGTTATAGGGTGTCGATTAATGTTAAAATTTGAGAGATTGGCATCAGGCGGTCGTCGACTTCTTTGGCACGGTGGTAGCGAAGAATATCGATGGCGGTCTGCTGCATGGCAGGAAAAGCACTTCTTGTTAATTGGTTTGCATAAATAACGATATTTACGCCGTGGCTGCAAAGTTCCTCTTCGGTAACCGTGTTGAACGAAGTTGGAACGACAACAAGAGGAGTTGTCGGATCTGTTTTTCGAAATTCGTCGCAAAATGCAAAAATTTCGGAAGGATCTTTCTGGCGGCTGTGGATCATAATAGCATCGGCACCGGCATTCACAAAGGCGGCAGCTCTTGCTAAAGCATCGTCTAATCCCTGTTCCAGAATAAGGCTTTCGATGCGGGCGATGATCATAAAATCATCGGTCAGCTGTGTCTTTTTCCCGGCACGGATCTTTTGACTGAAATGTTCGATGGAGTCCTGCGTCTGTGGTACATCTGTCCCGAACAAAGAGTTTTTCTTGAGTCCGGTCTTGTCTTCGATAATGATAGCTGATACGCCCATGCGTTCCAGCGAACGGACGGTATATACAAAATGTTCAATCTGACCGCCGGTATCCCCATCAAATATAATCGGTTTTGTTGTCACTTCCATCACATCATCGATGGTTCGGAAACGCGATGTCATATCGACCAGTTCGATATCCGGTTTTCCCTTTGCCGTCGAGTCGCAGAGCGAAGAAATCCACATCGCATCAAACTGATCCAGTTCCCCTTCGTGTTCAACAACTGTTTTTTCTGCAATAAGACCGGTAAGACCACTATGGACTTCTAATGCTTTTACAATCGGACGGATTTTTAGCAGCTGTTTCAGCCGTTTGCGGCGGAATTCAGGCATCGCAAGTTTTTCTTTGATTTTATCATCAATATGTTTTACATTTTCATTGTAGGTGTAAGGAACGTCTATGATCTGACCACCGTAACGGGAGAGAAGATTTTCGGCATTGGCACGGATTGCTTTAAGGGGACCGTGGTTCCAGTTATCCCCGTGGATGATGTAATCCGGGTGATAGGTTTCTACGATCTCATCGTACATGACATCCTTTTGGACGACAACGCGGCTTACACCGGGGAGTGTACGGATCAACTCGATTCGCTGCTCAAAAGGAATGGTGGGAAACTGGTTATAACGGATCATCGCCTCATCAGATAGAACGCCTGCGATCACTTCGCCGTATTTTTGTGCTTCGCGTATAATATTCAGATGCCCTTCGTGGATGACATCCGTTGTAAAACAAGTGTATACCGTTTTCATATAATTATCCCTCACTTTTCTGATCTGGTAAACTTCTATAAAAAGTATAACATATTGGAACATATTTTGGGACATCTTTTTGTAAAAAGATGAAATTTGTCTTTTCTTTTGAAAAGAGGTAGTGTAATATAATAATATGTGAGAAAGTGAGTATGCCGCAGTTTGGTCATACTATGGAAGGAATGATTTAGATGACGATAAAGCGAAATATCCTGTTAAATCCCGGACCATCCACCACGACCGATACGGTAAAGATGGCACAGGTGGTTCCGGATATCTGTCCGCGGGAGGAAGAATTTGGAAATATCATGAAAGAAATGCGGAGTGATCTTGTGCGGATCGTGCACGGGGATCCGCAACAGTATACCGCGGTACTTTTCTGTGGATCGGGGACGATCAATATTGATGTCTGTCTGAATTCACTTTTGCCGGAGGGAAAGAAGATTCTGGTTGTGAATAACGGTGCTTACAGTACAAGGGCAGTAGAAATCTGTGAAGCCTACGGACTAGATGTCATTGATCTGCAATTTTCACCGGAAATGCTTCCGAATCTGGAACTTGTGGAGAAGACATTACAGGAGAATCCGGAAATTGCGCTTGTACATACAACACACAATGAAACAGGCACCGGTATCCTTAATCCAATTCGGGAGATTGGAGCCTTGGCACATAAGTACAATGCGGTATTTACGGTGGATACGACATCTACCTATGCGATGCGCCCGATTCATGTGCATGAGGACAACATTGATTTCTGCATGGCTTCTGCTCAAAAGGGATTAATGTCGATGACAGGACTTTCTTTTATCGTGGGACGAAAAGATATCATTGAAAAGTCCGCTGCCTATCCAAAGAGGTCGTATTACTGTAACCTGTTTTTGCAATATGACTTTTTTGAGAAAACAGGGCAGATGCACTTTACACCGCCGGTACAGACAATTTATGCGACGAGACAGGCACTCAAAGAATATTTTGCAGAGGGCGAAGAAAATAAATGGAAACGCCATACGAGAGTATTTGAAGCGATTCATAAGGGGCTGGAACAGTTAGGATTTCGGGATGTGATCAAACGGGAATGGCAGGCGGGGCTGGTAGTCTGTGTGCGCTACCCGGATGACAAAAATTGGAATTTTAATGAAATTCACGATTATTGTTTTAAACGAGGATTTACGATTTACCCGGGAAAGATTTCGGATATGAATACGTTCCGGCTGTGTGCCCTCGGTGCTATTGACCAAAAGGACATTGAAGATTTCTTTGTTGTGCTGGAAGAGGCATTGAAACATTACGGGGTGGCTGTCCCGGTGAGGTATGAATAAGGAAAAGAAATAAAAGGAGAAGATGATATGCTGACAATACGACGAGCCGTATGCGACGACATTCCGAACATTATGAAATTTATGGATGAACATTGGAAACCGGGAAATATCCTTGCCCAAGACCGGGATTTTTTTGAATGGCAGTTTGTCGAGGACGGGAAAGTAAATATGTTCATCGGAATTGATGAGGAAGAGGGGAAAATCTATGGAATGTTAGGCATGGTGATATATAATAAGACTGAGAATCCGGATATATCAGGTTGTGCCTGGCAGACAATAAAAAGCAGTAATCCATTGCTGGGACTGGAATTGCAGGATGCTATGTGGATGCAAATAAAGCCTCGTTTTGTGTTTTCCATCGGTTTGTCGAAAAAATCAGTAAAAATTGATCGTTTGCTGGGAATGGTGCCGATTGTTATGCAGCATTACTACCGTCTGTCGGATGAGGCAGAGTATAAAATCGCTAAAATTGAACAAAAGATCATACCGGCTGTGGAAGATACCGGGTATACATTAGAACCGCTGCATTTGGTGGGTGAAATGAAACAGATTATTTCAGAAGAAAAATTAGCGGGTTATATCATGAGTAAAGATTATCATTATCTGGAAAAACGGTACTTTAATCATCCGGTTTATCATTACGATATTTGGAAAATCACAGATGATAAAAATAGGGCAAAAGCGGTTCTTATCACACGGGAAGAAACGGCACAAGGCAGCAAAATGTGTAAAATTATTGATTTTTACGGAGATTCCGAGGATCTTGGAAGAATAACAGCAGCCATTGACCGGCTGATGAAAGAGAAAAAATACGAGTATATTGATGTTTATTCGTATGGTGTTCCGACGGAAATATATGAAAAAGCGGGATTTGTATACTGCGATGAGAAAAGTCAGAATATACTTCCGAACTATTTTCATCCATTTGTGAGGGAAAATATTGCTTTGTGGATGATTGATCCACAGCATCCGGGAGTACGGATGTTTCGTGGAGACGGAGATCAGGACCGGCCATGTTGATACAGGACCGGCTGCCGTTATTTGTTACTTGTAAGCTGTGAAATAGTATGGTATCATAAACCGTAGGAAAAGGCTAAAGATTATGCGACAAAATGTCGATATAAATTATAGTTGCACGGATAGCAATGTTACTTAAAAAGCAAGGATGCAAATATACAATTTAAATTTGCAGAGAGTGAATAAAGGGCTATATCTGGACAACAGGATAGCCTTTTTATAATAAAAAAAAGGAGAAAAGAGAAATGACATTACAGGAAAAAATTGAATTTTTGGAAGAAATTATGGATGTGGAGCCGGAAACGTTGGAAGAGAATACGGTTTTGGAAGATGTGGAAGAATGGGATTCCTTGAGTACATTATCTTTGATTGCAGAGATGAAAAAACAGTATGGGATAAAATTGAGTACGGAAACCATTAAAGAATTTAAGACAGTTGCAGATATTTGTAACTATATTCCGGATTAAAGATACTAAAATTCAGAGGAGAGTGGCACGATGATAGGAAGATTTTCCAACGTTAAAATACAAGGGATGGCAACGGCGGTTCCTAAGATTGTAGAAGAAAATAATGGATATGAATCCATTTTAGGAAAGCGTAGAACAAAGAAGCAAATAAAATTGACGGGTGTGTCCAAGCGCCATATATCAGGAAAAGAACAACGAACTTCGGACTTGTGCTATGCAGCAGCGGTACCATTGATCGAAAAATTAAAATGGAAGAAAGAAGAGATTAAGGTATTGGTGTATATTACACAGGTACCAAATTACGTAATACCGTCAACCGCTTTTTTTCTTCAGCAGAGATTAGGACTTTCGGAAGATTGTGTTTGTTTTGATATTAATCTTGGCTGTTCCAGTTTTAACGTTGGAGTACATGTGGTCTCGGCTTTGCTGCAATCCTGTGATATTGCAGAGAAAGCTCTTTTGTTAGTGGGCGATACTGCAAGCCAAGTGCTAAAACCGGAGAATAATATGACTCCGGATGTGATTGCAGACAGAATGCTATTTGGATCAGCAGGAGCGGCAATCGCACTGGAAAAAGTGGAAAACCATGAATTGGATTTTATGACAAGATCGGATGGAAAACGTTTTGAAGCTATCATACGTCATCCAAAGAGAAATATGCAGATGGATGGAAATGCCGTATTTGAATTTGCTATCAATGATGTTTCGGAAGATGTAAGGAAGTTTAAAAAATATTTTAATCTTGCGGAAGAGGATGTGGATTATTATATTTTCCATCAGGCGCAGAAATTGATTCTGGACAATATTGCTTTGGATTGTGAGATCCCGGAAGGCAAGGAATTACGATCGCTGGAAGAATATGGAAACACATCGGGAACCTCTGTGCCTCTTACGGTATGTTCGAATCTGGATCAGTTTAAAAACAAGAAAAATGTTAAATTGCTTCTTTGTGGTTTTGGTGTAGGACTTTCCTGGGGAATGATCTATTCTGAAATTCCGACGGAGAATATACTTCCTGTAATTGAAACAGATGAACACTATGATAAAGATAAAGTTCCACAGGGGAAATTGCATGATCGCAATGTTCTGGTGTTTGGTGCCGATAAAACAATGGGAGAATGTATGGCTCGTTTTGTAAGTGATAAAGGAGCTTCTGTTGTTTTGGAAGGAACAGACATGCACAAAATGCAGGAAATTGAACAGGATTTGTTCTTTGGAGCATCTATTGTGCAGCAAGAGGAGGATTTGGCACTGGCAGATAAGATTGCCGCAGTTTGTAAGGAAAAGGAGATTGTTCTGGATGGCATTGTTTTTGCAGAGGCAGCGTCAAAAAAAGATCGACAGAGCAAAATATGTGCGCAACTGCAAAGCAAAGGTGTTTTAAAATCGAATGTCAGTATTGTTCTCTTGGCAGAAAGCGAAATGGAAAATAGGGAAACTTATCGGCAAAACAAGGAAAATCTGGAAGAACAGATGGCGCAGATAGAAGCGGCAATGACCGAAGAAAATGCCAGAGTAAATGCTGTCGTGTACAATGGTGCAAAAATGGATATAGAGCAGATCAAAGGAAACGGCCAGAAGTGGATTGAACAATATTTACAGAAAGGCTGTCCGGAGGAGATGAAACGACCACTTTTTGTTGGAAAATCGGTTGTCTATCTTTTGTCAGCAGAATCAAAGTATTCCACGGGCATTTTGATCCCGATAAACAAATAGGAGAGGCGTGAACTGGTATGAAGTATTATTTAATCACAGGAGCATCTTCTGGTATTGGAAGAGAGACTGCAAAAGAATTATCCAATGAAGATACAACGGTTATTTTATTAGCCAGAAGAGTAGATAAATTAAAAGAACTGCAACAGGAATTAGAAGGGGAAAGTCTGATCATTGAGTGTGATTTGTGTGATGCTCAGGAGATTGAACATTCTTTTGATATTATACGCCAAAAGGGTATTAAATTAGACGGCTTGGTGTATTGTGCAGGGATTTATTTTAATATGCCGGTTAAGGTAATGCAGCAAGAAGATTTGGAAAAAATGTTTCGAATCAATGTGTTTGGTTTTTTTGAAATATGTAAATTATTTGCAAATAGAATGATATCAAACAAAGGAGCCGCAATAGTAGGTATTTCTTCATATGCATCTGTTACCAGAGAAACGGGAACATCTGCATATGCGATGTCAAAAGAGGCAATGAATGTACAAGTACAGGTTTTGGCGAAAGAATTTATAAAACGGAAAATTCGAATTAATACAGTAATGCCGGCAATTGTTAAATCCAAGATGTCCAGTGATAACAATGATTGGACGGAAGAGGAAATTGCAGAGATACAAAAGAAACAGCCGCTTGGTATCATTCCCATTTCGAATGTGGTTGCTGTAATACAATTTTTATTGTCAGACGCAGCTGAGTTTATTACAGGTGAGACTGTTGCAATCAGTGCCGGATATCATGGATGAGTTCAAGTTAGAACTATTGTTTCAAATGTTTTGAAGGAGATTATGCCATGTATGGTCAATATGATAATATAAAGATTTGCGGAATTGCTTCTGCTGCTCCCAAAAGGGTGGTGGACAATGAAATTATAGCTGAAAAACTAGGAAAACGAAGAGCTAAAAAACAGGTTGAGCTTACTGGAATTAAGTATAGACATCTTATGGATAAGGGACAGTCGGCAGCGGATCTTAGTTGTGTATGTGGTGAGAGATTATTGAACGAATTAGGATGGAACCGCGATGAGATCCGGGTTATCGTAAATGTCACACAATCTCCGGATTTTCGTACGCCATCAACGGCAATGCTGATTCAAAAGAGATTACATATCGGGCAGGATTGTCTGGCTTTTGATGTGAATCTTGGATGTACCGGATATGTTAGCGGATTGCAGATTATTTCGGCATTGCTTCAGAATGCCGGTGGAAAGGGGCTATTGTTTGTTGGTGATGGTCGTTATCAGGAAATGCCGGAAGTGCCGACGACGGATTCGCTGTTATTTGGTGATGGTTCAAGTGCAACTGCGCTTGAAATTGAAGAGGGAAATTCCTTGTTTTATGCCCAGAAGACAGATGGTGAGCGGTATAAGCTTATTAGCGTGGGACTTGATGGTACATTGACGATGGAGGGCAATGAGGTATTACTGTTTTCGTTAAATGAAGTGTGCCAAAGCATCCGCGATATGAGACGGCATTATTCCATTTCAGAAGACAGCATTGATTTTTATATTTTGCATCAGGCACAAAAATTGATTTTGGATGGAATTGCCAGAGAGTGTGAAATAGACTCAAACAAAGTTCTTCGATCGTATGAAGAGTATGGAAATACATCGACTGCTACATTGCCATTTACAATTTGTAATAATGTGGATGAGATAAAAAAGAAAGAAAGAGTTCGTTTTTATATGTGTGGATATGGTGTTGGGCTTGCCTGGTCGAGTGTTGTTTTAGATATGGATACCAAGCATATTTATCCCATTGAAGAGACAGATTTTTTCTATGAAGATTGATAGAAGGTGAATTATGCAAGGGAAAACTATTTTAGTTACAGGAGCATCTTCCGGAATTGGTAAAGAAACTGCCTTATATCTTGCAAAGCAGGGAGCAACAGTAATTTTAACAGCGAGAAATGAGGTAAGGCTAAAAGAAGTCAATGATGTAATTGGTGAGCATGCATATTCGTATGCTTGTGATCTGAATGAACTGGAAAGCATACAAACCATATTTGAATTTTGCAAAGAAAAGGGTTTGAAGTTAGATGGCATGGTTCATGCAGCGGGAATTTCGAATCCGATACCGGTACGAGGTGTTTCGGTAGAAAACTTGGAAGAGACAATGCGTGTGAATTGTATGTCATTTGCAGAACTTGGGAAATATTTTTGCAGTAAAAAGTATTCCAATGAAAATGCGTCAATAGTAGCGATATCTTCTTTGGCGGCAACACATCCGATTATGGGACAGTTAACATATGCGGCGTCAAAGGCAGCATTGAATACAATGGTTGAAGTAATGGCAAAAGAATTTTTGAAAAGAAAAATTCGTGTCAATGCAATTATGCCATCCTATGTGGATACACCAATGGTTGCAGAGGATGAACACTTTAGGCTGAATAGTGGAAGTGATGTTATGCCATTAGGTGTGATTGAACCAATTCAGATTGCTTACTTGGCAGAATTTTTGCTGTCTGACAAAGCAAAGCACATTACTGGGGCTGCTATTCCGGTATCATCGGGCGTAAAAAATAAATAAAGGAGAAAATGAAATGACAAGAGAAGAGAAAATTGAAATTATTGCTGACATTTTAGAGGTTGAACCAGATGAAGTGCAGGAAGACATGGTTTTAGAAGATTTTGAAACCTGGGATTCGGTTGCTGTGCTTTCTGTAATTGCAATGATGGATGAGAAGTTTGGCAAATATCCACATGCCTCGGAAATCCGCTCTTATATTAAAGTGGGCGATTTAATGGAAAATATGGAGAAATAAACATGATAAATCCAATGGAGCTAACCGGTAAAAGAATTATGGTGACAGGTGCTTCTTCCGGAATCGGGCGAGAAACCGCGATATTGCTCAGTCATCTTGGTGCACAGGTGGTTTTATTTGGCAGGGATGAGCAAAGACTGGCTGAAACGCAGGAAAAATTGAGCGGAGAAGGACATGTTGTCATCTCTTTGGAATTGAGAGAGTTTGACAAGTATGCGGATGTTTTTAAGCAAATAAGAAAAACAGGAAAAAAATTAGATGGTTTTGTTCACTGTGCAGGGATTGCTAAAGTGATACCATTAAAAGTAGTGTCGGCAAATTTGATTCAGGATATGTTTGCCGTCAATTATGTTTCGTTTATGGAGTTAATGAAACACTTTGCAAAAAAAACAAATTCTGATGGCGGAAGTGTGGTATGTTTATCTGCTATTAATGCGCATTATCCTCAAAAATGTATGAGTGTTTATGCAGCAACGAAGGGTGCTCTTGAGATGGCGGTTTCTTCTCTGGCGGTTGAATTGTTTGATAAGAAAATCCGTGTGAATGCAGTAGTTCCGGGGCCAATTGCGACACCGATGGCTGCCTCTTTTTCGGAAGTAAGTGGAGAAGAAAGTAATGTTGTCGGGCGGCAGTTGATGGCACTTGGAGAACCGGCAGATATTGCGAATATGGCTGCTTATTTATTGAGTGATGCATCCAAATTTATCACTGGCAGAAAATTTTATGTGGATGGAGGAAGATTGTAAGTGAAACGAGAGGAAAATCTTAAGTTATTTCAAGACAGAGAGAAAAACTGGATTACTTATAGTGATTTAGTTCATGCAATGAAAGCGGTAAAAGCTGATGACTGTGATGTCCTTCTTATCCATACGGATTTATCTTTTGGACTTCCGACAAGAGAATTAAAACGAAAAGAATTGGTAGAAGTTTTATATGATGCTATTTGTGAATTGGGAGTAAAAACGTTAGTCTTTCCTACTTTTACGTTTAGTTATGGAAATCATGAGGATTTTGATATAAAAAACACAAAATGCAAAATGGGAATGCTGAATGAGTATGTGAGAAAACTTCCCGAATCGGTGCGCTCGGAAGACCCTTTGATGTCCGTTTGTATTGTAGGAGAGAACAAAGAACTTGCAAAAGTGAGTGGAAATAAATCACTTGGAGAAGGAAGTTTTTTTGACCGTTTCCATCATACAAAAAATGCAAGAATTATGTTTTTTGGTTCGCAGCTGCCACAGTGTCATACGCAGATGCACTATGTAGAAGAAAAGTTAAGAGTGCCATATCGATATGATATGGAATTTGAAGGAAATATTATTGATGAGAATGGAGTTTCCAGACCGGACAAGCGCATTTTATATGTAAAATACAGAGATGTCCTGCCAGATGTGCCGCCTTCCTTTGAACAGGAATTGATCGATGAGGGATTGTTCCTGAAAAAGAAAGTTGGTAATTCAGCCATTGCCTGCTTTACAGAACAGGCAGCGTATGACAAAGAGGTTGAGTGGCTTACGAAAGATGTGAATTGTTTTCTGGCAGAGCCGTATGATACAAAACCACTTGTTAAAGAGTATTCCTATGGAAATGTAACAACCGTGCAGTAAAAATACAGGGAGGTATAGCTATGTACAAATCGGTATTAGATTATTTTGAGGAAACGGTACAGCGAGTTCCTGAAAAAATGGCAGTCCGTCATAAAGAGGAAGCATGTACCTTTGCTGAATTACAGGAAAAAGCACAAAAACTTGGCAGTTATATCGTTGAGTTAACCGGTTCTGTAAAAAATCGTCCGATAGTTGTTTTGCTTTCGAAGTCTATCGAGGCGGTTATTTCTGATTTGGGCATATCATACAGCTGTAATATTTTTAATAATTTAGATATTAAAACACCGGTTCACCGCTTGGAGAATATTATAAAGCTGTTAGAGCCGGTTATGGTAATTACAAACGATGCCTACAAAGATATTATGGATTGGGAAAAATATGGTGTTACTTTGTTGAATCTTGATTCCTTGGATGAAACTCAAATGAATGTGAATACGGAGGAATTACAGAAGAGACGAAATGAATTAGTGGACACGGACCCATTCTGTATTATTAATACATCGGGATCGACGGGGACACCAAAAGGGGTTGTATTAAATTATCGAAGTTTTTTTGATTTTGTCCGTTGGGCGGATGAAACTTTTTCCTTTGATGGTGAGGAAATTATCGGTGCGCTATCGCCGATTGTTTTTGATATTTACGATTTTGAATTGTGTCTCATGATGTTTAAAGGTGCGACGATTGTTTTGCTGGATAGTGCACTCGGTGTATTTCCGGCAAGATTATTAGAGGAATTGCGAAATAAAGAGGTTAATTTTATATTCTGGGTACCAACGATCATGGTAAATATTGCCAACATGGACTTACTGGCAAAACTACCGCTGCCCAAATTGAAAACGGTTTGGTTTGCTGGTGAGGTGTTTCCAACAAAGCAGTTTAATTACTGGAAAAAAATGGTTCCTCACGCGGTGTTTGCAAATTTGTATGGTCCGATAGAAATTACATTGGATTGTATTTATTATATTGTGGACAAAGAATATGCAGATGATGAACCACTTCCAATTGGTATCCCTTGTAACAACACAGATATTTTATTGTTAAATGAGGAGGACAAGCCTTGCAAAATTTCAGAAGAAGGTGAAATCTGTGTACGCGGGACATCTCTTGCGATGGGCTATTATAATAATCCGGAAAAGACAAATGCGGTATTTGTTCAGAATCCGTTGAATCATTCGTATCCGGAACTGATTTACCGAACCGGTGATATTGCCAGCTTGGAACAAGATGGATTGATTCATTTCAAAGGAAGGAAGGACAGTCTGATAAAGCATCAGGGATATCGGATTGAACTGGGTGAAATTGAGCATGAAATTGTAAATAATTTAAAACTGGTACCAAACTGTTGTGTTGTTTATGATAAGGAACATAAAAAAATTGTTTTGTTTTATGAGAACAATGGAATTTCAGAGAAAGAAATTCGAAAAGCATTAGCTGCTTCTTTCCCAAGATATATGATTCCAACGGAGTATCATGAGATGGAAGAACTTCCGAGAAACACAAATGGCAAGATTGATCGGCTTAAGTTGTCAACAATGATATAAATAAAGGAGAGAAAAAAATGGAAACAATTAAAAAGATATTAGCAGAAATCCGGCCGGAATATGATTTTGAAAATAGTACAGATTTTATTGAGGATGGATATTTGGATTCTTTTGATTTGGTTACTTTGGTGGCAGAATTGGATGAAACATTCGGAATTTCCATTGACGGACTCGATATTATTCCCGAAAATTTTATGTCTGTTGAAACAATTGCTGACGTTGTTAAGAAAAATGGAGGCTCATTATGATTACAACATTTAAGGGAAAAAGAATTAGCGGAATGCTTACTGTAATGCCTGAAAATGAATATGATTATGATGAAGAGACAAAAGAAATTGCTACTTTACAGACCAGAAGACTGAAAAAAATTATGGGTTTTGGTAAAAGAAGAGCGGCAAAGGAGACGTCAACGAGTTCTGATTTTTGTGTATATGGTTTAAATTATATGTTTGAACATGACATGATTAAGCGGGAAGAAATTGGTGCAATTGTTGTAACCGGATTAACGCCGGATTATTTTATTCCACATATCAGTAATATTATCCATGGTGAATGTAAACTGCCTCAGGATGTGATCTGTATGGATATTCCGCAGGGATGTGTGGGATTTGTCTTAGGCTCTTTGCAGGCGCTTATGCTGCTTGATGTGGTTGGAAATAAAAAAGTAGTCGTTTTTAATACGGATGTTTTGTGCAGAAAAAAAAGAGAAACACCGCTTTCTTCTCCGAGTTTTTTGGGCGATGCCACAGCAATTACAGTTTTTGAAAATGATGAAAATGCTGCGGATATCTATATGAATTTATATAATGATGGAACAGAAAGAGATGCGTTAATTATGCATGCAGGCGGCTACAAAATGCCACATAGCGAAAAAACAAAAAAACTTGTTGATATTGGCGACGGTACGATGAAAAGTTATGAGGATTTATGGATGGATGGTTCAAAAGTCTTTAATTTTGTACAGAAACAAGTGCCGCCGTTGATTGAAGAAATTTTGAAATATTCAGGAAAGTCTAAGGATGAAATTGAGTGGTATTTGTTTCATCAGCCAAATAAGTTTATGTTGCAAAAACTGGCAGACAAATTGAAGATTCCGTGGGAGAAAGTTCCAATGAATGTTGTTGAAAATTTTGGAAATTCCAGCGGTTCGACCATACCGGTTAATATTACATATAATTTAAAGGATAAGTTAAAAGACCATTCCTATACTTGCTGTCTATCCAGCTTTGGGGCGGGATTATCCTGGGGGTCAATGATTATGGAACTGGGAAATCTTGAGTTTTGTGAAATGTTGATATCAGAGTATTGAGAGGAGCAGATTTTGAAAATCAGAGAGTGTGATAAATAATTTCTGATTTGAGGAAAACGAGGAGACATAGTTATGATACGATTTGAAAAATTTTGTGAACATTATAATAAAATCATTGTTTGGGGGGCAGGTACCACCTTTAAAAATAATTATAAGAGAAATTTTGAGGTTGCATATATTGTAGATGCGAACGCAGAATTATATGGAAAAGAAATACATGGGATTGAAATAAGAAATCCCAAAGTGATTCTGGATGAAGAAATTTCGAAAACTGCAATTTTGATATGTTCCATTTTTGACATGGAAATATATCAAAATGCCAGAAAAATGGGAATCCAGTGTGATATATACACACCTAACATGTTATTTCCAAATCCGTTAGTAGATACGAACTATTATTCAGAACCGGAATTTATTGAAGACAATTTTGGAAAAGTAAAGTATTCTGTTGAAAAGAATGTTCAGATTGTTATTGCTCTCATGAAAGCACATGGGGTTCGAAAAGTTGTTGCCAGTCCCGGTGGAACAAATTTCTGCTTTTTGTCCAGCATTCAAAGAGATCCCTATTTTGAGATCTATTCCTCTAGTGATGAACGTTCAGCGGCTTATATGGCATGTGGCTTGGCAGCGGAAAGTGGAGAAGTTGTTGCACTCAATTGTACAGGTGCCACGGCATCACGTAATTATATGCCTGGATTAACGGAGGCATACTATAGGAAATTGCCGGTTTTGGCAATAACATGTAGCCAATATTCGGGTAGAATTGGGCATAATTGTCCGCAGGTAACAGATCGAACGTTATTGCCAAACGATGTTGCGCAATTGAGTGTTCAGGTACCGATGGTAACGACAAATCAAGAACGATGGTCATGTGAAGCAACTGTAAATAAAGCCTTATTGGAATTGACAAGGCATGGAGCAGGACCAGTACATATCAATTTGATAACGAATTTTAGTATGGACTGTTCTATTAAAGCATTACCGGCAGTAAAAGTGATTCGCAGAATAATAGACTTTGATAAGTTCCCGCCGATAAAAAAAGGAAAGATTGGAATTTTTGCGGGGGCACATAAAAAGTGGAGCCCTCAATTGCTTTCTGCTGTTGATCGTTTTTGTGAAAAATACAATGCGGTTGTATTGTGTGATCAAACCAGTAATTATCATGGAGAATATCGTGTATTGGCACCGCTTATTCTTATACAGCAGTTTACGGAGAGTTCAATGGAAGAATTTGATCTGCTTATACACATAGGAGATATAACAGGAGCCTACATGAGAATTCAGGCAAAACAAATGTGGAGAGTAAATCCGGATGGGGAAGTAAGAGATACATTTGCCAGATTGCGTTACGTATTTGAAATGGAAGAAGAAAAGTTTTTCTTGCGTTACAGTACGGTGGACATAGAATCTGAAGAATTTGGTGTTTCAGCGAAACAAGTAAATGAGTGGAATACTTTGTATAAAAAATTGTATTGTGCTATCCCGGAATTACCATTTTCTAATATGTGGATTGCAAAAAATACAGCGGAATATATTCCAGATAATTCAATCGTATACTTGGGAATTCTGAATTCATTAAGAAGTTGGAATTTTTTCGAGCTACCGGAAAATACTACTTGTTATGCTAATACGGGAGGGTTTGGAATTGAAGGGGGTATGTCCTCTTTATGTGGAGCATCATTAGCGGATCCTAACAAATTATGTTTTGGCATATTTGGGGATTTGGGCTTTTTTAGTGATATTAATGTATTGGGCAATCGTCATATTGGCAAAAATTTAAGAATTATGGTCGTTAATAATGGTGCCGGTGCAGAGTTTTATTCCAAATATAGCATGTGTATTCAGGTTTACGGGGAGGATTTAGGGCCGTATTGTGCTGCGGAAGGCCATTTTGGATCCAAATCAACTAAGCTGATTAAGGATTTTGTAGAAAATTTAGGATTTGAATATATGAGTGCTGCAAGTAAAGAAGAGTATTTGATGAAAATGAAACATTTTACAGATCAAACGTCAAATGAGAAATCAATCTTATTTGAGGTCTTTACCGATTGTGAGTCAGAGGCGCTGGCAAGAGAAAAAATACAGACAATTAAGTTAATATAATGGAGGAGAGAGATGATTACTTATGAAGAACTAAAAAAAGCGTATAAAAAAATTGTAGCATGGGGTGGTGGTCCCGGATTTTCTGAATTATATAAAGGGGACAAAAAGGACATAGCATATATAGTAGATTCCAATGAAAAGTTATGGGGAAGTATTGTAAGTGCAACGGATATCATGATCTGTTCTCCGCAAAAAGTATTAGAGGAAAATTCGCAGGATACGGTTATTATAATAACCTCTGAGTGGAAATCGGAAATATATCAAAGTGCAAGAAAAATAGGAATTAAATGTGATATTTATTCAGCAAATGAAATTATATTTGAAAAGGAAGTGGGGAAAATTGTCAAGATTCCAATTCCGGTATTACAAGATTCACAAAAAATGCTAACTGGCAAAGTAGCGTTGATTACAGGGGGAAGTAGTGGAATAGGATATGGGATTGCGGAACAGTTTTTGAAAAGTGGCTGCAAGGCTATTATAGCAGGTACCAATAAAGAAAAATTGGAAAAGTGTCAAGAGGATTTAAAGCAATATGGAAGTGTAAAATCCATTGTACTGAATGTACTGGAAATTGATAAATTTAGAGATAAAATAACAGAAGCGGCAATGCTTTTTGAAGAAAATAGAATTGATATATTGGTGAATTCAGCCGGGAGAAATGTGGCTTCCGGGTTTATGGACATAGGCCCAGAAGAATATGATTCTGTAATGGATGTAAATGTAAAAGGTGTATTCTTTATGTCTCAGGCAATGGGAGAATATATGATTGCCCATAATATTCAAGGACACATATTAAATATATCGTCAGCGGCATCTTTGCGCCCGGCATGGACACCGTACCAAATTTCCAAATGGGCAATTAAGGGGTTTACGTTAGGATTGGCAGATATGCTGCTTCCTCATGGAATTGTAGTTAATGCAATTGCTCCGGGACCGGTTGCTACGCCAATGCTGGGAAAAGAAGTAACGGATACGATAGAGTTAGCTTCGCCATCAGGTCGATATGCACTCCCTTGTGAAATTGCTGCGTTAGCAGTGTTTATGGTAAGTGATTTTGGAAATTTAATTGTCGGAGATACATTTTATATTACGGGTGGAGGAGGAGTGATTAGTTTGCATCGATGACAGTAGATATGAAAGGTGGAATAAATGGTGTCTTGGATTAGTTTTGGTATAATATTAATTGGTGTAAGTCTGATTTGTTTTTTCTGTGGTTATAGACAGGGGATTCTTGTACAAGTATCAGATCAAAGAAAGCGTATGGCAGAACAGATTCAATACCAAAATTTTATGAAATGTAAACAAATAATTAAACAAAATAATATACCATTAGAAAATTATTTTATCAATAGAAATCAAAATAGAATTGCAGTGTATGGTTTGGGACAATACTATTTTGAAATTTTACTAAACTTCGATACAAGTAAATTTGAAACAATTTATTTAGGGGATCGTAATAAATTGGATAAACAGGAATCGGTGTCACAGACGGTTTATACGATAGATGAACTGGTAAAAAAACCAATTGATGCAGTTTTAGTTACTTCAATATTATATTACGATGAAATACGAAAGGAATTTACCGAAAAAGGGATGAAATGCCCGATTATTTCATATGAGGATTTAGTATATAATGCAAAAAAGGAGTTATAATTTAGATGAAAACAGTTGTTATAAGTACATGGACGGGAGTATTGTCCTTAAATTATGGTTCGGCTCTGCAAACGACAGCATTGCAAAAATTAGTAAAAGATTTAGGGTATAATCCAATTACAATAAATAATCAATATAATAATGAAAAAAGAAAATTTAGTTTGAAATTTCCAAAGTTACAGAGAAAGGAATATTGGAAAACGAAAAAGAAATTTGATGTTTATTTTAAAAAAGAAGTTAAATTATCAAAAATATGTTATAATAATGATGATGCAAAGGTGATAGCAGAAAAAGCACATATTTTGATGTGTGGCAGTGATGCAATTTGGAATTCAAACTGGATATGTCCGTTGTTCCTATGGGATTTTAAAGATTTAAAAAATAAACCTAAAATTGCTTATGCATCCTCTATTCAGAGAGGTGATGTGAATTATGATATGGCAAATGCATTAAGAAGTTTTGTAGCAATAAGCGGTAGAGAACAAAAGGTAGGAAAGCTGGTTTCGAAATATACAGATCTACCGATTGAAACGGTTCTTGATCCCACCCTGACCGTATCAGCAACTTATTGGGAAGAAAAATCGGAGAAAAGGCTAATAGAAGATGATTATGTTTTGGGCTATTTTATTTCAGATGCAGAAGTACACCGATTGTCTGTTGAAGATGTAAAGAACAAATATGGAAATGTAAAAGTTGTGTACATTAACACAAATTGGATTGATAAAATAGAGGGCTTTACTGAATATAGAGGTGAAGATTATCAGGGAGTTGTCGGACCAAGAGAGTTTTTATCTTTAATTCGATATGCCAAGGCAGTATGTACAGATTCTTTTCATGGAATGGCTCTGTCTATTGCTTTTAATACAGAATTTTATGTTTTTGGCAGAGAAGATATGTGGAAAAATGGTGCGGATTACAGATTTTTGGATTTGTTTGATCGACTGGAAATTGGTAATCGTTTTATTGAAAAAAATGTTCAAATCAATACTTTGCAAGAAATTGATTGGAGTATTGTTGAACGAAATTTGGAAAAGGAGCGGGAGCATTCTATAAAATATTTAACCGAAGCATTTGCTAGAGCCGAAAGAATGATATGCAACATATAAAGTATTGCCGGAGATGAATTAAAATATTGAGTAGATGATTCTCTAGACAAGTTCATTTTATAAAGTGGACAGAGAAAGGAGTGAGTATTATATTTTTTACTAAGATATTGCTGGTTGGATCCGGTACAATTGCATGTGATTGTTTAAATGAAATTGTTAAGTATGTAAATGGATCCGATATTCATGTTATGGAAATGGAGGGATCAAGCCTTTCATTTTTAAAAAAACAATGTAAAAAGAATAATGTGGAATATATTTCCTGTTTGAGACAAAATATCCTTGAGCATCTTATGCGATATACAAACAAGGGAGAGGTTCTTATTATAAGTGCGAATAATGAATATATTTTTCCCGCGGAGCTTGTAAAACTGGAAAATGTTACCATAATTAATTTCCATTATTCCCAATTACCGCTTTACCGGGGAGTAAATATACCAACTTGGGTAATTTACAATGAGGAAAAATATACCGGAGTAACATGGCATTATGTAACGGATCAAATTGATCATGGAAAGATTATTGCACAAAAAGAAATAGAGATTACGGAGAGTACGACAGCGTTTGATATTGCCAGAAAGGGTATGAAAATTGGGATTGCCTTGTTTTCAGACTTTGTTGAAGAACTTTTAAAAGGGAAAAAAATGGGATACGATGTGGAATATTCTTCCGAAAGCAAACTGTTTCGTAAAAGTATACTTCCACAGGGAGGGATACTGCATCTGGACGATACTGCCCACAATATACAGAAATTATTGCGAGCATATGATTATCATGGCAGCAACGTGATTCCCCCGTTAAAAGTAGATTATGAACATGAATTATGGAACGTTAAAAAATATGAAATACGAGAATATTCCCACAATGAACTGCCTGAATTTGAATTGAAAGAAAAAAATTTGATTGTTAATAAGGATGGTGGGAAGATACATATTATACTTTGTAAAGCATAGTGTGCAGGAAAAAGGAGAGTGTATATGGATATACAAACTTATATTTTTGAGCCAATAGATGCGCGTATGTATGTCCTCATAGAGGGGAATAGTGCTCTGATTGTTGATCCAAGTATTCAGAAAGAGCTGAAGGATACATTAAAGAAAAGGCAAGTAGAAAAAATTACAGTTTTACTGACACACGAGCATTATGATCATATTTCGGGAGTGAATTGGCTGAGAGATAATTTTAGTGATGTTGAAGTTATCTGTTCTAAAAAGAGTGTACCCGGATTGAAAGACGCTAAGATAAATTTGTCTGAATTTTATGAGGTGTTATTTATATCGAAGGATCAAAAAGTAAGAGAATATCTCGAAAAAATGAATGTTCAGCCCTATTCGTGCACAGCCGATATAGTATTTGAAGAAGAGATGTATATGACATGGAAAACTCATTCTTTGAAGTTAAAAGAGACACCGGGACACTCCAGAGGAAGTATCTGTATCTTAATGGATGATGATATCCTTTTTTCAGGCGATACACTTGTTAGCGGCGAGAAAACCATACTTCGTCTGCCGGGAGGCAGTAAAAAGGATTTTGCAGAGATAACGATGCCGTTTCTTAATTCTCTGGATGGCGAATGGATGGTCTATCCGGGGCATGGAGAACCACAAAAGCTGTACAAGTATTTTGAATAGCCAACGAATAAATAAGGTAAATGCAGGAGAATGGTTATGGAAAATGCAATTATAATGGCAGCAGGAATGGGAACCCGAATGCGTCCTGTTACCGAAACGATACCCAAACCGCTCGTTAAAGTTCATGGAATCCCTATGGTGGAAACGGTCATTAAGGGGCTTGAGAGACGACGGATTGACGAGATTTATCTGGTTACCGGCTATCTTGGTGATCAGTTTTCTTACCTGACAGAAAAATACAGTAATATACATATCATCGAGAATACCGATTATGAAAACATAAATAATATTTCTTCTATTTATGCAGTAAAAGAGGTACTTGATAATGGTGCGGATTATCTTATCTGTGAAGCGGATCTGTATGTTGGCGATGGAAAGATTTTTGATAAGAAATTGGAACATTCCTGTTATTTTGGAAAAATGATACCCGGTTTTTCCGAAGACTGGGTTTTTGAACAGAATTCTGAGGGCAGAATTATCCGGGTAGGAAAGGGCGGCACGGACTGTTATAATATGGTTGGTGTTTCTTATTTCAATTCCCATGATGCAAAAATTTTAAAAGAAGAGATAGAAAAAGCATATGAAGTACCGGGATTTGAAACGTTATTTTGGGACGACGTAGTTGATCGGAATCTGGATAAACTGGATCTAATTGTTGAACCGGTAGAAGAAGGGCAGATTATTGAAATTGACACCGTAGAAGAACTTGAAAGGATAAATAAAAGCAGGTAAAAGGAGAAAGATATGCAGGTAGAAACTTTTGTGAATATGCTGAATGTTGATTTTTATACAGGAGTACCGGATTCTTTATTGAAGCCATTGTGCAATTATCTTATGGATGCTTATGGAATTGATTCTAAGCATCATATGATTGCAGCAAATGAAGGAAATTGTACAGCGATTGCAGCAGGATATCATTTGGCGACGGGAAAAGTGCCTGCTGTGTATATGCAAAACAGTGGAGAAGGGAATGTTATTAACCCGCTGGCTTCTCTTTTGAATGATAAAGTATATGCGATACCGATGATATTTATCGTAGGATGGCGCGGGGAACCCGGTGTACATGATGAACCACAGCACATTTACCAGGGCGAAGTTACGGTAAAACTTTTAGAAGATATGGATGTAGCGGCATATGTGGTTACGAAAGAGACGACAGAAGAAGAGTTGGATGCGCAAATGCAGGTGTTTCGCAGCCTATTAGCCAAGGGAAAAGATGTTGCTTTCGTAGTGAAAAAAGGGGCTCTTTCTTTTGAAAAAAATGTGGAGTATTCGAATAAAAATCATATGCGCCGTGAAGAGATTATTGAGCATATAGTAAACGTATCGAAAGAAGATCCTATTTTGTCCACGACGGGAAAAGCCAGCCGTGAATTGTTTGAAATCCGGGAAAAAAACGGACAGAGTCATAAGTATGATTTTCTTACGGTAGGTTCGATGGGACATACTTCATCGATTGCACTTGGCGTAGCGTTGCAAAAACCACAGCAAAAGATATGGTGTATCGATGGAGATGGGGCAATGCTTATGCATATGGGGGCGATGGCCGTAATTGGTGCCAATAAGCCGTCTAATTTGGTACATATAGTTATTAACAATGGTGCACATGAAACGGTAGGAGGTCTGCCTACAGTGGCATCAGAGATAAATCTGGTGAAAATGGCAGAGGCCTGCGGATATCCGTATGCTGTCCGTGTGAGTGAATTTGAACAGCTGGATAAGGAATTACAGGCAGCAAAAGAGCGCAGGGAATTAACACTTATTGAGGTGGAATGTGCAATCGGTGCACGCGAAGATCTTGGACGACCAACCACGACAGCGTTGGAAAACAAAGAGAATTTTATGCGATATCTGCAGGAAAGGCAGTAGCAGTTAAGATCAGGAAGGAATAGAGAAAGATGAAAATTCAATTATCGGAACATTTTACGTATAAAAAACTGCTCCGTTTTGTACTGCCGTCTATTATTATGATGATATTTACTTCGATTTATGGAGTGGTGGATGGACTATTTGTATCCAACTATGTAGGGAAAACAGCCTTTGCGGGGCTTAATCTTATCATGCCATTTATTATGGCTTTGTCGGCACTTGGGTTTATGATGGGAACCGGGGGAAGTGCGATCGTGGCCAAGACACTTGGGGAGGGAAAAAAGAAAAAAGCCAATGAATATTTTTCATTGCTGGTTTATGTTACCCTTGTGGGGGGAATCATTTTTTCGGTTCTCGGGATCACATTGACAAAATATGTAAGTGCTGCACTCGGGGCGACAGGAGAATTGCTGGATAACTGCATTTTGTATGGCAGGATTATTTTCTTGTCCATGCCGGCATTTATGCTGCAAAATGTATTCCAATGCTTTTTTGTGACCGCAGAAAGACCCAAATTAGGATTGACCGTTATAGTGCTTGCCGGGGTGACCAATATGATCCTCGATTTTTTGTTTATCGCGGTATTTGGCTGGGGCCTTGCCGGGGCGGCTTTTGCTACGGTATGCGGGGAATGTGTAGGCGGTTTACTGCCATTGGTATATTTTGGAAGGGAAAATGCAAGCCCGTTCCGCCTGGGAAAGACAAAATTATACTGGAATATTCTTGGTAAAACTTGTACAAATGGCTCTTCAGAATTGATGACAAATTTGTCGAGTTCCATTGTTAATACGCTGTTTAATTTTCAATTGATGCATTTTGCCGGAGAAGACGGAGTGGCGGCGTATGGAACATTGATGTATGTCAATTTCATATTTGTAGCTATTTTCCTCGGCTATTCGATTGGAAGTGCTCCGATCGTCAGTTACCATTATGGGGCGAGAAATTCAGAAGAATTGAAAAATCTGCTGACAAAAAGTTTGAAAATGATCGGTGTATGGGGCGTCGCTTTGTTTGCGCTGGCGCAGATGATCGCGTCTCCGTTAGCACGTATTTTTGTCGGCTATGACCCGGATTTATTTGATTTGACAAGACATGGCTTCCGTATTTTCTGCCTTGCCTTTTTGGTCAATGGATTTAATATTTATGGCTCGTCCTTTTTTACCGCGTTAAATAATGGACTGCTATCTGCCTTGATTTCGTTTTTGCGAACATTGGTATTTCAGATTGCCTCTGTTTTGCTGCTGCCGATGATTTTTGGCATTGATGGGATTTGGGGGGCAGTATTTGTGGCAGAAATCCTGACATTGTATGTGACTATAATCTGTCTGGCAAAAAAACAGAAAGTGTATCATTATTGATGCTAACATTTGAATAAGTCTGATTGTTCGGAGAAATAATCCGAGCATTCGGACAACCAGTCCACAGCACATACTCCTATTTGTTGGTATGATGGAAAAGAAAGATCATATTGATGGAAGGAGAATCGTTATGAAGTCAGATAAGGAAAATTTGAGTGTTGACGAAAGAATCGGACAAAATTTAAAAGCATATCGGAAACTTATTGGTTTAGAAAGAAAAGAAATGGCAGAGGCCTTTCATATTACGGATGATGCGTTGTATCGGATTGAAAAAGGACAAAATGGGTTGACGAGTATATATGCGTATATTCTTGCGACGGAATTTCGGTGTGACATGAATTTTATTTTTGGCGGAACCGAAGTGCCGGAATTGGTAGCAACCGAAGAAGGTGATATTATTGGCATGCTCCGGAGGTGTGCGGATATTCTTGAAAGACAGAGGAGAAATTAGAAAGGCGTGGGAACAGGGTATGAAAAAGGTATTGATCGTTACAAATAATCAGAACACTAGGCAAAAATTAGAAAATATCGTAAAAGAACAGAATCCCGGAAATATAATTTATATAACAGATAATTTGGAAAGAGCGTATCACATTATATCGGTGACTACGATCCATCTTTTTTTGATCGATATGGTACTTCAGCCACGGCAGCGCGGAGGAGATGTGTCAGGTGCCGTTTTTGCACAAAATGTAAGGCGGATAACAAGGTATCAGTTTACGCCGATAATTCTATTTTCTACACTGGTAGACTGCGCGTTGAACATGTATGCGAGACTGCACTGTTATGCTTATGTCGAAAAGCCGTTTGATGCAGAATATGTGAAAAGACTGGTGGAAGAGGCAATGTGTTTCTGTCCTGTGGCGTCAGAAAACCGTCAGATTTTCTTTCGGAAAGAAGGAACGTTGGAAGCGGTTTGGGTGGATGATATTATTATGGCACAAGGGAAAGAGAGGGATATTATTCTGGAAACAACAAGAGGAAGACAGAAAATATTATATCGAAGCTGCCGTGCACTGCTGGAAGAATTGGATTCTCCCCAGTTTATATTTTGCAGCCGATCTATTATTGTGAATAAAAATTACATTGAACGGGTGGATGCAGCAAATGGATATGTATATTTGCGAGGAATAGAATATGCGGTTCCCATGGGAAAGCAGAAGAAATATGATTTTCTGCGTGAGATAAAACGAGGATTATTATAACTATTCAGGACGCCCCTCCACATTCGCATTTCGAACACTTCGTGTTCTTTTCTCGCCTTTGACAAGGCTAAAAATGCTCATATGTGGAGGGGAGCCCTATTAGGATCTCAATGTATGGAAATCAAAGTCTCTTACGTGCAAGCACGACGGATTCATTGATTTCCATACATTGGATCCTGAATAGTTACGGATTATTATAAAAAGAGCAGCCTTGCGAATAAAATTCGTAAGGCTGCCGGTTTGTATTATTGTCGAGAAAAAAAGATTAGTTTACAGAAGAGGTATTCTGGTCAACAGTATCCATCATTTCCAAAACCTCAGATACTTCACACTCAGCAACAACAGCTTTTCCGAGATCGCCGTAATCAAGAGTATAAGTACCGTCACCATTGTCTTCTACACCAAATGTGATAGCTGTCTGTGAAGACTCATCGTTGATCGTCATAGTGCCATCGCCATTGTTTGTAGACTCGCCGACAAAACTTGCGTTTTCGTTAGATTTTGCATCAACAACTACGAGTACAGAGAAAGTTGCGTCATCGTTCATAGCAAGAAGGATGGCAGAATCTTCGTCATCTGTAGGTGCTCCGGCATATCCGGAAGTAAGGATTCCTTCCAGATCTTTCATGGAAGTAACCTGTCCGGAAGAACTGTTGTCATCAGAAGAAGCTGCATCATCAGAAGAATCTGTTTTTGCCTCTTCCGTAGCTTTTGGTGCTTCCGTAGCCTTAGGTGCCTGAGTTGCTGTTGTAGTAGTTGTAGTGGTTTCTTTTTTGTCTCCGCATGCAACCAATGTAAAGGACATGAGAGCAACTAAACCAAGTGTTAATAATTTCTTTTTCATAGTTTTATTTCTCCTTTATGTTTTTTTAACTCTTGTGATATTATATCTGACAACAGGGCGAAATGCAAGCATTTTTACGAAAATGTTGTTGAATCGTCGAAAATGTAAACGAAATACTTAAAAAAAATGCGTGAAACGGGTCTTTGACACTTTGTTTTTCCATTGATTTTCACAATCCCCTACAGCACAGCCCTTTGAGGCTTATTTTTTTGTCAATTTTTTCGTTTTTATCTGTACTCTTTTGTACTCTTGTGGTATAATATATATATATTTATATTTCTTATAGGAGGATTTATTGCTATGTATATATGTATAACAGGTAGTGACAACAATAAAGATGTTTATATTAAACAATCTTATCGAAAGACAAATGGTAAAACATCTTCCCGTATCCATAGAAAACTGGGGAAATACAACGAGTTACTTCAGCAGTTTTCCGGCGATACTGACAAACTGATGGCCTGGGCAAAAGAAGAAGCTGCCAAAGATACCGCTGAATATAACGCCAAAAAAGAAAAGGTATCCGTTGAATTTTCACAGACCTACCGCATACCGCTCGACGAAGAAAGATCCTTCCATACAGGATATCTGTTTCTGCAGCAGTTATGCAGCGAATTACGGCTGGATAACATCTGCAGAAATATCCGAAACCACCGTAAGATCACGTATGACCTTCACGCGGTCCTTACCGATCTTATTTATGCAAGGATCCTTTCTCCTTCCAGCAAGATGAGCAGTTATTCTTACTGCCAGACACTTCTGGAGCCGCCCAAATATTCCCTGCACAATGTATACCGTGCACTTTCTGTTTTAGCAGAAGAATCGGATTTTATCCAGGAAGAACTTTACCGTAATTCCAACTTTGTTCATCCGAGAAATACACGTGTTTTGTACTACGACTGCACGAATTATTATTTTGAGATCGAAGAAGAAAATGGAAACAAAAAATATGGAAAAAGCAAAGAACACAGACCAAATCCGCTTGTTACCATGGGGCTTTTCATGGATGCGGACGGAATCCCTCTCGCCTTCGATCTTTTTCCGGGAAACCAGAACGAACAGGTCACTCTCAAACCGCTGGAAACAAAAGTAATACGTGACTTTGAATGCAGTGACTTTATCTTCTGTTCCGATGCTGGTCTGGGAAGCAAAAACAACCGCTTTTTTAACAGTTTTGGCAACCGCTCTTATGTGATCACCTATTCGTTGAAAAAGATGAAAAAAGAAGAACGTGACATCGCAATGAAACCGACGCAGTTCCGTGTTCCGGGTTCCAATAAGATGATCGATCTGCGGACGCTGGATGAGACCGATGAAACGGTATTTAATACTGTTTATTACAAAGAAGTACCCCTTGTTACAGGGGATATGGACGAGACCGTCATTGTTACCTATTCTCCGAAATACAAAAAATATCAGCAAAAAATACGCAGCCGCCAGATCGAACGTGCGCAAAAAATGCTTCAAAACACAGGCAGTATCCGGCGCGGAAAAACGCAGAATGATCCGGCTCGTTTTATCCATAAAACATCCGTTACCGGGGATGGTGAAATAGCCGAAAAAGATGTGTATGAATTAGACGAAGAACGGATCCGGGAAGAAGCCATGTACGATGGATTTTATGCCGTTGTTACAAATCTCGAAGGAGATGTCCGGGAGATCATCAACATCAATAAACGTCGCTGGGAGATCGAAGAAAACTTCCGTATCATGAAAACGGAGTTTGAGTCAAGACCCGTTTATGTACAGCGGGATGACCGCATAAAAGCGCACTTTCTGACCTGTTATATCAGCCTGCTGGTTTACCGCCTTCTGGAGAAAAAACTGGGAGAAAGATTCACCTGCAGCCAGATATTAGAAACACTTCGAGGAATGAAGATGACACTTTTAAGTAAAAACAGCGGCTATATTCCTTCGTATAAACGAACGCTATTAACCGATGCTTTGCACGATTGTTTCGGTTTTCGGACGGATTATGAATTCATCTCAAAATCATCGATGCGGAACATTATAAAAGAGACAAAAGCGATAAAAAGCACAAAAGCAAAAATATAGCACATATCAATACAAAAGCAAAACGGTCACAAACCCCGTATTTACAGGCGGTGTGGCCGTTTTATAGTCTAATAAGTGTCAAAGATGGGA
>UQAQ01000010.1 GCA_900539115.1 uncultured Roseburia sp.
CAAACAGCGTAAAAATACGCTGACATTTATACAAAACAAGTGCTATGAAAATTTAGCGGCTTGTTGAGCATACACTAACTAGGCGATATGAGAAAGATGAAAAATGTGCATGCAATTTGCAACAATATTTCACTGGTTCGTATCTTTATGGAGATGATAAAATAAAAAATAGATGTCATGCCATTTTAGATTACTTATATGCTATTTATGATGAAAAAATTTATCCTAATGAGAATTTACAGATTCAAAAGATGGATTTTCGTAATGCTGCTGTGGCAAAAGTAGATGAAAAGACAATAATGCTTGAACCACAGATTAAGGGGGAAGCTAAAAAGATTGTAAAAAACAATGAAGAAGCAAATGAACCAATTGTACATCTGAATGAAATATTAAATCATCTGATAAGTGATATTAATGAAAAAAAAGCCGATGCCGAGCAAATTGTTTCAGTAATTGACACTCTTTGTGAAAAGATGAAGGATGATTATCGTATTGAAATGCAGTTTGAAAAAATACTTGTAACATTAAGTGTGTCAGCTTTGATAACACCAGATATTACAGACGAACAACGAAATAAACTAGTCGAGGAATGGATTAATCGGGTAAAGAAAATATTTTCAAATCAATCTTATGTAGCAGAAGTTAATATGGTAATTGCATTGTGGGAACAACTGAACAAAAATATACATTGTAATCTTAAACAGCAGATATTGTTAATGATGTTAGAGAGCATTATTAATGATGAAAATTCAGGGTTAATTAATCAAATAGGAGAATTAACAAAGTTTTATTTGACTAAAAATAGAGATTACGCATGTAGGATTTTCAATACAATTATTATGTTTGCTGAAGATGAGATGAATCATCAAAAGTTTAATGCAGCAGTTTTAAAAGAAAATCGTAATGATGCTGAATATGAATTCATTCCTAATATGGTTCCCAAATTGCGAGGTGTGGATCATTGGATACGAGAAAATAGTGGGAATGAATATAAAAATAAGAAGTCTCAGATAATTCAAGAATATTTGTATAATAGTAAGGATGTTGACCTTTCTGAATTTGATATCAGTAATTATGATATTGAGCTTTTATGTAATGTTGCATGTTGTGGATTGGATACAGAAGATGAGAGATTTGTTATAGTTATTAATTCGATTGTTCAATGTATGATTCAAATATGGCATAAAAACTGTAAAGAAATGCGTGCCCATGAAATACTAAACACATTTCAAGAATATAAAGTATCTTCTTATTTTCAAAGAGAACTGAATATGATGGGACGAAGTCCAAAAGCAGTTTATGATATTCTATTTAAAGAAGCTGACTTTTCAATATTTACTAGAGATACAGTGGATTTTTATGAGGATACTCTTAGCGGTTTTTTACCAGCATATGTTGATGGGTTTAGAGAAAAAGGTAAGAGGGCTGATATTGAGAACAAGATACATACTCTTGAAATCTATGTAAATAATATTCCAGAAGGCTATGTAAGAAATACACTTGAAAAGAGGCTGTTCCTTTGCAAAGGGAGATATGATAGATGGGATGTAAACAAGGTTAAGACAGAATATAGTTATAGAGATAAATGCTTTTTGAATACGCAAATTGAAAAGTATGGCCCCAATCATTTGCGTGATGTTCTGTATACAGTATATTTGCTTAATATGAGTGAGCTTTTGCCGGAAATCTTGATATCTATAAGTTCATGTTTTAAAAAAGCTCTTAGAGAAAACAGGGAACAATTTGCAAAAGAGATAATAGATTTACAAGCGATAGTTGATATGATTATCTTGAAATCCTTTGTTTTTTTTAGTGACGAAATAAAAAAAGATGTGAAGCTGACTAATGCATATGAGACTACACTATTATCATTGACGGAAATAGGAAACGAGAAAGCTGCCGTACTGTTAGATGAATTTAGAATTCATTAATTCGAATGAAAAAATTACAATATCCTAAATTAAAAGTAATGAAGAGGATAGCATGATGCGAGTTCAAAGCAAAAAAATTGCAATGGAGCTTATGGGACTGACCTTTGGAAAGGAGTCATAGAAAATGCAAATATCAGAACATGATTGGAAAATATTCCGGAACAAAATACCGGATTGGCAGGAACGCTACATGGAACGACTAGCAACAGATTACATAACACTTTTACAAAGCGAGAAAAAAGCTTCCGCTAAATTTTGGGAACTTGAAAAACGTATCAAGCAGGATAAGAAATCTCCAGGTGTGTTAATTGATATGAGACGTTCAACTGCAATAAATAATATTGTGAATATGGTGTTGGACGAAGTAATATCATTTGATGATCTGGAGGATTTCAGCGATGATTTAAAAGAGGCGGTAAAATTTATAGCGGAAAAATGGTAAAAGAAGAGTATAAGTGGTATTAGTGGAATGTTATTCTAAATCTCTTCAAAAAACTCCATCCCCCACAATTTGCATTGAAAATCCCCCCACAAACGAGTATAATATCATTATATTTAATAAAAAACAGTACCCCCCAACTCATCACAAACACGAGGTGAAACGAATGAAAAAACAATTTCAAGCACTATTGCTTATTATATCAATACTATTTTCCATAATCCCACAGGACGTAGCCAGCGCGGATGCGGACTTGGTGCAACCACGGGGTACGACCGTGTCTAAAAATGAAACAACGCAGAAAACCACATTTCCGGTGCATGTGATTCATAAGGCGGGAGATGATAAGGAAAATTTTGTAATTGTGATCATGGGCGATGGTTATACGCTAGAGGAACAGGACAAGTTTTTGCAGGATGCGGCTGAGAAGGCGCGGGGAATGTTGACGTGGTCTCCTTACAAAGAGTATTCTGACCGCATCAATATTTATGCGGTGCAGGCGGTTTCCAACGAGTCGGGAATCAGCGAATATGGGGGCAAGAGTGTAGATACCTATTTTCATGTTGCAGCATATGGAAAAGCACTTGGATTTACAAGCGGTGGGACGGATAAGGCCAAAGCATTGAGAGCGGAATTGGAGGAAAGCTATTTGGATGCGGGTGCCAATGCTGGTACGATCCATGTGCTTTGCAATTCCGAAGGGAGTTTTGGAGCCTCTCAAAATTCATTATTTTCCTTTTCCGCAAATTCAGAAGATAATCAGAATGGAACAGTTATGGCACATGAGATTGCGCACAGCATCGGGGGCTTGGGAGATGAATATGAGAGGTATACGAATAAACCAAATACCTCGGATACCACGAATTCGGAGACGATTAAGTGGGCGAAAATGCTTGGATTCCGTGGGATTGGGGTTACTCAGGCAGGAACGGAGACGGCGTTTGCTCCGAGTCGTGAGTGTATGATGAGATGGCTAGGTCAGCCGTTTTGTGAGGTGTGTAAAATGGAGTTGGCAAGAAATCTGAATAATACGGATTATGTCAGCCGGCCGGCGGCGATTTATGTGGCTGACCCGGAGATTTCTATTCCACATAGCAAAACGGGGACATTGGACCGCGACAGCGAAAAATATAGGATCAGCGAGAAAAATATTACCAAAGCCAATAACTGGGATCTGGAATTTCGAACGGTGGTACAAAATATGGTAAATCGCGAACAGCATTTGAAAATGACTTTTCGGATTATGGGGGCAGATGGTACGACAGTAAAATATTCAGAAGAGAAAAATTACACGATTCCTGCACTTGCGAACCGGTATGATCCGGAAGCTGCCAAAGAATCACTTTCTATCACGATTCCGGATGTTTCCGGGCTGGTTAATGGTGATAAAATGGAGGGGAAAATTGTGGATGCGGATACGGGAGAAGTTTTGGCTACGGACAAAACGGCGGAGCAGGCTTGGAGCATGGTCAATCTGCATTACAAATTGAAAAAGGAAGACGGCACGACAGAAGACATTCCGGAGGCGGAAACAACTACGGTTTACGTGCCGGCAAATTCTACATATACATTAAGAAATCCACAGCTGGCCGGCTATTCCTATATAGGAAGTGATTCGGATGGAAATGTTGTAAATGTTGCTGGAGAAAATGTGGATGTTACATACTATTATCAGGTGGCTGCGGAGGTTGTTGAGAGTCCGAAACCGACACCGGCGGAAACGGATGAGCCGCTTGTGACGCCAACGGCTTCTCCAACGATAAAACCAACGCTGGAGCCGGCGACAGCGACTCCAAGTGCGACAGCGACTCCAAGTGCGACGGCAACTCCAACCACGTCGCCAACAGCAACGCCGACACAACAGCCAGCAACGCCAGAGCCAACATTTTTACCGACGATAACCCCGTCAGTGCGCCCAACAAAAACACCAAGTGCGACAGCAACGCCAACAAAGACGCCTGCCGCGACATCTACACCGACGTTGCCACCGACGAACTCACCTGCTGTGACGAATATGCCAGCATTGCCACCGACGAACTCACCGGTAGTGACGCAAGCACCGGATGAAAATTCTACAGCGACGCCTTCAGCAGAACCCAATATATCCGGAAAGCAAAAAGACGTTACTGTTGTGGTGAAATTGAAAAAGAACAGAAAACTTTATCCGGCTTTGAAAAAAGCGGTTCGTAAGGTGGAAAAAAGAGCAAAAAAACAGGGCAGGAAAATTTGTGTTAAAATTGTTTATAAGACGGGAAAGAATCGAGCGTTGAAACTTGATAAAGCGACGATACGATTTCTTGTTAGGAAAAAGATAAAAGAAGTGCGATGGGTGAATGGGAAAAAGCGGATTACGCTTAATTTGAAAACGTTGAAAAAAGGAAGAAAAAAATATGTTTTCTATAAAGTCAATTACACTAACGGAAAATGACAAAATCATCTGCGGCGGGGAAAATTCCGGCAAACAAATCCGGCTTTTTTCTCAGTCGCTCATGGTTATCAATCAAGCAGACGGGGAGTGCTTGCAACAGTTTTATCCGGTGCGAGTGCAGAGTTGTATGGATCGTTCCAAAGTTCGTATGGAACCGGTTACGATAACGGAGCTGCCGCAAAATATTGTTCAGATTTCAATGTTGGGTACCACAGAGAGATATGATGCCGGAAAAATTGATGTTTTGTGCAAACCATGGAGCCCGGAGCCACGTCAGAAAGGATGCGGCGATTGCAGCAGATGCAGAAAGTGCTGGACGTAACGCAAATGGACGGTCAAAAAGATAAGGAGAATAGTCAAAAAATGAATCTGATACACATAGATGATTTGAAATGTCCGGAGCTGGCTTTATATGCAAGTACGTCGGAAGCCGGATTGCTGCATAGGTTTGAACCGGCAGAAGGCGTATTTATCGCGGAGAGCCCCAAGGTGATTGAGCGGGCGCTTGCAGATGGCTACGAGCCGATTTCGTTTCTTTTGGAAGAAAAGGACGTACTGGGCCAGATGGCGCATGTTTTGGCAAAATATGAAAGTGTACCGGTTTACACTTCTGCGGAAGACGTTTTGCTTGGAATTACCGGATTTAAGCTTACCAGAGGCGCATTGTGCGCGATGAGACGGAGAAAACTTCCGGAAATTCAGCAGGTGGTAAGAGATGCCAGGAGAATCGTAGTATTGGAAAATGTCATGAATCCGACTAACGTAGGGGCGATATTTCGTTCTGCGGCGGCATTGGGGATGGATGCGGTGCTGCTTACACGGGGGTGCAGCGATCCGTTGTACCGGCGGGCGATTCGAGTCAGTATGGGAACGATTTTCCAGGTGCCGTGGACATTTATTGATGAGACAGAAAAAGCGTATATGGAGTTATTGTGTGATTTGGGCTTCAAAACAGTGTCTATGGCACTTTGTGAGGGTTCGATCAGCATAGATTCACCGGCGTTGAAAGAAGAGGGCAAACTTGCGATTCTCATGGGGACAGAGGGAGATGGGCTGTGTGATGAGACGATACGGAAAAGTGATTTCATCGTTAATATTCCGATGGCGCATGAAGTCGATTCGTTGAATGTGGCAGCTGCAAGTGCGGTCGCATTTTGGGAATTGGGAAAATGAAATTATTCTTTTATGATGCTCTCTTTTATGGTATTATAGTTTTATAGAGTTATGTAAAATCCATAATATTATAAAAAGGAGTAACTTAATTATGGATATTGAAAATGAGGGGACAGATGACGGAATGATTAGTAAAAAATATTTTGGGGAAGATAAAAATATTGAATTTAAGCGGGAAATTCCTAACAATCACGAGAAATTTTTGAAAGATATTATTGCTTTTTCGAATAGTACCGGAGGGCAAGTGATATTAGGAATTGAAGATGAAACTTGTGTGGTATATGGAATTGGAGATCAAAGTCCTTTTAAGTTGTCAGATGCAATATCCAATATGATTTCAGATGCATGCACACCACAGATTGAGACTGATATTGCGATACAGACAGTAGAGGATAAAACTATTCTTGTAGTTGATGTTATACCAGGAAAATTTAGACCCTATTATCTTAATAAAAAAGGAAAAGAAAGTAGTTCTTATGTAAGAATAAATGGAACTAGTAGACCGGCAGACCCAAGAAAGCTAAAAGAATTAGAACTGGAAGGTCAAAATATTTCTTATGATATGCTTCAAGAGATTGGATGTGAATACGACGAAAAAAAGACAATAGAATTGTGCAAGACTATGAAGAAAATAGCAGTAGAATCATGTGAAAATGAAGAAGAAAAATTAGCTGTTAAAGATATGACGATAGAAAAATTACATGATTTTGGTATTCTGTGTAAAGTGGGAAGAAATTCATATCCAACACATACATTTGCTTTGTTGACAGATAGTAAGAATAAATCTGCCAAAATACAATGCGCCTTATTTAAAGGAAATACAAGAGATATTTTTATTGATAGGAAAGAATTTAATGGACCAATATACGAACAAGTCGATGACGCGTATAATTTTGTTTTAAGACATATAGATATGGGGGCTGAGATTGAGGGAGAATATAGGAAGGATGTATATGAATTGCCAATATCTGCAATTAGAGAAACGATTGCAAATGCTGTCCTTCATAGAAGTTATCTGGATAAGTCTAGTATTCAAGTGAGTTTATATGATAATAGAATGGAAGTTTTATCCCCGGGAATGCTATATGGAGGTTTGGATATAGAAACTGCTAAATCAGGGAAGTCAACTTGTAGGAATGAAGCAATTGCAGAGGCATTTCATTATATGCATATTGTTGAAGCATGGGGGACAGGGATTCCAAGAATTATCAATCGGTGCAAAGAGTATGGTTTACCCATGCCGATATTCGAAGAATTTGGTAATGGATTTAAGGTAACCATTTTTAGAAAAGTAAGCAATGACATTGGAAAAGTAAGCAATGACATTGAAAAAGTAAGCAATGACATTGGAAAGGTAAGCAATGACATTGAAAAAGTAAGCAATTCTTTTGAAAAATATGTACCATTGTTGAAAGAAGCAAAAGTAACACATATTTATGTAAAAAATATTGAGAAAGTATTTTTGTATTGTGGAACGGAGCGGGTATTTAGTCAGGCTAATATAATAGAATGGCTTAACTGTTCGAAGTCAAAGGCCACTAATATAATAAAAGTACTTAAAGCAGCAAAAGTTATAGAAAAGGTTAATGGTCTGGGCCCAGGAAAGTATAAGTTTATAGCAATAACGGATTATAAAGAGAATCAATAACCGGGAGAAACAATAATGAACACAAACATCATAGAATTGAAAAAGGGATTAAATACAGCGTTTATAGATGCGACGGAGAACTCTAATTTAGCATATCGTCCTCAGTTTGTTTACAATGACAATGAAAAGGGACAGAAGGTGTTTTCGGCAATTGAGGATGAATTGCGTCATTGTGATGAATTCGCGATCAGTGTAGCGTTTATTACAAGAGGCGGTATTACGCCGCTTTTGCAGACTTTGAAGGAATTGGAACATAAGGGGATAAAGGGCCGTATTTTGACGACAGATTATTTGTGCTTTAGTGATCCGTCGGCATTGGACACATTGGCAGGTCTCTCCAATGTGCAGCTTCGTATGTATCAAACAGAACGTGCCGGAAGTGGCTTTCATACCAAGGGATATATCTTTCAAAAAGAGGAAGAATATCATTTTATCATAGGAAGTTCGAATCTGACGCAAGATGCTTTGACAAAAAATATGGAATGGAATACGAAGATGGTTTCCACCGGTCAGGGTGAAATGATACAAGATATTGTGACGGAATTTGAGCGGATATGGAATGCAGAAGAGTGTACAAAAGAATATGACGAATTTATTGAAGAATATCGGAAGAGATTCGAAGAGAAAAAATTGTTCGAAAAGATGGTTTCCGAGCAAAAAGAAATTGCGAAAAGGGAATCGGTTCCGTCTATTGAAGCCTATTCTTTAAAACCAAATTCTATGCAGCGGGCGTTTATTTATGAATTGCTGAAACTTATAAAACAGGGAAATGACAGGGCACTTTTGATCTCTGCCACCGGAACCGGAAAAACCTATGCTTCTGCATTTGCGATGCGAGAACTTGGCTTTAAAAGAGTTTTATTTTTAGTACATAGAAATCAAATTGCAAAGCAGGCTAAGAATTCTTTTGAAAAGGTGTTTGGAAGCAAAATACGGGCAGGGATTGTTTCCGGTAATCAGCATGATTACGAAGCGGATTTTGTATTTGCTACGGTTCAGACGTTGAGTAAGATGGAAAATTTACAAAAGTTTCCAAAAGAATATTTTGAAGCATGTATTTATGATGAAGCACATCATACAAGTGCGGAGAGTTTTAAGCGGGTGATGGACTATTTTACCCCGAAATTTACATTGGGAATGACTGCGACGCCGGATAAGCGGGATGACAATGTAGAAGGAAGAAATATTTATGAGATATTTAATCATAATATAGCTTACGAAATTCGTTTGCAGCAAGCGATGGAAGAGGATTTGCTTTGTCCGTTTCATTATTTTGGAATTACCGATCTTCATATGATTTCGGATGAGGGGAAAACCAAGGAAGAACAGTTGGAAAACTTCCGATATCTTACAAGCGATGAGCGTGTTAAGTATGTTATGGATCAGGCAAAATATTTTGGATATTCCGGAGAACGTGTGAAAGGATTGATCTTTTGCAGCCGTATTGAAGAGGCAAGGGAACTGTCTCGTAAATTTAATGAATGTGGCTGGAGAACGATGGCGTTGAGTGGTGCGGATTCCGAAGAAGAGAGAGCACGTGCGATTGAACGCTTGACGATGGATGTGCAGTCGGAAGACGATGATTACCTTGATTATTTGATTACCGTTGATATTTTTTCGGAAGGAACCGATATTGTTGAAGTAAATCAAGTAATTATGCTTCGCCCAACTCAATCGCCGATTGTATTTATTCAGCAGTTGGGGCGTGGTCTCCGAAAAGCAGAGGGGAAGGAATATGTTGTAATTCTCGATTTCATTGGAAATTATAAAAATAATTTCATGATTCCAATTGCACTATCCGGAGACAGAAGCTATAATAAAGATAATATCCGAAGATATTTGAGGGAAGGCGGCCGCGTTATTCCCGGTGCAAGTACGATTCATTTTGATGAAATCAGCAGAAAGAAAATATATGAATCCATCGATGGCTTAAGGACGACAAAGAAAATGTTGTCTGCAAAATATTTTGAGGTAAAAGACCGACTTGGAAAAATTCCAAGTATAGTCGATTTTTATACGCAGGGGGAAGTCGATCCGTTACTTTTGATTCAATACGCAGGAAATTATTATCATTTTTTGAAAATGATTGATAAGGAGTATAGCGGAGAAATGACGGACAGGGAAGAAGCCTGTCTGGAATTCGTATCCCAGAATCTGGCAAATGGAAAACGTATTTATGAACTTATTATGCTGCAGCAATTATTGCAAGAGGGAAGATTTAATAAGAAACAGATGGAGATAAAATTACGGCAGGATTATAATATGGAAATGTCTGAAAAATCGTTTGAGTCTGCTGTTCATGTTCTCGAAGGAGAATTTATTAATACGCAGTCTGAACGAAAAAAATACAGTAAATTAGATATACTGACAGAAGAAAAAGATCAATTTATCTCTCGGACATTTTTATATTATGTGAGAATCCGGGGATCTGAATTTATCCGGCAAATGAAAGATATAGTAGAACTTGGAATTCGAAGATATAGTGAAGTATACCAAAAAGAGATGGATGATCTTGGACTGTCATTGTATCAAAAATATTCACGTAAGGACATATGCCGTTTGTTGAATTGGGAAAAGGATGAAAGTTCGACTGTTTATGGTTATAAGATTAAATATGATACATGTCCGATTTTTGTGACGTATCACAAAAAAGAGGATATTGCAAAGAGTACAATGTATGAAGATGCATTTGTAAATAATCAGATTTTTAGCTGGATGACTCGGAGTCGTGTGTCATTGGATAGTGTAGAATCACAAAAATTGATTCATGCTGAGGAAAGTGGTTTGAAAGTTCTTTTGTTCATCAAGAAAAGCGATGGAGAAGGAACGGATTTCTATTACATGGGACAAGTGATGCCGGCTGCTTGGGAGCAGACCCGGATTCAGGATGACAAAGGAAGATTTCTTCCCATTATGAATTTTCAACTTCAAATGAGTCATCCGGTGAGAGAAGATATTTATCAGTATTTTGTGAATGAATAGAGGTACGATATGAAGACGATACATGTAGTGGCGGCGGTTATAGAAGCTGTCGATGAACAAGGAAAAGAAATACTTTTTGCTACCCAAAGAGGGTACGGAGATATGAAAGGCGGCTGGGAATTCCCCGGTGGAAAAATTGAGCCGGGAGAAACGCCGCAAGAGGCACTCAAACGAGAAATACAGGAAGAACTTGATACCAAAATCAAGGTGGGAAGTCTTATTGATACGATAGAATATGATTATCCTACGTTCCATTTGTCGATGGATTGTTTTTTGGCAAAAATTGAGTCAGGGAACTTGGTGTTGAAAGAGCATGAGGCGGCAAGATGGCTGACAAGAGAAGAATTGGATTCTGTTGATTGGCTGCCTGCGGATGCGCTGTTGATTGATACATTGAAGCAAAGTAAATTTATAACTCCAGAAAAGGAAGTGTGATATGAGAAAAAAAGTAAGTGTATTATTTTTGATTTTAATGTTAATTATGAACCAAGCTGCTCCAATGGGCATTAAGGCGGCGGATGCAGCAGATGAAGTTAAGGTTTATGTGGAAAATGGAGAAGGCAGTCTTACGGAAGGTGACGGAACCGCCCAAAGACCGTATCAAAATATACGTACGGCCTTGAAGCAGATACAGACGGGACAGACACTTGTACTTGTGGGTGAAGTCGCTTACACCAAATACGAGACGTGCGAAGACGGATCTCCGAAACCATTATTTATTGATAAAGATATCACGATTGTTGGTTCAGATACGTCAGCAGGTTTGAAAATACGCAGTATGATTCAGCTGGGAGCGGATGTTACGTTTCGTGATATGTGGCTGCAAATGGTGCCGCAGGCAGGAAATGCACGTGGGACAACAATTTATGCGGCGGGACATACGCTGGTGTTGGATGCGGTAGATACGAGAGTAGGAACCAGTACATTGCAGGACGATGTGAGGCCATTGATCAGCGGTGGCGCGTACCAGGGAGAGGAAGGAAAGATGGGAAGCCACACAACGATTAAAGTGGTCAATCCCATATCCCAGACTAAGATAGCTGCAATTTATGCAGGAGATTATTATCGCGATTCCGAACAAGACAAAGTGGAGATAGAACTGGATTCCAAATTGGTAGACACGGAGATTCATGCAGCGGGTGCCGATGGTCATACATTGACAGGAAATGTAAATGTTACACTGGGAAAAGATAGTAATGTAACGGATTTTGACAAGACGGATCTGATAGGTGAATTGAATGTTAGTGTGAAAGCGGGGGCTCATATTGATACCTTGTCATTTTCCGGTATCAATAATCTCACGATGGCAGAAAAGTCGCGGATCACGCTTCCTAAGGAAGCGGATTTTAACGTAAATAACGTCGTTTGCGAGAAAAATGCGGTGCTTGATCTCAGACAAATGTCAACGAATCCGAGTGTTACAAACAATTTTACCGGTGTAACGGTAGCCGGCGAGGATCAAACATGTGGCTCCGTTTTGGTTGGAAATGATACTACACTTGAGATAAAAGGAGAAGTCTATGGTCTAACAAAATTAAACGTAAATGGCTCAGAATATATGGCGAGATTTGTGGAGAATCATTGTTACATACAGGCAAAGGCCTCTTCGAGTGGGAATTTTACAATTGAGGGCACGCAGTATACAAATTTTCAATTAAATAAAAAGAAAACCGAAGAAATATATTCCTGGATTATTGGAAAACTGGAAAATGAGGACGCAGATGACTTTTATTGGATTGGAGATGCAGATAAAAAATCTGTGATCAGTCAGCAGGGAAAAGAATATTATTATCCGGTTGAATTTAAAAAGGCAGATGGTACGGTTTATAAGCCAACGTTTGAGGAACTTTTTTATGATTACGATTTGGCATTGACGAAGGAAAACGGGGAAGCGGTTGATTTAGAGGAAGCGGCTTTCTGCAGTTGGGATGAGGAGTGTATTAACGAGGGGCAAAGCCAATATAATCAGGTGATTGTATCTATATACGACTGGGAGAACTGTAAGGGGGAACTGACATTGACGCTGACCCATTCGAAAACCGGCAAGAGTATATCGCGAGTGCTTTTGGTGGGTGAAGAACAGCCGACTCCGACAGTAACCCCAACCATGACCCCAACGCCGACGCCAACGCCAACCGTAGCACCAACACCAACGCCAACCGTAGCGCCAACAACAGTGCCAACGCAGGTGCCGACGCCGACGCCAACCATGACGCCAACCGCAGCGCCAACCGCAGCACCAACGCAGGTGCCGATTCCGACGACAACACCAACTGCGCCGACGGTTCCAACTCCGGCTGCGACAGAAGTACCAAGTTCAACACCCGGTGCCACACCTGTAATACTTCCAGCTCCACCAACGGTAACACCATTGCCGCCAACTGGTGAACCGCGGGCATTTACATTGAACAAGACATCTGTCACATTGTATACAAAAGGGAAAAAAATCATACAGCTTAGTGCGGATACAGAAAGTGTAGTGAAATATACATCTGACAATGAAAAAGTGGCAGTTGTAGATGAAAATGGCCGGGTAACAGCAAAAAAAGCAGGAACTGCTTTGATTACTGCGAGTGCAGATGGTTATCAGAGCACGTGCAGGATTGTTGTAAAGAAACCAACATTTAAAGTGGCGAAAAAGATGATAAAGGTCAAAAAAGGAAAAAAGGCTCGTATTATTGTTAAAGTCCGCCCATCAACGAAAGTTGTGTTTGCTTCCGCGAATAAAAAGATTGTAGCAGTTACCAAAAAGGGAATGCTAAAAGGCATGAAGAAGGGGCAGACAAAAATAAAAGTAAAGTGTTATGGAATAACGAAGACAGTTATTGTTATCGTGAAATAATCCGACATAGGAGGTAGGTATGAATATCCAAATCTTTGGCAGCAAAAAAGACAACGACACAAAAAAAGCACAGCGTTTTTTCAAGGACCGGGGAATCCGGTTTCAATACGTTGATCTGCGGGAAAAGACACTAAGCAAAGGCGAATTCCGATCGGTAGCAGCCGTCAATGGCGGATTGGAAGGTATGATAAACAAAGAATGTAAGGACCGGGATGCTCTTGCGTTGGTGACGTATATTGCGGAAGAGGATAAATTGGATAAGATACTTGAAAATCCGCAGATTTTAAAAATTCCGATCGTTCGCAATGGCCGACAGGCGACGCTGGGATATCAGCCGGATGTGTGGAAGACGTGGGAATAAAGGAGGCAGCTATGAATCAAGATACTTTAAATAAGATTAAATCGTATAAAAATTCAAAATATGTATGGTGTGCCGTGGGGGGCGTTGCCGGTTTTTTGATTGGCATTTACCGCGCCGCACTTTTCAAGGTTTTGATTTTTTGTGTGGTATGTGCAGTGGGAGTAATTTTATTTGCCATTTTTAGTAAAATAGTAAATAAAATTTATCAGAAGCGCATGGAAGCAAAGAATAACGCGTATGGATTTGACTATCTGGCAGAATACAATATTTATAAAAAGATGAGAAAACAGGATGCGAAAGACGATGGAATCCTCTATGTGACGGAGTATTCGGATTGGAAGGCAAGGATTCAGAAAAACTATGAGCAGCAGAAAGAAAACGAGGATTTCTGTCATTTTCTGGTTCAAAAGAAGAGAGACATTGAAAATCTGAAAAAACAAGTGGAAATAATTTCCATACCGCTTGTGGTGCTGGCGGCGACTTTGCTTTTTGAGGCAGCGCAATGGAAAGTCACATTTTCCAGGGAAGAAGCAGGAATTGTGATTCTTGCAATGATATTTGGGATTGCTGTTGTGGTTGCCAGAGACATTCAAAGATGGCGTGACCAGACAGAGTTTTTAGAAGACATCATGCAGGTGTTGGAAGACAAGGAAGAAAACTAATACATATGATCGGAGTGATAAGGTTGAAAAAGAAAGCAATTAAGAAGATTCTTACTGGCTTACTGGCATTTTCGCTTATTGTGCCGGCAAATGTGGCAGGAGCGAAAACACAGACAGTATTGGAAACAAATGTGACAGAGGCATCGGAAGGGTGCACAATGCTTGGCGTATATGGATCCTATTTTGCACAGGCGAAGGAAGCACTTGCTAAGATCAATGAAATTCGAAAAGAAGCATGTGAAGCAGGAAATATACGAGATCCGAGAAATTCCGGCAGATATCTTCAGCCATCGGATTATGTTCCCTTGAAATGGTCGAGTGATCTGGAGTATATTGCACGTATCCGTGCGGCAGAAGCGGGAATTGCATTCCGGTTTATGGATTCCGGACATGACCGTTTGAATGAAAAGGGTACTTTTTCCATTGGCAGTAATGGGATAACTTCTTCTTCTGAAGATCTTGCTTATTATTATGTAAAGGATATGATTGAAGGAATTCTGCTTTGGTACAGTGAAAAACAATATTGGGTAAAACAGGATTTCAGTCAGGAAACAAGGCATTATACAAGTATGATCAACCCGAAGTTTACTTATGTCGGATTTGGCGGCTTTTATTCGGAGGCTGCACCGTATCCGGCGACGATGGCAGGAGAATTTTCCGCAAAATCGGATTTGGATGAGACAATGATGGAAGCACCGGAAGATGTGATGCAAAAGATCGAAGTATCAAATGACTATATACAGGAAACGTATCTGGACGGGGATGACCAGATTTTTACAAATGGAACGACGACGGTGACGCCGCGTGTGAAACTTCGAAGAAACAATGCAATTCGTAATGTGTGGTCGATGGAAGACGTTACTTATACTTCTTCAGATCCGGCGGTGGCAACGGTGACGCAGGATGGTAAGGTAACAGGAATTACCAATGGAACGGTTACGATCACGGCAAAATCCGGCAGCACGGTCGTGGCGCAGAAAGAAATCACAGTAAAATGTAATCATCCGAGAAAAATGACATCCTATACGGAATCTACATGTACGAAAGAAGGAAAAAAACAATATTATTGTGCCACATGTCAAAATACAATAGAAGAAGTTGTGGCAAAAAAAGCACATGATTATGTCTATGGGGAGGTGGATTCCGAGGGAAAAACTACCGGAAAATGTTCCGTGTGCGGTGATACGATCCGCATCGCACCGCCGACAAATATGAAATTGTATTGGCGAAACAGCACAAGTTCTATCTCCAGTTATTCGACGGTTTTTCCGACGAGCAACCCGGTGGGATCTCAGTTATACTGCTGGATTCAGGCGAGTGACGGAGACACGGACTACCAGGATATGGTAATGGAGTCGACGAATGAAGAAGTGGCAGCGGCCCCGGAAAAAGCGAGCAATAATGCACCATACGACCATTTTGAGATTTTGGCGGAAGGAATCACGAAATTGAGTATATATCCGAAGTACAATCCACGCATTAAGCAGACCTTTATGCTGCGTGTCGGTGGCGAAGGAAGTCAGGACATTTCGGATATGGATGTCAGCTTGTCAAAAGACGCCTTTATCTATGATGGAAATGCCTGTAAGCCGGAAGTGACAGTATCTTACCGAAAAGACACGGTGCTGGAGCAGGGTATTGATTATACGATTTCCTATGAAAAGAATGTCAATGCCGGAACGGCGACAGCGGTAATTTCCGGTAAGGGGCTTTTCCATGGTACGATTCGAAAAGATTTTACGATTCAGAAAACAGGAGAAGTATCGCATATTCACGAGGTGGTCATTGATGAAGCAGTTGCAGCTACTTGTACCAGAGACGGTGTGACAGAGGGAAGGCATTGCTCGAAGTGTGGTGAGGTGCTGGAGGAACAGACAGTCATTCCGGCGATGGGACATCAGTATGCCGGAGGAACGTGCGAAAGGTGCGGAGACATTCTTTATATCGAAATAGATGGAGTGCGTTATACAAAGGAAGAAGACCTTTCCGGCAATGTGACGATACATGTTTGTGCGAAACCGGGGGAGAAGATTTCCGGTAAAGTGAACATTCCGGCAGAGGTTGCGATGGGAGATATGGCTTATACAGTTACGGTTATTGACGCCAATGCATTTGATGATCAGACAGAACTTACCTATGTGACATTGCCAAAAACAATTACCAATATTGGAAACAAAGCATTTGCCGGCTGTACCGCCCTGGAAGGAATGAAATTTAAGGCAAAGATAGCACCAGAGGCAGCAGAGGACGCTTGGGAAGGAGCTGGAACCGAAGATTTTACGATACTAACTCCGAAAAATGCGAGGGATTATTACAACATTGAAAAAATATCCGGAGCGACAGTTCGTCCGGAAACGGATGCAGAACATGAACACGATATGCAGAAATTTGAAGCAAAGGCACCGACATGTACTCAGCCGGGAACTATCGAATATTACATTTGCCGGGACTGTGACAAGGTGTATGCAGATGAGGATGGCAAAGAATGTATTTTGCTCATAGATACCTATTTGCAGCCACTGGGACATGATTGGGAGTCGGATTTCACGATTGATATCCCGGCGACGGCGACGACGCAGGGCGAAAAGTCCATTCACTGCCGTCGGTGTGGAGAACGTTCCCACATCGTAAAATATTCGCTGGAAGATGAAAAGAATAGTTCCGGTGACAATAGCAGCAGTGCCGGCAATTCGGGACAGGAGAATCTTTATTATGAAGGTTCGAATGATAATGATAATGAGGACACAGAATATGGTAGAAAGATAACGTATTCGTATCTGTTAAAAGGTTCTTTATTTAAGGCAAAAGGACTTCGTTACCGGGTCAATGCCGTCAATGCGAAAAAGGGCATCTTTGATGTCACCTGCATGGGCAGCAGCTCAAAGAAGATCAAAAAAATAACAGTGCCAAATTATGTAAAATACAAAGGAATCTATTATCGTGTCACGGGAATCGGCAAGAACGCATTTGCCGGCTGCCACAAAGTAAAAACGGTAAAGATTCAGAGTATGTATCTCAAGAAAAAGAATATTGGGAAGAATGCTTTTCGTGGAATTCCGAGAAAAGCATCGGTTTATGTGCCGTCAGGGAAAATGCGAATCTATCGGAAGTGGCTGAAAAAAGCAGGATTGAAATGACAAGGAGGGAAAAAATGGAAAAGATAAGATGGGGAGTTTTAGGAACAGCAGGAATTGCCAGAGATTGCGGCATACCGGGAATGCAGAAGGCAGAAAATTGTGAACGGTATGGAATTGCAGGGCGCAGTTTGAAAAAAGCAGAAGATTATAAAGATATGTTTGGGTTTGAAAAAGCATACGAAGGGTATGAAGCACTTTTGTCAGACCCCAAAGTGCAGGCAGTTTATATTCCGCTTCCCAATAATCTTCATTATGAATGGGTAAAAAAAGCTATTGCAGCAGGAAAGCATGTGTTGTGCGAAAAACCATTGGCGCCTACACCCAGACAAGCAATAGAACTTTTTGAGGCAGCAAAAGAGAAGGGGGTATTTTTAATGGAAGCATATGCCTACCTTCACAGTCCCTTTGTTACAGCGCTTAAAAAAGAAATTGAAGAAGGAACAATTGGAGAAATCCGTTATATTGAATCTCAGTTTTTGACTTCATATTATGATAAGAGCAACATTCGTCTGCACAAAGAAAATTATGGGGGTGCCGTTTATGATCTTGGCTGTTATAATACAAGTATGCTGTTAAAACTTTTGGAAGATATGCCATCCAGGGTAAAAGCAATGGCACAGTATGATGAAAATGGCGTTGATGTATATACAACGGCATTGTTAAATTATGAAAATGATGTACGTGCATCGATAACATGCGGGATGATTTTTGAAAAAGATAAGCCGCATCGTTATGATAGATTGTATATTCACGGAACAAAAGGCGACATCAAATCCGATGCGGAATTTAACCAAGAGGGGAATGTTTCCTATACGTTGATCATTGAAGGAAAAGAGCAGATTCGAAATGTATACTGCCCACATAATTATCAATTAGAAATAGAGCAGTTGGGAAGATGCATAATCGAAGGCGAGACCCCTGTTGTGACAGCTGATTTTTCGATTAAAAATGCAAAAATACTAGATGCTATATTGCAAGAGATCGGTTACTTTGAAAGTAATGTAATGTGAGCACAACGAAATTTCGGCATTTATAAAAGGACACAAAAAAAACACAAAAAAATTAGCACTCACCTCTTGACAGTGCTAACAATTGGTGGTATAACATAGTTAACGATAAGGAAAGGGGTTACGAAAAGGAATCCGGATCCGAATCGAAACTTAACAATCGACACTTCAGATTTCTCTGATGGTGCTAATAATACAAAAGTCTAAGTGCCTATGGTGTTTTGCAGGAACCCATATTTCCGACACTTGTTACAAGAAGGAAAGGAGAAATGACTTATGTTAAGACCTAGTATTTTTGGAGAGAGTTTGTTTGATGATTGGATGGATGATTTTCCATTTGGTAAGGAATTTGAGAAGGCTATGTTTCCGGCGAAAGATCCTCTTTATGGAAAACATGCAAAGAACATGATGAAGACAGATGTCCGCGAGACAGATGATGCGTATGAGGTTGACATTGATCTGCCTGGCTTCAAGAAAGATGAAGTAACCGCTGAGCTGAATGATGGTTATATCACCATTTCGGCAGCAAAAGGTTTGGACAAAGATGAAAAAGATAAAAAGACCGGTAAGTACATTCGTAAAGAACGTTATGCCGGCAGCATGAGCCGAAGCTTTTACATCGGTGAGGGAATTACCCAGGATGAGATTTCGGCGAAGTATGAAAATGGTATCTTGCAATTGAAGATTCCGAAAAAGACAGACAAAGCAGTTGCTGGTAAAAATTATATCGCAATTGAAGGATAATCATTCAATAAGTTCCCTTCAGAGATCGAGCCCTCTGAAGGGGACTTGTTTTTTAGCAAAAACCATTGTAAGATTTGAAACGTACTTTATATTCTTTCATTTGCTGCCCTTCACGGCTTTCTATTTTCGTAGAGTTTCCTGTAAGAACATCATAGAGATAATAGTCGCTTTTGTACCGCTTACCGTCTTTTTGAAGCTGGGTAGGAAATTCGATGATCCATTGTCCTTTTCCGACAGGACACAGTGGGGTACCGGTATCGATGGTCCAATAATTCAATCCATCGTAGTCGCAGCATTCATAAGCTTTGGCTAATTTCTCCTGGAGAAAAGTATTCATCTGCGTTTCGTAGCGTAGATTTTTTCCGTCAGAGGCGCGAAAACTTACGACAGACAATTTATAATCATAGGTTTTGTAATCATCCTCAAAATCTTCATCATAGACATAATTATCGTCATCTCTGGATGAATAAGTGAGTTGGTTTGCGTTAAGTATTGCATAAATGCGGCCTTTCAATGCAAAGAATTGATAAACATTCCAAGTTTCGATGATGTCTTTTTGGAAGCCATTTCGTTTTCCCGATAAAAGCGATTCAATGTCTGTCAAAGACACAATTTGCTCTGTTTTTTCAGACTTCATATCGTAACCATAAATTCCGTCTTTTTTTAGAAAATACAATCTATTTTTGTGAACAGTAGTCGGAAAAAGGGAGACAGAAACATCTTCTTCCGGTGCATAATAAAAGAGGCGGGTCACTTTCTGGCAGATTTTTTTTACGGAAAAATCATTCACCGAGACGCGATAAAGATCTTTTTTGCAAAGCATGAAAATGGTGTCGTCATATTTTCGCGGTACTCCATATTCATCCACAACGATGTTATAACTGATGTCTTTGAAAAGTTTCAAAATTTTTCCGGAGTCCAAATTGATTGCAAAAATGCCATCGTTTTCCGAGGAAAATATTACTTTATTATCTTCGGCATAAAGAAAATCTTCCCAGTCAATGCCGGGTGAATCTTTTTTTATAATATCCTCCAATTTGCATACTTTCTCGCGGTCTTCCCAGCGCAACGTTTCCTTTGTACCGGACCGGCGAAAAGGAATGCGCCAAAGATTGGTGTAGTCGGTATCGTATTCGACAAGGTATAGGTAAGAGTCTGTGACATACATGTCGGAAACGGTAAAATCGTTGTCCGTGTCTGGCTTTATCACATAGTGAGTTCCTTTCTTAGGATAAGAAAAAGCGCCTGTTTTTGATTTTACGATAGGTGCCTGAAGAATGCCTTCTCCATCGGTAGAATATACATAATTTTTTGTGGTAAAAATAGTATTCTCATAACCATTTTTTGTATGGGTTTTGCTTGTTGATACAGTTGGATTCACAGTATTTTGTGGAAGGGCTGCTGGACCTGTGGCGGTAACTGCTTCCGGGGTGACGGCAGCACCCGACACAATGGCAGAAGGCGAAGCGGTGTCTGTTAAATTGGTTGTTGATGCTTGCTGAGCCCCGCATCCGGTACAGAAAATGAGTACGAGTGCGAGAAGTCGAAAGTATTGTTTCATAAAGTTCCCTCCTAATGTTTTGTATTGCATTTATCATAGCATACTTAAATAAAAATTACAATATTTTACTGGAAATAAATAGATGCCGCAAAAATGTCTTGTATTATTTTTGATTATTGTATATACTACAAATATTAAAACGGACAAGGGGGGATTTTATGCCATTTCAGATTGTAAGAAATGATATTACTAAAATGAAAGTAGATGCTGTGATCAATACGGCAAATCCGAATGCCATGTATGGAAGAGGAACCGATCAGGCCATTTATGAGGCGGCTGGACGGGATAAACTGTTGGCAGCCAGACAAAAGATCGGGACGCTGCAAGTGGGCGAAGCGGTGGTTACACCGGGATTTCGTCTCCCGGCAAAATATATCATACATAATGCAGGCCCGGTTTGGGAAGGGGGAGACCGGGGAGAGGAAGAAAAACTTGAATTATGTTATGAAAATTGTCTGCGGCTTGCGGAAAAAAAGAAGTTTAAAAGCATCGCATTTCCGCTTATATCGACGGGGACTTATGGATTTCCTAAAAAGATCGGGCTGCAGACGGCGATTAAAGTACTGAGCCGATTTTTACTTGACAGCGATATGATGATATATCTGGTAGTATTTGACGACGAATCGGTTCAGCTGTCGGAAATGATCTTTCCGGATATTCCGGATTTTATTCAGCAAGATAGGGACTGTTCACATATACCAATAGAGTATCCGGCGCAGGCACTTTTCCGTTCGGAGTCTCTGCCAATGGTGTGTGAAGAAACGGCATATCGGACACTGGACGATATTGTCGAGAATCGCGGGAAAAATCTTCCTGAAACATTGATGCAGTTTCTGATCGAAAAGGATTTGAAGAATGCGGATGTATACCACAATGCTAATATCAGCCGCAAAGTATTTTCAAAAATTATTACGAATGAAAAATATCATCCGAAGAAAAAAACGGTGCTGGCTCTTGCTATCGGAATGCGTTTGAATCTGGATGAGACAAAAGACCTTCTTTCACGCGCAGGATATGCGCTTTCGCCGGGAAATAAATTTGATCTTATTGTAAAATATTGTATAGAAATAGGCGAGTACAATATTGTTAAGATTAATATTTTGCTATATGAATATGGGGAAGAGACGTTGGGCGATTAAAATGTCTCTTTCAAAGAGACAAAATGTTACCTCCATTTTGCTATGATGGTTTCAGAAACAAGAACACAGTTTTTGAAATAACATATACGAAATGGAGGATTTTATTATGGAGAATTTAACAGAAATGGTATTTATTTTGGATCGAAGCGGTTCGATGGCAGGACTTGAGAAGGATACGATCGGAGGCTTTAATTCGCTGCTGGAAAAACAGAAAAAAGAAAAGGGGAAAGCTTTGGTCACTACCATGCTCTTTGATGATGATTTTACGCTGGTTCACGACCGCCAGCCGATTCATCGTGTAGCGCCACTTACCGAGGAGCAGTATTTTGTGCGCGGCTGTACGGCGCTTTTGGATGCAATCGGTCTGACTATTTCCCACATTAAAAAGGCCAGAAAGGAAATGCCGAAGGAGGAACGTCCGGATCGGACGATTGTTGTTATAACCACGGATGGAATGGAAAATTCGAGCCGGCACTATAACTATGCCAAAATCAAACATAAAATTGAAAAATGCAAGAAAAAGAACTGGGAATTCTTGTTCCTGGGTGCCAATATGGATGCCATCGGAGAGGCAGCCAAGTTTGGAATCGACGCGGATCGGGCGGTAAGATATGAGTGCGATGGTGAAGGCACAAGAAAGAACTACGATGTGCTGGGAGAAACGATAACAAGAGCGCGCGGAGCAGAACTTCCCTGTATGATGGCACAGGCAATCGGAACAGGCTGGTCGGAGGAGATCGAGCAGGATTACAAAAAAAGACATAAATAGAAAAATGCATTTGCAAATAAGCGTGAAAATCGCTATACTAAACGTATAGGAAGGCGGTGGAAAGGAATGGACGAAATGACAGAAAAGGAAATGAAATCGATAAAGATGTCAACTTTATATGAATTGCGTCTGCTTTTTACACAAGGAGAAAAGACAAATTATACGAAAGAGGAAATTGTAGAATTGCTTGATAAAATAGCAAGTGCAAAAGAACAAGAATAGAAAGACAAACATAACATAAAAGGCTTGAATTTTCATCCAAACTATAGTACAATAGTCTCCTAAAACTTATGTGAATTTTTCTAAACAAACATGTTTACTTTTCGTCACATCATCAGGAGTCTATCCGGATGGTGTGATTTTTTTTCGTGAAACAACGAGACGCGCAATCGGTAAAATTTCGAGATGTCGTGCTTGCACGAAACATCACAAAAATTTTATCGATTATGTGACGACTGTCACGACGATGAGCGCCAAAGGCGCGAAGAGTGCGTGTCTCGTTGCTTTGAACGGAAGAATGTGACGACTGTCACGATGATGAGCGCCGAAGGCGCGAAGAATGCGTGGCGATGCCTCGTTGTTTCACAACATTCACACAAAGGAAGGAATCAGGAGGATTTGTACGATGGAACAAACATTTATGAAAGAGAAGAAAATTCTGCCACTGGTATTGTCGATGTCACTGCCGATGATGTTGTCAATGTTAGTCAATTCCCTATATAATATTGTCGACAGCTATTTTGTTGCGCAGATCAGTGAACAGGCGATGACGGCATTATCGCTTGTATATCCGCTTCAGTTATTGGAGACGGCGATCGCCGTAGGATTTGGTATTGGCATCAATGCGGCAGCTGCATTTTACTTGGGAGCCGGTGAACGAAAAAATGCCAATGATGTGGTGACTTCCGGAACACTGCTCAGCATCGTGCACGGAATCGTGCTTACCTTGTTTAGTATCGGCTTTGCCCGTTATTTTGTAGGGATGTTTACGGACCAGCAGCCGATATTGGAAGATGCTGTAAAATATGCATGGATCGTCTTTGCTTTTACCATTCCGAATGTAGTAGCGATTACATTTGAAAAGATTTTTCAGGCAGAGGGAAGAATGAAAGTCTCTATGATCAGTATGCTTTGCGGATGCGTTGTCAATATTATTCTGGATCCGATGCTGATCTTTGGAATTGGGTTTTTCCCGAAAATGGGCATTGCGGGAGCGGCATTGGCAACCGGGATCGGACAGGTGATACCTCTTGTAGTATATATTATTATATTTGTAAAGAGACCGATGGCATTCCGCATGATCTGGCATAAAAACCTGATACAGAAACGGTTGTGCCGGCAGATGTACGGAGTGGGGATTCCGGCGACATTAAATCTTGCTTTGCCCTCTTTTATGATCACGGCATTGAATGGAATCCTTGCCGTTTACTCGGAAACGTATGTGCTGGTGCTTGGAATTTATTATAAATTGCAGACGTTCATTTATCTGTCTGCCAATGGAATCGTTCAGGGGATCCGCCCGATCATTAGTTATAATTATGGAGCAGGGGAATCCCAAAGAGTGAAGCGCATTTTCCGTACCGCACTTGTTATGATCGCTGTGATTATGGCAGCCGGAATGGGCATTTGCCTTGTATTTTCCGAAAATCTGATGGGACTGTTTACAGAAAGTGTACAGACAATTGCCGAGGGCGGTGCGGCGATTCGTATCATTTGTATGGGATTTGTCATTTCTTCTCTTTCCGTTACGGTAAGTGGAATGCTGGAAGCACTGGGAAAAGGCGGACAATCTCTTGTGATTTCACTGATTCGTTATATTATCGGTATTATTCCGGCGGCGTATCTGCTGGGAATCCTGCTGGGCGGTTCAGCTGTCTGGAACTGTTTTTGGATTGCAGAAACGGCCGCAAGTATAGTGGCATTTGTTTTGTATAAAAGATTGAAATATTAGGAGAATAGCATATGAAAACAAGAGAGGAAGCATTGAATTACGCCCTGTCTTTTGCGGAGACTTATCAGGATGCTCCATTTCGGGATCAGAACTGGCAGTTAATACGTGTAAAAAAGTCAAAAAAAGCGTTTTTGTGGACATACGAAAAAGAGGGAAATATCTGGCTCAATGTGAAGGCGAATCCGGAAACGAGAGATTTTTGGCGGGCAGCTTATGACGCCGTCATACCGGGCTGGCATCAAAACAAAGAACATTGGAATACGGTCATTTTGGATGGAACGATACCGGAAAAAGATGTGAAGCAGATGATCGCAGAAAGTTATGACCTTGTTACCGATAGTCCGACAAAACGGATTTACGAGGCAGTAAAAAAGATTCCGAAAGGGCATGTGGCAACTTATGGACAAGTTGCGAGGATGGCAGGAAATCCGAAGATGGCACGTGCGGTCGGAAATGCTCTCCACAAAAATCCGGATCCCGAGCACATTCCCTGCTTCCGGGTGGTCAATGGGAAAGGTGAACTTGCCGGAGAATTTGCTTTTGGAGGCGAAGGCGGGCAGAGCAGATTATTGGAGGAAGACGGAATACCTGTCGAAAACGGACGGGTAGACCTGGAAAAATATGGAATTGTTTTGAAAGAGTAGTTTTTTGAAACCGGAAGAATGATAAACCTAGCAGCCGGTTTCGTATTCGCAGTAAGTCTCGTATGTCCTTCCGTATTGTTTTTGACCATTTACATAGCGGAAGGGACGGATGGAGATGGAGCCATAATAATCCGCATCTTCATCAGCTGCATTCTTAGAAGGTATGTGGAGTTTACCATGGGTTTTTCCGTTTTCCACATTTTGGGTGATCCCTTCGGTTTTTATTTCATAGCCATCAGCACCTTTTACATGAGCCCATTCAACATCAAAGCGATATTCCGGATTTTTTTTCGAACCGGAAGGGGTGACGTCTGCATAACAGAGGGTAAAACTTTCGGAAAAATCATTGGGAAATTCCAGCGTGGTATTGTCATCAAAATCCTCGGAAAAAAGTTCGTCAAATCCATTTTTCAGCATCTTGTCGGTCTTTCCCTGAAAGACCAGTGTGTCGATGGTGTCACAGAGAGAACATTCTTCTATTTTCCGGATGCCTTTTCCCAAAATCATGGTTTTGACGCGGCGTCCCGAAAAGGCAAAAGATTTGACGACTTTTACCGAATCCGGAATGACAATACGATTTAGTTTTGTTTTACCTTCGTTTTTTGAAAAAGCATTTTCTGCAATTTTTTTTACAGAATTTGGGATAATGATATCTTTCGATTTTCCGTAATAATATAATAAAGTTCCTTTATAGATTAAAAATCCGTTTTTGGGCTTAAAATCCGGAAGATAATCTTTAAAAAAGTCTCCAAGTTCGTCGTCTAAAAGGGAGTAATATTTGCGCTTGCCGTGATCAAACCATACGATGTCATCCGGTGACGCAAAATCCAGCAGGTTGGCAATGTTCTCGACATTCAGATCGCTGGTTCGGAGAAGGATGAGATCTACCGCATTGGAGTCGGCTTCCTCCGGACTTTGTTTCGGGGTAACCGGGAGGATTTTTTTGACATTTTCATTTACGACCAGACAATCGCCGTCTGAACTTTTTTTTAGAAAATCATCTCCTGCAAGGGTATCTCCTTTTGCCGGATCAATGCTGTCATACTCGTACAGATCAATAGTATCCATGTCCGAGGGATCCTGTGTCGGCTCGGCTGGAGCTCTTGTCGCCGAAGGGGAGGCAGGAGCCGGTGTGGCGGTAGATGCCGGCACTTGAGACTGCGTAGTTTGAGCGGGCTGCCCACAGGAAGTAAGGCCAAGACACAGTGTAAGAATGATGGCAGTAAAAGTTCGTTTCTGATTCATAAAGTATCCTCCGCGTTTTTTTCTTGATTTTAGCATAACAACTATGGAAGATTCTGTCAATAGATAAAAAAATAAAATTTTCTCTTGACAAATAAAAAAATTGGGTCTAAGATATAGTCAATTCATCGGATAAATGCTTTGAACAGGATATGACTTCTCGTATCACCGCTTACAGAAAGCTGTTATTTGTGAGAAACAGTAACAAGGAACGGGAAAGCCCTCACCTGCGAGCTGCTCAGGGGAAAGGTATTGTAATATCGTACCAAGTAGTCCGAGCCGGTACTTTACCGTTATAGAAAGGCGCCTTCTGGACAGTATACAGAATTATACCAGGTGGCGAGTGAGAGGTCGACAGCAGCATGCCGGCAAGCAGAGTGGTAACGCGGAAGTGATATGGATACATTTTTAGCCTTCGTCTTTGCAGGATAAATCTTATGAGGTTTATCGTGCAAAGAAGGAGGCTTTTTCTTTTGCATAGCATGGCACCGATGAAAATATATTTAGAAAGAGGAGCGCTTTTGCACGACGCTCCGGATTGGAGGATATTATGAATACATTAGTTATCGTATTGATCGCAGCGGTTGTTTTATTTGCTGCCTACGTTTTGTATGGACGCTGGCTGGCAAACAAATGGGGGATTGACCCGAAATCAGAGACGCCTGCGGTAAAATTCAATGATGGAAAAGATTATGTACCTACCAATGGATGGACTGTGTTCAGCCACCAGTTTTCATCCATCGCCGGTGCCGGTCCGGTCACGGGTGCAATCCAGGCAGCAGCCTTTGGGTGGCTTCCGGTTTTGCTCTGGGTATTGATCGGCGGTGTATTCTTTGGTGCGGTTACCGATTTTGGAGCCTTGTATGTATCCGTAAAAAATCAGGGAAAATCCATGGGAATGGTAATTGAAAAATACATAGGTAAATTTGGACGAAAAATCTTCCTGCTTTTCTGCTGGCTGTTTACATTGATCGTAACAGCCGCATTTGCCGACATGGTTGCCGGAACATTCAATGCGTATTCGGTAGAACAGCCGGGAACATTAGCAAAAGCCGCTGCGACAAACGGAGCAGCCGGTATGGTGTCAATAATGTTTATGGTATTTGCTGTTATCTTCGGACTGGTTCAGAAAAAATTCAATTTGTCCGGTTGGAAAGAGGCCGTATTTGGTATCGTTTGCATCGTTCTTTCCTTTGTGATCGGTATGAATTGTCCATTGGAATTTAGCAAAGATACCTGGAGTTACATTACATTTGTATATATTTTCTTTGCTGCGGTACTTCCAATGTGGCTTTTGAAACAGCCTCGTGATTACATGACGACGTTTATGTTTATCGGAATGATTGCGGGTGCAGTAATTGGTCTGTTTGTTGCTCATCCGAGCATGAATCTTCCGGTTTACACAGGATTCAATAATGAGACACTCGGTACGATGTTCCCAATCCTGTTTGTCACCGTTGCCTGTGGTGCGGTTTCCGGATTCCATAGTCTGGTTTCGTCCGGAACATCGTCAAAAACTGTGGAAAATGAAAAAGATATGTTGAAAGTCGGATATGGTGCGATGGTGCTTGAGAGTCTGCTTGCGGTATTGGCACTTTGTGTCGCTGGTGCTGCGGCAAGTGCAGATGGAACACCGGCCGTCGGAACTCCATTCCAGATCTTTAGTCAGGGAGTAGCCGGATTTTTCGAAATGTTTGGCGTTCCGGTATATGTAGCAACCGTATTTATGACAATGTGTGTATCGGCACTTGCACTTACCAGTCTTGATGCCGTAGCACGTATCGGACGAATGAGTTTTCAGGAACTCTTCAGCGTCGATGATATGGAACATGCCGCTCCTTGGAGAAAATTATTTTGCAATACATACTTTGCTACGATCATTACGCTGGTATGTGGATTTGTGCTTACAAAAATCGGATATGCAAACATCTGGCCGTTGTTTGGTTCCGCAAACCAGTTGTTAAGTGCGTTGGTTCTTTTGACACTGTGCGTATTTACGAAAGTGACAGGACGAAGCAACAAGATGCTCTTTCCACCACTTATCATCATGCTCTGTGTAACATTTACCGCCTTGGTACAGAGATTGATCGCTATGGTAAAAGCCATCGGAGAGGCAGCTTCTACGACAATCCCGGCAGGTGCCACAACTTGGAGCGAGGTATTTATTGCCAATGGATTGCAGCTCATCATTGCTGTTTTGCTTATCGTTCTGGGACTTACGATCGTCATCAATTCGATGAAGAGTTATGTCAACAGCAAGAAAAACAGTGAAGAGTAAACAATATAAATAAGAAGATAATCACTCTCTGTATTTGGGACAGAGGGTGATTTTTTTATTGTGGGGAACGAAAAACTGTGATATGCTAAAGATAACTATTTTAATAAGGGGAAAGCAAAATGGAAGAACAACAAAAACCGCATAAACGAAGAGTACGTTATTCGGGAAAATATCCAAAGAAATTTGAAGAAAAATATAAAGAATTACAGCCGGAAAAATATCAGGATACAATTGAACACGTTATCCGCAAAGGAAATACGCCGGCGGGAATGCATATTTCCATCATGGTGGAAGAGATTCTTGACTATTTGAAAATTCAGCCGGGGGAGATTGGTTTCGATGCGACGCTTGGCTATGGAGGCCATACGAAAGCGATGCTCGGCTGCCTGAACGGACAGGGACATATTTATGCTACAGATGTAGACCCGGAGGAATCCGCAAAGACCAAAGAACGTTTGAAGGCACTTGGGTATGGGGAGGACATCTTATCGATCCGTTTGCAGAATTTTTGCACCATTGATGAGATTGCGAAAGAAGTCGGGGGATTTGATTTTATCCTTGCCGACCTCGGTGTTTCCTCGATGCAGATTGACAATCCAAAGCGCGGATTTTCCTTTAAAGTGGATGGTCCGCTTGATCTGCGGTTGAATCAGAAAGAGGGAATCAGTGCGGCAGAACGATTGGCAAATATTAGCAAAGATGAACTGGCGGGAATGCTGTATGAAAATTCCGATGAACCGTATTGTGAAGAGATTGCCAAAGCCATCACAGATGAGATCCGGAGAGGGCACGCCATCGATACAACGACAAAATTGCGGGAGATTATCGAAAAGACGTTGGATTTTCTGCCGGAGAAAGAGAAAAAAGACACGATAAAAAAGACATGCCAACGTACCTTTCAGGCACTTCGCATCGACGTAAACCACGAGTTTGAAGTGCTGTATGAATTTATGGAAAAACTGCCGGATGCGCTTAAGCCGGGAGGACGTGTCGCGATTCTTACGTTCCATTCGGGCGAGGACAGACTGGTGAAAAAGGCATTGAAAGAAGGTTACAAAGCGGGAATTTACAGTGAGTATTCCAAGGATGTCATACGCCCTTCGGCAAAAGAATGTGCGCAGAATGGGCGTGCCCGTTCGACGAAAATGCGTTACGCGAGAAAAGGAGATTTGTAAAATGCTGGAAAAAAGCGTATTAATTTACCTATTAATCAATGTTTTGGTCTGTATTTTATATGGGATTGACAAGTGGAAAGCGGTGCATCACAGATGGAGAATACCGGAGTCGACATTGATGCTGTCCGCTGTTTTCGGTGTGTTTGGTGCTTTTATAGGAATGCATTGGTTTCATCATAAGACCCATAAACCGAAATTTTATATCGGCGTTCCGGTTATATTTGTGCTGGAATTACTCTGTATTATCGGTCTATTTGTGTGGAAATAATCGTTATCTTCCAAGGCTGTTGTGACGATATATAATGAAAGAAAGAGGGGATTGTATGCAGATCAAGGAAGCAAGAGGAATTTATCAAAGCCAGATTAAATCTTACAGCAAAACGGCTTCGGAATTGAGACAAAAGCAAAAAGAACTGGAAAAAAAGATCAAAGAAACACCGAATGGAAAAGTAGTTTATGAAAATGAGGCAGTTTCGTTGGAATTGTCGTTAAATGCTGTTGAGAAAAAGCAGAATGAATACCGGGATTACATGGAAAAAGTGATGGATAAGCGGACCAATGTCGAGATGCTTGTATCGACGGAGCAGCAGACCGATTCCATGAAGGAAGCTGCGGAAGAACAGATGAAGATTCTCGAAGTGGCGAGACGGCTTATGAAAGGAGCAAAAGTTCCGCAGGCGGATGAGATGAAACTGATGAAATTTGACAGTGGTTTGTATCAGATGGCAAAAAACATCGGTGCGATGGTACAGAAGGAAAAACAAGAAAAATACGATTCTCTCTGGGATGAGGAAGAGGAGAACGATGCACAGGATCCGAATGAAGTGGCAGACTCTGCAGAGGCACCGGTGGGGGCACCGGATACCGTGTCGGCGGAAATGACAGCAGGCACGGCGGAGTAACGATGAGAAATGGAATAATAAAATATAGAATCCCTCTTGACAAAGAGGGACTTGCATGGTAACATAACAGCGTTATGTGAAACAAAAAGAAAGCAGGGATGGAATTGGCAAAAGAAGTGAAAAGTGGAGAAACCAGGCAGCTGTTACTGCAGTGTGCGAAAAAAGAATTTATGGAAAAAGGATATTCCAAAGCTTCTTTACGTTCTATCTGCAAAGAGGCCGGAGTTACGACGGGTGCGTTGTATTTTTTCTTTCAGGACAAAGATGATCTGTTCTGCAGTCTCGTTTCGGACAGTCTGATGCGGATTATGGAACTGATAAAAGAACATCAGCAGTTCGAAGAAAATGAGGCGAAAGAGGAAATCCTTTCCAGCAACCATGACATGGAAAGCGAGAGGATTCTGGTGGAGGTGCTCGTGCATGAGATGTATCAGAATCGTGATGAGATGCTTTTGCTCGTAAATGGTGCGCAGGGGTCTTCACTGGAAAATGCAGTAGACCGGATCATCGATGAGATGGATGCACACAATCTGCACCTTGCCCGGGCAACGTGTCAAGAACTCGACATTCCGATGCTGGAAGAAAACCTGGTTCATTGGATGTCACACAATCAGATCGATATGTTTTTGTATATGTTAAAGCATATTGAGACAGAAGCACAGGCATTGGCCTTTGGCAGGCAGGCGATGACTTATCTGGTAACCGGATGGTTTGCACTTTTTGGTGTAGATCTGTCAGAAAAGTAGGCTTTATTGATGAGAATAAAGCCTATAAAAATGAGATGAACATAACGGTGTTATGTGATGAAATGGAGGAAATTATGTATCTGCAATTAGAAAATGTGAAAAAAAGTTATGGCGAAGAGGGGAGTTATGTGGAGGTATTAAAAGGTATTACGACAGGTGTAGAACAGGGAGAAATGTGTGTCATCCAGGGAACTTCCGGTTCCGGAAAATCGACCCTTTTAAACTGCATCGGAGGACTGGATACGATGAATTCCGGTTCTATCTGTGTGGATGGGATCGAACTTGGCGGCATGAAAAATGAAGAACTGTTAGAGTACCGCAGAGCCAATCTGGGATTTATTTTCCAGTTTTACAATCTTGTGCCGAACCTTACGATCCGCGAAAATATACAGGTCTGTGAGTATTTGACAAAGAATCCGCTTTCAGTCGATGAATTGATCGATGCTCTCGGGCTTACGGAACATCAGAATAAATTTCCATTTCAATTGTCCGGAGGACAGCAGCAGAGATGTGCGATCGCGCGGGCCCTTGTGAAAAATCCGAAACTGCTTTTGTGTGACGAACCGACGGGAGCGCTGGATTCGAAGACGTCAAGAGATATCCTCGTATTGCTGGAAGAAATTAATGCAAGATACGGGACCACGATGCTGATCGTTACCCACAATAACAGCATCAAAGATATGGTTCACCGTGTAATCTATCTGAAAGACGGGGAAGTCCGTAAAGAATATGAAAATGAAGTCAGAGTACCGGCAAAGGATTTGGAGGATTTATAATGCAGAAGATATTGAGAAAAAGGGTGCTTCGTGATCTGAAGAAAAATGCGTTCCGCTATGCGGCGCTGGGATGCCTGATCATTCTTTGTATGTATCTTATCATCTCCCTTGTGGGAGCGGGCGAGACGATCGTGCGTGGAGTGGAAGAAAGTGCAGAGGAAAATCAGATGGAAGACGGACAGTTTACCTGTTTTGCCCCATTGTCCCAAAAAGATATGGAAAAGATCCGGAATAACAATGTGCAGCTGGAAAAGATGTTTTATCTGGATTATACGGTAGGAGATACGACATTGCGTGTGTTTAAAGACCGCGAGTCTATCAATAAAGTGGTTGTCAGTGAAGGAAAAAAGGCAGAAAACGCGGATGAACTGGTACTTGAAAAACGCTATGCCGCAAAAAATGAGGTGTCCCTCGGGGACGAAATTCAGTTGGGAGACCAGAGTTTTACTGTGGCAGGAATCGGTTCTTCGCCGGATTACGATGCTCCTTATAAAAATCTGTCGGATACGATCGTGGACAGTAAAAATTTTGGAACCGTGTTTGTGACAAAAGAAGCGTATGATGATTTAAAGAAGGCAGGAAAGGCGGCCCAGTCGGAAGAATATCTGTATGCCTACCGCCTGCAAAAGGATATGACGGACGAAAAAGTGCGTGACCTGTTAAAGACCTTTAAGATCGATGAAGAGGCAGTTCAGGATGACTATTTTCAGGAATACTGGGACCGCACGGGGGGACAGCTCGATGACATGCAAAGTGGAGTCAAAGATCTAAAAAAAGGGGCCGAGGAGCTGTATCAGGGACTTCGTAAGCTGAATCGTTATAAAAACGATCTCAATATGGCACCAAAGACGATTTTTGACAATGCGCTTGAACAGGCGCAGAAGTCATTGCAGGAAAATGGCTTTGATGTCACATTGACAGAAGACAATTTTGAGAGCGAGATCCGGAAAATCGTAGACGATAAAGATGGGGTGATGGCACTTACGTTGTCCGATGCGCTGGATGAATTGAAGGCGTTGAAGACGTATAAAGATAGTGTAGAAGAGTATACCGATGGTGTGCAGGAAGCCAAAGATGGAGCAGAAGAATTGAAAGAGGGCGTAAGTGACCTGAAAGAGGGAACCGATGACTACCTCGAGGATATCGACACCCGCCTTGCGAATATGGAAAGTTTTGTAAAATGCGACGAAAACATAAGAACACTTGCATCGGTGGATGACCAGCAGATCAATATTTCCGCCGGTGTCATATTCGGTGTGATCATCCTCGTTTTGCTGGCCTATGTCATCTCTGTATTTGTCGTTCATAATATAGAAAAAGAAAGTTCGATTATTGGAACGCTGTATGCGCTCGGCGTGAGGAGAAGAGATCTGATGTTTCATTATCTGTCATTGCCGGTCATTATTACGACGGTGGCGGGAATCCTTGGATTTTTGGCAGGAATCAGTTCGCTGGGAATCCCGAGTCAGATGCAGGACTGCATTACCTATTATTCGGTGCCGCCGCTGGATGTGATCGTGCCGTCGTATTTAATCGTGTACGGAATTGTCATGCCGCCGATCGTGTCAACCATTGTCAATGCAATCGTAATCCGGAAAAAATTGTCGCATACAGCATTGTCACTCATGCGCAATGAGACGAAAAAACAACATATGAGTAAACTGCGTCTGCACGAGATGAAGTTTGAAAAAATGTTCCGTATCCGCCAGATGGTGCGCGAGGCAAGAGCAGGAATTACGGTGTTTTTTGGAATGTTTATCGCGCTTTTGTGCATGATGATCAGCTTGAACTGTTATGAACTGTGTGTACATGTGCGTGACAGCAACATTGCAGACACCAAATACGAATATATGTATACCCTCAAATACCCGGAAAAAGAAGTACCGCAAAAGGCAAGTCCGGCGTATGCGAAGACGTTGAAAAAGGAAATTTATGGGTATAACTGGGATGTGACGGTGCTCGGAATTGTGGAAGGAAATCCGTATTTTGACCTGACACTTACGAAGGGAAAAGGGACGGTTGTTGTCTCGTCCGCGATGGCACAGAAGTATGACTTGAAAGAGGGCGATACCTTCGTGCTCAACGACGAAGAAGAGGGCAATAAATATGCCTTTGAGGTAACAGGAATCTGCGAGTACGCGCCGGCATTTTATGTCTTTATGGATCTCGAAAGTGCGAGAGATCTGTTTGGCGAGTCGGATGACTTTTACAATGTACTGTTTTCCGATGAAGCGCTGGATATCCCGGCAGGCCGGCTGTATGCGACAACAACGAAACAGGATATCGAAAAATCAGCGAGCATTTTTGTAAATCAGATGCAGAGCATGATCATCACGATCAATGTCGTGTCAACCTTAATCTTTATCATCGTTATGTATCTGATGATGAAAGTCATGATTGACCGCTCCGCATACAGCATTTCGCTGATGAAAGTATTTGGATTCCGCGATAGGGAAGTACGAAAATTGTACCTGAATGGAAACTTTTATATCATTTTGGCAGGAACCGTGATCCACATCCCGCTTACGAAAGCCATTATGGATTTCTTGTATCCGAGATATATGGTAAGCAATATTTCTACTGCGCTGGAGCTGTCATTTGAACCATGGCTGTATGTGGCGCTTGTCGTTCTCATCTTTGTCTGCTATTTTGCCATCAACCGTGTTCTGGTAGGCAGATTGAAGAAAATGATTCCGGCAGAAGTACTGAAAAATAGAGAATAATTGTATTGTAATCATTGCCTAAATATAGTATAATCAAAATATAAAAAATATTTCACTTAGGAGGCAATGATGAAAAAAGGAATGATGAAAAAAGGAATCATGAAAAAAGTATTCGGAGCATGTGCTCTTAGTTTCTGCCTGGGACTGTTTAGTTTTGCTCCGGCACAGGCAGCAGAGGACGGAACAACGACAGCGATCGTACTTTCCAAGTATTCGGATCTGGACACGAAAGCAGTTGATGCGAATACCGGTATGATAATGGGAAGTTTTAAGGCAAAGACGGGAGCTGAACTGACAAAGAAAGTGGATGTTTACAAGATCGTGCTGCCACAGGATGGCTATTACCGTATCAATCTTACAGGTGTATTTAAGGGAGATGAGGGAATTACTAATGATTACGATAACAATCAGGTGAAGTTCCAGCTTTGCTCTGATGCTGCCTGCATGAAACCGTTGACCAACATGACGACAGGCGGCTCTTCCAAGGATGCATTTAAAGAGTTGTCTGCAGGTACTTACTATGCAAAACTGGAAGATATTGTAAACAGCGAGAAACGTAGTGTGGACAGTACCTATGCGGTATCCTTTGGATATCTGCCGAAAGATACACAGTTTATCTCCGTTAGCAAAACGATTGATAAAGCCGCAAGAAAAGTGACACTTCAGGTTTCCGGACTAGATGCCAAGACCATCAAGATTAAATCCGGAAATAAAGGAACTTCCGGATGGGAACTTACCGGTATTCTTTGGGACGGCGACGATGAGATAAAAAATGGCGGAACTTATGATATTACGCAGCCGGGAAATAGTGGATACTATACAATCCGTATGACAGATACCTATGGACATGTATATGGTCTTCCGGTTGCTGTACCGGAGTTTGACACACCGGCAGCGCCTGTGATCCGTGAGTATGTATCGGGAACGAATAAAATTTCCGGAACGACAGTGCCGGAAGGAGTCATTACGGTGAAGGCGGGAAATGCTTCTTACACGACGGTGGCTGGCACTGACGGAGCGTGGAGTGTCGCTATAAAAATGTTGAAAGTGAATACGGTTATCACGGCAGAGGTGACAAGTTCTTTTGGTGTAAAATGCCAGAATGCAGCAACCGTGAAAGTGGCAAATCGCCGCATCGCATCTCCAAAGGTAAAACGTGTGAAGAAGAATGCGAAAAAGATTACGGGAACGGCAGTGAAAAAAGCAAAAGTATTTGCAAAAATCGGAAAGAAAACATACAAAGCAACCGTAAGTGCCAAAGGAAAATTTACGATTAAAGTAAAGAAAGTGAAAAAGGGCACAAGGATTAAAGTGTATGTAAAAGATGCTGCAGGAAATACAAGTAAGACAGTTACTGTTAAAGCAAAATAATCAGGGAGAGAAACGATGGCCAAAGGAGTAAATCAAAAACTAAAACTGCTATATCTCATGGATATTCTATTGGAAAAGACGGATGAAAATCATGGGATTACGATGAATGAGATTATTTCATCGCTGGAAAGCTATGATGTTTCGGCAGAGCGGAAAAGTATCTATCGGGATATCGAAGAATTGCAGCGGTATGGCCTGGATGTTCTCTCTTACAATAACGGGAGAGCGACGTACTATCATGTCGCCTCCCGTTTGTTTGAAATTGCGGAATTGAAGCTTTTGGTAGATGCGGTTCAGTCGTCGAAATTTATCACGGAAAAGAAATCCCGGGAACTGATCAAGAAACTGGAAAGTTTTGCTAGCAAGTATCAGGCACAGGATCTGCAGCGTCAGGTGTATGTGCAGGGGCGTGTGAAAACGATGAATGAGAGCATCTATTATAATGTGGATAAGATTCATCATGCGATAGAAAGAAATCATTCGATCACGTTTCAGTATTATCAATGGAATGTAAAAAAACAGATGGAACTGAAGCACGAGGGTGAACGGTATGAAATTTCGCCGTGGCAGCTCATGTGGGATGACGAAAATTATTATTTGATCGGATTTGACCACAAGGCGAGGTATATCAAACATTTTCGTGTGGACAAAATGCTTGACATCCAAATGTGCGATCATGAGCGTGAAGGCGAGGAAACCTTTGAAAAAGTCGATGCCGGAACCTATTCGAAAAAAGTATTTGGCATGTATGACGGAACGGAGACGGCGGTAAAATTAAAATGCCGCAATTCTCTTGTGGGGGTTATGATTGATCGTTTCGGGAAAAATGTTCCGCTGATTCCATTAGATGACGAGTATTTTCAAGTCAATGTGACAGTGGCGGTCAGTCAGCAGTTTATCGGGTGGCTGATGGCGATAGGAACCGGAGTGACGGTGATCGAGCCGGAAGAAGTGAGAGAAAAAGTGATCGTGGCATGCGGGGAAATGCTTGCCTGTTATGCGCAATAAAAAAGTGTGGTCGTTTTTGCGTGACCACACTTTTTAAAAATTCTTTATTTGTCTTTGATCAAATGAGGCAGCTGATCGACCATGTTAGCAAAGTCCTCAAACAAAGTTCCCTTTTTTGTGTCAGACTTATTGATCGCAGAAATACGATTGCTGACGTGGGAATAACTGGTACGGCTGTTATTGATGTGATTTAACATTTTATCGACGCCCTGCTTGCTTTCAGAGACAGCGGAGTCGATGGCATTGTGTACATCCTCGATACCGGTTACTTTCGCACTAATGCCATTAAAGATGTTGTGTGTACTGTCGACATTTTCGATGCTGCTGTGAAGCGCCTGCTTGGAATCATCCAAAGATTGGTTCAGGTTGGAAGTGCTCTTTTCCACATCAGCAATGCTGTTTTGAACATCATTAATCAAAATCTTGATCTGGTCGGCAAGTTCACGTACTTCATTGGCGACAACGGCAAATCCGCGTCCCTGTTCTCCGGCACGTGCGGCTTCGATGGAAGCGTTCAATGCCAGCAGATTTGTCTGATTCGCGATCGCGGTGATACCATCGGTAGATTTGCGGATCTCGGAAACAGATTCCAACAGTTTTTCGAAAGTCTGATTCATTTCGTCAAAACGCTCGGTAACGGTATTGGAACTTTCTTTCAGAACTTCCACCTGATTCTGAGCGGTACTTACGGATTCCTGAATTTCGGATTGTACAGTAGCAAATTCATCACTCGCGGTAACAATGCCCTCAAAGGAAGTATTCATTGCCTGGCACTGGCTCAAAAGCTCCTCATTTTCATCGGAAAGTGTCTGAATACTTGCCTCGATTTCCTGAATGCCCTTAAAGGTTTCCAGACCCTGAGTTACCAGCTCTTCATTTGTTACTTTCAGGTGATCAATCGTAAGAAGAATCGCTTCGGTATTATCGGACATAACAGGCTGTTCTACAGGAGTAGTGTTTTCCTTTTGAACCGAAGTATCTTTTGTTTTCTTTTTAAATAATGGTTTCATAATGTCCTCCATTCTTATGCATAAATATGTTTAATCAAAGGTAATGCAGCACATTGTCTGATTAATATGCTGTTTTTTATAATGTTCTCCAAGTCCGACGATACCAGCGTGGTCTGCCGTAGAGTTCATTTTTGTCAGGTAATTGTCCAGATAATGCTCATCTTTGAAGAAGAGATAGCGGAACAGGCAGTTTACGGAAAGAATTCCCCTGATATCCGGGAGATCTTTCTTCATTTGCTGTAAGGTGTCCGAAATGATCTGGTTATAATCTCCGATTTCCATCAATGTCAGAATGTCAAGATTGTTTACCTGTTTGTAACATTCCAAAGCATTGTTTTTGATGTCCTTGATCGAGATCAGATAAGTTTCGCTGCCGTAGACACGTCCCAGTGGATTTTTAAATGTCTGGGTAGCAACTTCTTCTTTTGAAATATGTAAAATGTCGCGGTAGAAATTTTCTGCCGGTCTGCCGTCTACTTCAATCAGAAGATTGCTTTCCGGATCGGTCTTTGTAGCAAGAAACTGCTCGCCGGTTGCGGTGTACAGATTTTCTTTGTAGGCACAGATCTTACCGGTTTTGTTGCGGAGAATCAAAAAGCCGCAGGCATCTTCGTAAATCTTTCCGTTGACGGCAACTTTTCCCCCATCGACGGTTCCCCCGACCAGTGGAATCTTTTGGGCACCCAGCACCATATTGAGAGTGGTTACCAATTTTCCGTCATTTCCGGAACAAATGTCAAAGCATGCAGAAGTTCCGGAAACTGCATTTGTCTTTTCGATGGCTTTTTTCAAACGGCTGATATATTTTACCGGCATCGTGGATAGCTGTTCCATAACATCTGCTGCACAATCTGTTCCGTACAGAGAAATGACAGTTACGCCCTGCTCGATCGTGTGAGTGCCGCCATAACTCATTGCAATGCCGCCGATGCTTGGAACTCCAGGAAAAGCCTTCTCTAATTCGGCAACATGGGATTCCAGTAATTCTGCTGTCGTCAAAAGAATCAAGGCATCCGGCTGTGTAATGTTTTCTGTAACTTTTGTCAAATTCCCTGAGGTGTCATAATGATACTGTAAATTCATAAGTAAACCCCCTTTATTTTATATCATGGTAACGAAAGCGTTACGTTAAATTCATATTACTATAATAAATCAAAACGCGGCAGGAATCAAGGGGAAAAAAGTAATTGCATGAAAGAAAAAGTTGCGATATAATCATTGCTGGAACATAATGACGAGGATGGAGGAAAAGAGACAATGGAAAAAGTGGAATATTGGGACATTTATGACAAAAACAAACAGCGCACCGGCAGACAGATGAAGCGCAATGACTGGTGCTTAAAGGACGATGAGTATCATTTGACGGTGCTTGGTGTCGTAGCACATAAAGATGGAAGATTTTTGATCACCAAACGTGTTATGACGAAAAACTGGGCACCCGGCTGGTGGGAAGTATCCGGCGGGGCTGCGATGGCAGGAGAGGAGTCCAGAGAAGCGGTTCTCCGTGAAGTGAAAGAAGAGACAGGATTAGATGTGTCTGATTGGGAGGGTGGATACCAGTTTACCTATCATCGTGAAAATCCGGGGGAAGGCGATAATTATTTTGTGGATGTATATAAATTTATCGGAGAATTTTCCGAGGAGGATGTACACCCACAGGAAACTGAGACGGATGGGTTTATGCTTGCGACCAAAGAAGAGATCGAGGCGTTTGCAAAAGAAGGCGTGTTCCTTCATTACGATAGTATTAAAGAGGTGTTTTAAAGGAGTTTAGATAGAAAAGGAGCTTTTTCTTTCTTCCCCGCGGGACCGTTTGCACTTAGCGGACACACGCAGCGGTGCGGGAGGGCATAGGACGCCCTCTGCGCACCGGCGGTGTCCGAAATCCCACGGGAAGAGAAAAAAAGCTCTTTTTTCTAAATTAAACTGACTTTAAAATAAGATAAGAAGTGAGAGAAGAATTCTAAAATAATCATAAATTCAAATATTTCTGTTGACAGATGAATCCAAAAGAGTATAATATCATTAGCATACTAATCATTAGCATATAAATTATTAAAATACTAATTAAAAATCATAAGAACACAAGTTAATGAAAAACGAAGGGAGGCTTATGCGTGGAACCAAGAGGAAGATGCCATATGCGCATGGATGCGGAGACGGTGATCCGGGAATCGAATCCGGTGAAACTGATTATGTTTATCAATCAGATTCACCGACGCAAGATTGAAAAACTGTTGGACGGAACCGGGCTTCACAGGGCACAGCACAGAATGCTGATGACGTTATCGGACTGTCCGGTTACATCACAGATTGAACTGGCGAATATACTGGAAGTGTCGGCGGCGACGGTGGCAGTTTCATTGAAAAAACTGGAAAAAGGCGGATACATTCAGAAAACTCAGCAGGAACAGGATTCCCGCGTGCGTTTTGTCGAACTGACGGAAAAGGGACGCGGCGTCGTTGAAGAGAGCAAAGAAATTTTTCATCAGATGGATGCAAAACTTCTGGAAGGATTTGACAAAGAGCAGCTGGAGGTGCTTCAAAGCTTATTGGGGCAGATGTACCGTAATGCGAAGAATATAGAGTAAAAGGAGAACAGACCATGGGTATTTATAAAAAATATGTCACTCCCTATCTGTCGGCATTTATTTTAGGGCCGATTTTTATGATCGTGGAAGTGATCGGAGAAGTGCTTCTTCCGAAGATGATGTCATTGATCATTAATGAGGGTATTAAGGGAGGCGCCGGAAGTGGTTATATCATAACACACGGTATCATTATGGTGCTTCTTGCACTGTGTATGATGTGCGGCGGTGTGCTTGGTGCCTATTTTGCGGTTAAGGCATCGGTAAATTTCGCCGGTGATTTGAGAAAAGATATTTTTGCGAAAGTGCAGCAGTTTTCCTTCGCGAATATCGAAAAATTTTCAACCGGTTCGCTGGTAACGAGATTGACCAACGATATTACGAACTTGCAGAATGTCATTTCAATGGCGCTTCGAATGCTCCTTCGAGCACCGGGGATGCTGATCGGTGGATTGATCATGGCAATCATGATGAATGCGAGACTGGCGATCATTCTCGGAGTGGTAATCCCAGTTTTGATTGTGGCACTGGTTGTTGTAATCGGAAAAGCATTTCCGAGATTTAACATCATGCAGACAAAAATTGACAGCCTAAACTCGAGAATTCAGGAAAATATCACAAACACACGAGTGGTAAAATCTTTTGTGCGTGATGAGTTTGAAAAAGAAACTTTTAACAAAGCCAATGAAGACCTGAAAGAAAAGAGTTTGTCGGCGATGAAGATCGTTATTTTGACGATGCCGATCATGACTCTTGCAATGAACATTACGACGATGGCAGTCGTATGGTTTGGTGGACGCCAGATCATCGTCGGCGATATGCCGGTCGGCGACCTGACTGCATTTACGACGTATATCGTACAGATCCTTATGTCGCTGATGATGGTTGGAATGATCATGATTCAAGGATCTCGTGCCCTGGCTTCTTCGAAACGTATCAAAGAAGTTCTTACGACAGAGATCGACCTCAATGACAACGAAGCAAAATGCAAAGACAAAGAAGTGGAAAACGGCGCGATTGAATTCCGCAATGTCGGATTCCGCTATTATAAGAAGAATCACAACAATGTATTGAAGAATATTTCTTTCAAAGCCAATCCGGGCGAAGTGGTTGGAATCATCGGTTCGACAGGTTCCGGAAAGAGTTCGCTTGTACAGCTTATTCCGCGTCTGTATGATGTTGACGAGGGAGAAGTGCTGGTAGATGGCATCAATGTCAAAGATTATTCGCTGGAACATTTGCGAAACGGCGTGGCAATGGTGCTTCAGAAAAATACATTGTTCTCCGGAAGCATTATGGAAAATCTCCGCTGGGGAGATGAAAATGCGACAGACGAAGAAGTTTACGAGATGGCACGTTATGCACAGGCAGATGGTTTTGTCCGCAGTTTTTCCGATGGATATGACATGGAACTGGGACAGGGCGGTGTCAATGTGTCCGGTGGACAAAAGCAGCGTCTCTGTATCGCAAGAGCTCTTTTGAAAAAGCCGAAAATCTTGATCTTAGACGATAGTACAAGTGCCGTAGATACCGCGACAGAAGCAGAGATAAGAAAGAGTTTCTCCACATCGTTAAAAGACGCGACGAAGCTGATCATTGCACAGCGAATCTCATCCGTAGAACACGCAGACCGTATCCTTGTAATGGATGAGGGCGAGATTGTCGGACAGGGAACGCATGAGGAATTGATGAAGTCCTGTGAAGCTTATCAGGAAATTTATTATTCGCAGAAAGACAAGAATGAGGAGGTGTCAGCATGAGCGGAAAGCCAAATAAGCCAGCCGGAGGCCCACCAATGGGAGGACCGGGACATGGTCCGGGAGGCAGACACGCCAGAGCGATGGGTGGCAAGCCAAAAGAAACCAAACAGACGATAAAACGCCTTCTCGGTTATCTTGGAAAAGATAAGAAACACGTGATCATTGCACTGGTGTGTGTAGTGATTTCCAGTTTATCGACATTGGCTGGATCCTATATGCTGTCGCCGATCATCAACGGAATTACAGAAACATACGATAAGGCATCCAAAGCAGCCGGCGATGCCGGTGTCATTATCAATGAAGGATTGAAAACATTAGGACTTGGTATCCTTTTGATGCTTGCGATTTATGGAATCGGTGTGATTTCCATGTATTTACAGCAGCGAATCATGATCGGCGTTTCGCAGCGTGCGTTAAAGACGCTTCGTAAAGATCTGTTTGATCATATCCAGACTTTGCCGGTACGCTATTTTGATACGAATGCGACCGGAGATATCATGAGTCGTTTTACAAACGATGTTGATGTCGTCGGTGAAATGCTCAACAATACGGTGATTCAGTTGATTCAGGGATGTATCAGTATCGTGGGTACGGTAAGTATCATGCTTTATATGAACGTATGGCTTGCCCTTCTTACGATCCTGCTTGTGCCGCTTATGCTGAAAGCCGGTGGTTCGATCGCAAAGCGCAGTTCCAAATATTATCGCCAGCAGCAGTCGGCGCTTGGTAAATTAAATGGTTACATCGAAGAGACAGTAACCGGCCAGAAAGTAGTAAAAGTATTCTGTCACGAGGAAAAAGCAGTGGAAGAATTTACCGATTTGAACAATGATCTTCGTAAAAAACAGGTCAAAGCGCAGTTCTTTGGCGGTATCATGGGACCGGTCATGGGAAATATCGGACAGGTCAGCTACGGTATCACGGCGTGTGTGGGTGGTTTGTTTTGTCTTGCCGGACGACTCAGCCTTGGCGGACTGACAGTATTTGTAAACTACTCCCGCCAGTTCAGCCGCCCGATCAACGAGATCTCTATGCAGATCAATACGATCTTTTCTGCACTTGCCGGTGCAGAGCGTGTCTTCAAAGTCATGGATGAAGAGCCGGAAGAAGCTGACAAGCCGGATGCGGTAGAGATGGACGATGTCAAAGGAGAAGTAATTATGGAAGACGTTTCCTTTGGCTACAATCCGGATAAAGTGATCTTGAAGCACATCAATCTGTATGCGCATGCCGGCCAGAAAGTGGCATTTGTCGGTTCGACCGGTGCCGGAAAAACGACGATTACCAACCTTTTAAACCGTTTTTATGACATTCAGGAAGGAAAGATCACGATCGATGGCAGAGATATCAAAGACTATGCGAGAAAGAGTCTGCGAAGCCATATCGCGATGGTATTACAGGATACACATTTGTTTACCGGAACGGTTCGTGAAAATATCCGTTACGGACGTCCGGATGCGACGGACGAAGAAGTCGAGCAGGCAGCAAAGACTGCCAGTGCACATTCGTTTATCATGCGTCTCGAAAATGGATACGATACGATGCTGGAAGGTGACGGTATCAACCTGAGCCAGGGACAGCGGCAGTTGTTAAATATTGCTAGAGCAGCCGTATCAAAAGCACCGATCCTTGTACTCGATGAGGCGACAAGTTCAGTCGATACGAGAACAGAGATGCATATTGACCACGGCATGGAGCGCTTGATGAAGGACCGTACGACATTTGTTATCGCGCACCGTCTTTCTACCGTGCGCAATGCGGATTGTATCATGGTTCTTGAACAGGGAGAGATCATTGAGCGTGGAACGCATGAGCAGCTTCTTGCCGAGAAAGGAAGATATTACCAATTATATACCGGCGCGGTAGAATTGGATTGATAAAATTTCTTTTACGTGCAAGCACGACCAGCCATTTTTTGTACATTGACCCTGAATAGTTAAATTGTTTTTTTATAAAATTCCTCTTGTAATTAGCAAAAAAAATGCTATGATAGAAGTAGAGAAAAAATATTAGGAGGCATATTGCTATGTTTGGTTTTGGTCAGTTGATTGACATTTTGAAAAAAAATCCAAGAAAAATTGTTTTTACAGAGGGAAGCGATCCTCGTATCCTGGAAGCATCTTCCCGTCTTTTGGCAAGTACATTTCTTGCCCCTGTATTAGTTGGTAACAAAGAGGAGATTACAAAGGCAGCAGAAGAAAGCGGCTTTAATATCCGTGGAGCTGAGATCATTGATCCATTGAATTATGACGAGATTGATGAGATGGTGGATATGCTTTGTGAGATCCGTAAAAATAAAGGAATGACACCGGAGCAGGCTCGTGGAATTTTGTCTCAGGCAAATTATTTCGGAACGATGCTTGTGAAGATGGGAAAAGCAGATGCATTGTTAGGTGGAGCGACATATTCTACGGCAGATACGGTTCGTCCGGCATTGCAGATCATCAAGACAAAGCCAAACAATTCCATCGTATCTTCCTGCTTTATTCTGGTTCGTCCATCCGCAACCGGTGAAAATGAAGTGCTTGCGATGGCAGACTGCGCGATCAATATCAAACCGACCGAAGATGAATTGGTTGAGATCGCGTTAGAGGCTTCCGAATGTGCGAAGATTTTCGGAATCGATCCTCAGGTTGCATTCCTCAGCTATTCTACATTGGGATCCGGCAAAGGCGAAGATGTAGATAAGATGCGTAACGCCGCAGAGAAGACAAAGAAAGCAGCGCCAAACCTTCCGATCGAAGGAGAACTTCAATTTGATGCTGCAGTAGCACCTCGTGTAGCTCGTACAAAATGTCCGCAGTCCGAAGTGGCTGGACATGCAAACACCTTTATTTTCCCTGATATCAACGCAGGAAATATCGGTTACAAAATTGCACAGCGTATGGGTAACTTCGATGCTTACGGCCCAATCCTTCTTGGACTGAATGCACCGATCAACGACCTTTCCCGCGGATGTAATGCAAGTGAAGTATATTCCATGGCGATTATTACCGCAGCATTGGCATAAAAAATAAAATGTAAGAATGAAAAATACATGGCCGGAGCAGAGCGTGACAAAAAGCGTGCGCTGCCCCGGCTGTTGCTATAAATTGGAAATGTTTAGCGGAAAGAGGATGCGCATGAGAAAGAAAATGAGCGAAGACGAAAGATTCATGAAAGAAGCGATCCGGCAGGCGAAGAAAGCCTATGCACTGGAAGAAACGCCGATTGGCTGTGTGCTGGTTCATGAGGGGAAGATTATCGCCCGAGGGTATAACAAACGAAATAAAAAGAAAAATACACTGGCGCATGCAGAAATCATTGTGATCAATAAGGCGAGCCGGGTTCTCGGAGACTGGCGGCTGGAGGAATGCACGATGTATGTGACACTGGAACCCTGCCCGATGTGTGCCGGAGCAATCGTGCAGGCAAGAATCCCCAAAGTGGTGATCGGAAGCATGAATCCGAAGGCGGGATGTGCCGGTTCCGTCCTGAATCTGCTGGATATGCCGGGGTTTAACCACCGGGTAGAAGTGGAACGGGGGATTTTGGAAGAACCATGCAGCCGGCTGATGAGCGGTTTTTTTAAAGAACTTCGGTTAAAACGAAAGAAATCTACTTGAAGAAAGCATTTGTTTATGCTATAATATTTTGGTACATTTTTAGAAAAGGAGATTTTCACAATGAATACTAAGTTAAAGGGCGTTTTACAGCTTCTTGTCATTCTCCTTGTAACTGCCGCAGTTTGTGTTGTGGCATACACGGGAATTGGAGGAGCAAAGCGGGGTAGTGCAAAAAACATCCGCTTAGGACTTGACTTGGCAGGTGGTGTCAGCGTTACATACGAAGCGACAAAAGAAAATCCAACTGCTCAGGAAATGAAAGATACTGTGTATAAAATGCAGATGCGTGTACAGAACGAAAGTACAGAAGCTTCTGTTTATCAGGAAGGAAATAACCGTGTAACGGTTGACGTTCCGGATGTTGATGATCCACAGGCAGTATTGGACAAGCTTGGAAAAGCGGGAGCATTGGAATTTGTTCTTTACAACAATGTAACGGTTGGAGAAGATGGAAAGACGGCGACCTATGACAAAAAGGATGTCATCATCGACGGTTCCATGCTAAAGACTGCAGAAGCAGCAACACAGCAGGATTCCACGACAGGCCAGTCAGAAAATGTTGTAAAACTTTCATTTAATGCAAAGGGAACAAAGAAATTTAAAAAAGTAACAACCGATCACGTAGGTGAGCAGTTCTCGATCATTTACGATGGCGAGATCGTATCCTCTCCGGTTATCCGTGAGGCAATTGACGGTGGAGAAGCCGTTATCTCCGGAAGTTTTGATGAGTTTTCAAAAGCAGAGGATATGGCATCGACTCTTCGTATCGGTGCGCTTCCATTGGAACTGAAAAATATCCGTTCCAATATCGTAGGAGCAAAACTTGGTGGAGATGCACTTAAGACAAGTTTGATCGCCGGTGCGATCGGTCTTGCCCTGGTTATTATCTTCATGATCGTTATGTATTGGATCCCCGGTGTAGCAGCCTCTCTTGCGCTGTTGTTCTATGTAGGTGCATCCGTGCTTGCCATTAACGGTCTGGATGTCACATTGACCCTGCCGGGTATCGCCGGAGTTATTCTTGCGATCGGTATGGCGGTGGATGCGAACTGTATTATCTTTACCCGTATCCGAGAGGAATTGGCGACAGGAAAGACGGTTCGTTCAGCAATCAAGATTGGATTTGAGAAAGCGTTGTCCGCGATCATCGATGGTAACGTTACGACATTGATCGCTGCCGTTGTTCTTTATATCAAAGGATCCGGTACCGTTATGGGATTTGCCCAGACACTGGCAATTGGTATTATCCTTTCTATGTTTACGGCAATCTTCGTAACAAGATGGATCTTGTATGCATTTGTGGGACTTGGTCTCGATGATGTGAAGTTCTACGGAACACAGAAAACAAGAAAACCGATCAACTTTGTTGGAAATATTAAGAAATATGCGATCATTTCCGGATGCCTTCTTCTTTTGTGCATCGGCGGACTGGTTATGAATATGGTAAAAATGGGACAGCCTCTTAACTATAGTCTTGAGTTCTTAGGTGGTTCCTCCACATCGATTACCTTTACGGATTACAAGGGTGAAGGATTTGATGCTTCCGGTAATGCGAGCGCAGACTTCAAAAATGAAGTAACCGATGTTGTAAAAACGGCGGCAGATGTATCCGAAGCAGAACTTTCGGATGTATCCGGCGAAAAGACATTGATCGTTCGTACGCCGGCCTTTACCGAAGATCAGCAGAAGAAAGTAATCTCCACGGTGGTGGAAAAATATGGTGTTAGTGATAAGAGTATCGAAGTAGAGACCATTTCTGCTTCGGTAAGTAACGAAATGCGTATGGATGCGATCGTAGCTGTGCTTATTGCAGCAGTAGGTATGTTGATCTACATCTGGATCCGATTCAAGAATCTTGCATTTGGTGCAAGTTCGGTTATCGCACTTCTTCATGACGTTATGGTAGTGCTTATGGTTTACGCGATCGGAAGTGCGTCCATTACTGTCGGAAGTACGTTTATCGCTTGTATGCTGACGATCGTAGGTTACTCGATCAACGCGACGATCGTAGTGTTCGACCGTGTTCGTGAAAACCGTAAGAAACTGGGCAACACGGACTTGGCAGAAATTGTAAACACAAGTATTACAGAGACCTTGAGCCGAAGTTTTAATACTTCGATCACAACATTGGTAATGGTACTTTGTCTTGCCGTTCTTGGTGTGGATTCCATCCGCCAGTTTGCGGTACCGATGATGGCAGGTATCATTTCCGGATGCTATTCTTCTGTATGTCTGGCAGGTACTATTTGGTACTTTATGAACCGCAGTGCTCAGAAGAAAGCCAAAGCGAAAAAAGCCGGTAACAAAAAGAAATAATTATTTTTGATGAATAAAATAGAAAGCGGTTGTGCATACTACATAAAAAGAGTATGTGCAGCCGCTTTTTTTGCAGCATAAGTCTGCTCGGGCGTGCACGGTTGTTGGAGGAATTATGGACAAAATGATTGGAAAGCGGAGCGTGCAGTTTGAAGTGCCGCCGTGCATTATCGGAGCCGCTTCCGTAGCCGGCGAAAAAGAGGGAGCCGGAAAATTTGGAAAATATTATGACATTATAGAAGACGATCCGCTGTTTGGTGGAAAAACATGGGAAGAGGCGGAGAGTAAAATGCAGCATATGGCAGCAGACATCGCAATCCGCAATGCCGGACTGGAATCGGAAGATATCCGGTATATCGTGGCAGGGGATCTGCTCGGGCAGCTGATCGCGACTTCGTTTGGCATCATGAATCTGAATATACCGATGTTTGGCGTTTATGGTGCGTGCTCGACGATGGGCGAGTCGATGGCAATCGGTTCCATGCTTGTGGAAGGCGGCTTTGCAGAGTACATTGTCGCCATGACGTCGAGTCATTTTGCCAGCGCGGAAAAGCAATTTCGTTTTCCTTTGGCGTACGGAAACCAGCGACCTTATTCGGCGACATGGACGGTGACAGGAAGCGGCGCAGTTGTGATCGGAAGGGGAGACGGAAAATGGAAACGTAAAGAAACAGATTATGTGTGTATCCGCGGGATTACGACCGGAGTGATCACGGATTACGGCATCAAAGACAGCATGAATATGGGCGCTTGTATGGCCCCGGCAGCCTGTGATTGCATTTTGAACAATTTCAAAGATTTTGGGGTAGAACCGGACTATTATGACAAGATCATTACAGGGGATCTCGGAACGATCGGACAGCGGATTTTAAAGGATATGCTGCTGGGTTACGGATATGATATCAGGAAACAGCATATGGACTGCGGAACGGAAATTTATTACAATGAAGAGCAGGATACGCATGCCGGCGGAAGCGGCTGTGGCTGCAGCGCGATCACACTGACGGGGTATATCTTGAAAAAAATGCGGAAACATGCGTGGCGGAGAGTGCTGTTTGTGCCGACCGGAGCGCTTTTATCGACTGTCAGTTTCAATGAGGGAAATTCGGTGCCGGGAATCGCGCATGGTGTCATGCTCGAATGTATGTGAAAGGAGAAGACAAGATGGAATATTTGATTTCTTTTTTGATCGGGGGAGCAATCTGCGCGGTAGTGCAGCTGTTTATGGACAATACGAAACTGCTTCCCGGAAGGATTATGGTTATCTTGGTATGTCTGGGAGCGGTATTAAGCGCCCTGCGTCTGTATGAACCGTTTGCCAATTGGGCAAAAGCCGGAGCGACGGTGCCTTTGATCGGGTTTGGACATCTTTTGTTTGAAGGGGTGAAAGAAGCGGTAGATAAAAGAGGGTTTATCGGTATCTTTTATGGTGGTATGGAGCGGGCGGCTGTCGGTATTTCAGGGGCACTTGTCATCAGCTTTTTGGCGTCACTGGTATTTAAGCCAAAGATGAAAGGATAAAACGTTTGGAATTGTTATGAAAAAACATTGAGAATTATGGAAAAACAAAGTATAATGAGGTTAGTGGCAGTCACTAACCTTTTTGATATGGGAAAAAATGGAATGGAGGACATCTATGAAAAAATTGGAGAATAAATACATATATGCAGGGATTACGGCGTTTTGTGTCTTAATGGCTGTTTTGATCTGTGGATTTATCTTTTTTAATTTTGATGTAGTAACAGCAGCTTTTGGAAAATTGAATTCGGCATTGACACCTATTTATATCGGCTTGGTGATCGCCTATCTGTTAAGCCCAATGGTCAATGGCATGGAGAGAATGGTGTTCATTCCTTTGTTTCGAAAGATCAATAAGACGGATAAGAGAGTGCGCACATTTGCAAGAGGGATATCAATTGTACTTGTACTCGTGCTTGCGGTTGCAGTGATTTTCTGGCTGTCTATGCTTGTCGTGCCGGAAGTTGTCGACAGTATTACCAATCTGGCAGATAATCTTCCGGATTATTATCGAAATACGCTTCAGGTAGCGAACGATATCGGGGAAAAACATCCGGAAATAGCACAATATATGAAAGAAAGTACAAATACCGTTTATACTCAGGTTCGCAACTGGGTACAGAATGACCTTTTGCCGGCAAGCACGGAGATCCTAAGCAGTGTGTCGGATGGTCTTTTGAGTGCCCTTGGTATGCTTTTGAATGTTGTCATCGGAATTATCGTTTCGATTTATCTGATGGCGGGAAAAGAGCGGTTCTGTGCACAGGCAAAACGCCTTTTATATACGATTTTTTCGGAAAAGAGGGCAAACCGTATTTTGTCTTTCGGAAAAGACATCAATTGGTCTTTTGCCAAGTTTTTCAGCGGAAAGATCATTGACTCGATCATTGTAGCGATCATTACCTTTATTGCTCTCAGTATCGCTAATATTCCGTACACGGCATTGATCAGTGTACTTGTCGGAGTAACCAATATCATCCCGTTTTTTGGACCGTATATAGGAGCGATTCCAAGCGCGTTGCTGGTTTTTTTGGCATCGCCGTTTAAGGGAGTGGTGTTTCTCATACTTATCATAATTATTCAGCAGGTGGATGGCAATATTATCGGTCCGAAGATCATCGGTGAATCCGTTGGTCTGGAAAGCTTCTGGATTTTGTTTTCTATCTTGGTATTCGGATCGTTGTTTGGATTGATCGGTATGATCTGTGCGGTTCCTGTATTCTCTGTTTTGTATAAAACAGTAAAACGCTGGAGCCATCGCAGACTGGAAAAGAAAGGGCTTCCGGCAGAAACAAACTCGTATTTACGAAAAAAATAAAATTTTTCTGGTATATTATGCCGGAAACGACGAAGAAACGAATGGTATAAATAAAAACTTATAATTATCATAACACAATAATAATTTGCCGATAGATGGTAAAAATGTTATACTCTATATAACGAAAACGATAAGAGCCACGGAGGGTTGGCGCTTATCCTATTAAAAAAATAAGGAGGATAATGTTTTGGGAAGAAAAACAGCAAAAATGTTAGGTCTGGTTCTGGCCGGATCGATGGTGATCAGCATGACATCACCAGTAGCGGATGCAGCAGCAAAGATGTCACTCAGTAAGAAAAAAATTACTATCACACAGGGTGAGAAGGTGACATTAAAAGTAAAGAAAGCGAAAAAGAAAGTAAAATGGTCGGTGACAAAAGGAAAAAAAGTCATCAAATTGTCTAAGAAGAAAAAAGCAAGTGTAGTGATTACCGGAAAGAAAGCCGGTAAAGCAGTGGTAACGGCAAAAGCAGGAAAGAAAAAACTGACTTGCAAAGTGACGGTAAAAGCAGCGAACACAGATGTTCAGCCGACACAGGCTCCAGCGACACAGGCTCCAGCGACACAGGCTCCAGCAACAAAAGCCCCGGCGACGCAGGCTCCAGCAACAAATACACCGGCTTCTTCACCGGTAACAACCGCACCGACAGTTAGTGAGGCACCGGTTGTCAGTGAAGCACCGACAACGGCACCAAGCGAGTCACCAAAAGCAAATGAACCGGTTAAAAATATTGTTATCGATATGAGCAAAGTCTCTGCGAAAACATTTACAAGTTCTCCGGCAACACTTGATTTTAGCAGCCAGATTGAAAGCCGCTTTGATCTGTCTTACTTCAAAGAAGTAAAAGTAGGTTATACACTGGAAATCAATGAAGAAGCAGATATTGCAACAATTACCGGCGGAAAGATTGCCGTAGCATCTACAACGGATGACCTGGATGGATACAGCGATGGTATTGCATTTTCTTATAATTTGTCATCCACAGATGAGACATCAACGACAATTGATCTGTCTGGTGACAAAGTGTCAGGAAGTGCAGCAGGTCTCAACATTCAGCCAATGGACAGTGCAAATAACTATGGATGGCCGGCAGCTTTGAAATCCATTACGATCACAAGTATCGAGTTTGTAGCAAAAGAAGGCGCTGTATATACCGAAGGTGGCGTAAAACCTACACCGGCACCGACGGTAGCACCGGAATTTGAATCTTCCGAATTCCATTACGACGGATTGGATCAGGCATGGATCGATGCGAATATTGACCCAAGCAAGCCGGTAGTAGCGATCTCATTTGATGACGGCCCGGGTGGTTACAGTAAATTTGTAGATTATGGTATGCAGATTCAGAATTCATTGAAAGAATATGGCGCACATGCAACATTCTTCTACATTGGAGCACATATTGAGCACGATGAAGATTCTCGAAATGAAGTAATTTCCGCCAAAGAGGCAGGATTTGAAGTGGCAAACCACTCCTACGATTCCAATGGACTGAACAAAGAAGATGCAGATATAATCAAAGAGAAGATTCAGAAGACAGACGCACTTTTGAAGGAATTGACAGGATATAACAATTTCTTGTTCCGTGCACCAAATGTAGCTTATAGTGATACAATGTTTGCTGTGATCGAAAAACCATTTATCGATGTATCGGTATGGAGTAATGATTACGTAAACTCTACGACAAAAGAAGATCTTGTCGAAAATGTAACAAAGAATCTCAAAGATGGTGATATCATCAACATGCATTCTGTTCATGAAAAGACAGCACAGGCGGTTCCGGAAATCCTGAAGTATTGCAAGGACAATGGAATTCAGGTTGTCGGCGTGTCGGAATTGTTTGCAATCAAAGGAAAAGCATTGATGACAGGCAAAAAATATAATAACGCTTATTAATACTTTGTGTATCATACAAAACCAAACATAAAAAATAAGACCGTGGCAGTTTTTTGCCGCGGTCTTTCTATTGACTTTTTTAGGGGAACGTGAGACAATAAAAAATGTGTGGTTTGCCATGAAAATGTAACAGATGGCTGTTATACTAAACGCAACCGAAGTGAAAAAGGGAGATGTAACAAGATGAAGCAAAAAATATATATAGGCGCAGCGGCTATTTTGATGGCAGGGATATTTCTTCTGGCGGGGGGAAAACCGGTAGCAGCAAAAGCAGAGAAGATTAAGAAAGTAAAGATAGCGAGTGCTGAAAAAACCGTTTTGATCAATAAAAAAGAAAAAATAAAGTTGAAAGCTAAAGTAAAACCAGCTTCTATGAAGAAAAAAGTGAGATGGAAGTCGTCCAATAAAAAGGTTGTTACTGTGTCTCAAAAGGGCGTGATCCGTGGAAAACGCTATGGAAAAGCCAATATTTGGTTAAAGGCTGCAGACGGTTCCGGTAAAAAAGCAAAGATAAAAGTGCAGGTAGGACGTAAAGTTACGAGTGTTAGTTTTGCAGTGAAGAAGCAGGAATTGGAAGTAGGACAGAAAGCTAACTTAAAGCCGATTGTGCTGCCGGGAAATGCGACAGATAAAAAAGTGACGTATCAATCTTCAAACCCATCGGTGGTCTCTGTTTCTTCCAAGGGAACCGTTGTGGCAAAAGGAAAAGGCGAAGCTGTGATCACAGCGCGAAGCAAAGATGGAACGCGAAAATCCGGAAGTTATGTTATTCAGTCCAGGGTGATGACAAAGAGCATAACAATCAATGGTGGTGCCACGACGAAGAGACTGGAAAAAGGGAAAAGTTTTGGAATTTCCGCATCGATTCAGCCGGCAAATGCGTCCAATAAATCACTGCGTTATACAAGTTCAGATCCGACGGTTGCCGTGGTTTCGGCTAGCGGAATCGTATCCGGCTTAGAGCCCGGAACAGCAGTGATTCGTGTGGATGCGGCAGATGGACATTCAACCGCAAATATCAATGTAGAGGTGTTTCGTATGGAAATTTCGAATCAAAAATTGATCGCGCATCGGGGATTTAGTTCTCAGGCACCGGAAAATTCGATTCCGGCATTTGAAAAAGCACTCGAAAGTGGTTTTTATGGAATAGAGTGTGATATATGGAAAACATTAGATGGTGAGTTTATGGTTTCCCATGATGGGGATCTGAACCGTATGTTTGGCTATGATTTTCAAATCGCAACATTGACGACAGAACAGATCAAGAAATATTTTATGATCAATGGAAGTAATGTGGATGCTTATGATAATCTGACGATGCCGACATTTGAGCAATATCTTGGTGTGATGAAAAAGAATAAAGAGGTTCATCCCTTTGTCGAGATCAAAGAAGAATTAAATGATGCGGATCTCCGAAAAATTGTGAAGCAGGTAAAAGATGCAGGATTGTTAAATGAGACCTATTTTATCAGTATGCATCAGAGCAATCTTCTTTCCCTGCAGCGGCTGGATGGGGTTAATACATCACAGCTTCAGTATGTATATGGTGCGGAAGATTCCAATAAGACGACATCGGTTACCTCGAGTGTGATCAATTGGTGTATCAGCAATCAGATCGATCTTGACACCCGTCAGTCCCTTGTGACAGCATCGGATGTATACCGCCTTCAGACGGCGGGCAGACAGGTCAATGTCTGGACCGTAAACTCGATTGAAAAAGCATATGATCTGGTAAATAAACTTCATGTAGATATGATCACTACAGAGTATATGCTCAACACAGAACCGTAATAAAAATATTTATGATAATATGGCCAGCCTCGTGATTTGGGGGCTGGTTTTACTTTTTGACTCAGAATTGAAAAAATTAAAAAAAAACCACTTGCATTTTCTCAGGAAACAATATATAATCATATTCAATCTCAGATTCTCAGAATCTAAGAATCAATGAGGACAAGTCGTCCATGGACTCAATGACTTAGTAACTTAGTAACTCAGCAACAAAATTACAATGAATGTAAAGGGAGGATTCTATGGTTAAAAAATTAAAAAAACGTTTGACAGCACTGATTTTAGTGGCAGGGCTTCTTTTAGGCACCCTGGCCGGAAATGGTATCGTTGTATCGGCTGCGGAGGATGTATGGGGAACCATCGGTCCAATCCGCTGGGATTTGGATTCGGAAGGGAATTTATTGTTTCGAGGATCGCTCAAATTTCCATTGCTTGAGCCGGACAAGATTCCTTGGCGTGAGTATGCCGGTCGGATTAAGTCGGTAACGTTTGATGTGAGCAGCATTCAGGATGGGGATCTGACAAATTACTTTTATAATTGTGTCAATCTCCAGAGTGTCGGAGATTTTCCGAACGGTATCCGCAATCTCACGCAGACGTTCCAGAACTGCCGGTCACTTCGATCGGTAGGAAAAATACCGGATTCCGTCGAAACGATGGAACATACATTTGAAAACTGCACCAGTTTTAATCAGGCGGTAACTATTCCGAAAAGTGTAAAAAATTTGAAAGGAGTGTTTCAGGGTTGTACAGCACTTTCGAGACTTCCGAACATTGAAACGACACAGGTAAAAGATTACTCCTATCTTTTACAGGGAACATCGGTTGCCAAACCGGTTTCGATTCCAACCGGGGTGACAAATGTGACAGCAATGTTCAAAGACTGTAAAAAACTTACAGATCCGCCTGAACTTCCCGAAGGGATCACGGAGGCTGCAAAGTGTTTTTATCAATGTAATTCGTTGAGCAAAGCACCGGTTTTGCCGAAAACGATAGAAAATATCAGTGAGATGTTTTATGGTTGTGAAAATCTAAAAGCGGTACCGGATATCCCATCGTCGGTAAAAAATATGTCCGGATGCTATGCCGGATGTGTCCGGGCAAGCGGATCCTGTACGATTTATGCTGTAATCAATGACACTGCCGGATATAATAAATTTGCCGCGGTGACATCTGTGTGTGATTCTTCCGCCAAGGGAGAGTTTTTAGGAGCGGCAGGTACAGGGATGGCAGTAAATTATATCGCAGGAAATGCACATCTGATCCGCCGCTATCTGGCGGCGGGATGGAATTGTGGAAATCTGGAGACAACCGGTGTATGGGGTAAATTGAAAGCAGGCGAAAAGATTCCGCAGTCGCTGGAGGACTGCACGGTAAGTCCGCTTTCCGCTGTCACTTATACCGGAAAAGCCATCTGTCCGGAACCGAAGGTTTACTATGGCAGTGTGCTTCTTAAAGAAAATACAGATTACACGGTCGCATATACGGATAATATCAGTGCAGGAACAGCGACAGTTATAATCAAGGGAATCGGGGATTACAGTGGTAAAAAACAGCTATCTTTTACGATACGCAAAGCTATTCTTACCGGAGTAAATGCAAAATCGTATCAGGGAGTTTTTGATGAAAAAGCGCACGGAATTACATTGCAGACACCGGCAGGTACCACGGTACGATATGGTACAAAATCAGGGGAATATTCTTTGACAGCATCTCCGCGATACACTCTTCCGGGGAAATATACTGTGTATTATCAGGTGTCGCGGGCAAATTATACGACAGTAACCGGAAGTGCAGACGTTACGATCGTGCAGGGGACGATGCCGGTTGTGGCAGAAGGTTATAGTGGTATCTATGATGAAAAAGAGCATGGGATCCGGGTCATCGGGGTAGACGGCGCCGAGATCAGATACGGGACATCGACAGGAAAGTATACAGCTGTAGAATGCCCGAAATACAAGGATGCAGGGACTTATAACATATATTACCGGGTTAGCAAAACGGGATATGGACAAGTGACTGGGGTGCAGCAGATTGAGATTAAAAAGAAACCGGTCACAGATGTGACGTTCCCGATCACAAATGAAGTGATATATGGAACTTCTTTATGTGATATTCCAACGACTGGAATGCAGGATGACTATGGAACGTTTACGTGGATGGATCCGACCTATGTTCCTTCCGTAGATGATGCAAAAAGCCCGATGTGCTACGAGCCATCTGATAAGAAAAATTATGATTACAGAGAGGTGCAGGGATATGATAGTAAAAGCGGAAATATTGTGCGCGACGTTGTTCTTTCCGTTCGAAGGAAAAAAGGAGAACTGCCCCACATTTCTGCCGGATTTCTCGCAGAAGGAGACGAACTGGAAAAGTCTGAAATTGTATCGGATAATCTGGAATTGGGAGATTTCTACTGGGCAAAACCGGAAGAAAAAGTAACGCAGAGTAAGTCGGAATACACACTTATTTTCCGGCCAAAGGATCTTCGAAATTATGATTGGAGTGAATGGAGCAAGAATGAACTTGACTGGAACCGGTTTCAAATTCAGCAAAAAGTTGATGTGGTACCGTACCCTGAGCCGATGGAGATCGTATATGGTGATACATTGGGGAGTAAATCATTTATGGGAAAAAATCCTGATGTAAAATACCGCTGGCAGGATGAGGCGGCAACGCCGAAGGAAACCGGTCTGCAAAAATTGATGATCCTCTATCGGAATCAGGAAATCGTGAGGGAGATGGAGGTTGTTGTGTTAAAAAGAAAACCGGATTATGTGATACCGGTATTGGAGGCGGTTTCCTATCATCCGGAGCAGAGACTAAAAGATATCAAACTGCCGGAACACTGGTATTGGACCGAGCCGGAGTGTGTGCCGCAAGTGGGAACCGCGTACTATGAGGCATATTATGAGCCGGAGGACACGGAACATTATCAGACAGTATATGAGAAAATTCCGCTGCATGTCCGGGAAGCAGCGGGTGTTTCAAAGCCGGCTGTCACACCGGGTGTAACACCTTCGCCACAGCCGACGAAAGTGCCGGGAGAAACGTCTTCGCCGCAATCGACAATTACGCCGGACGTGGGGGTGGCACCGGAGGCGACAGCACCTCCGTCACAGGTGCCGGGAGACAACCGAACAGAAGCGGAGAAAACATCCGCAGCGGTACAGCAGATAAAAAAATCGTCGCCGGAGATAAAAAAAGCGGCGGTGATCTCGACGAAAGGCGAGGACAGGCTAGGAAAGAAACCGACATTGTTTGGGGTGAAAACGCAGAAGCAGAAGCCGGGAAAAGTGCGTTTCAAAAAGATCGGATACCGTGGCGGAAAAATCCATCTTGTCTGGAAGAAAAGTAAGAATGCAAAAGGGTACCAGGTTGTCTTTATGAAACGAAAAAAAGGAAAAATGAGAATGGTAAAATATACCAAAAAGACAAAATTATCCCTGACATGGAATGGTGTCGGAAAATGTTATGTGAAAATCCGAGCATTCCAAATACAGGGAAAGAAACGAACATATGGATCGTGGAGTGTTCGTAAAAGGGTAAAAAGCCATTAATGCTTTTCGCTCATGAAGCGGACTTTGGCTTCGTGGTTTTTCGGGATGTCGCCGATATAAGCACCTTTGATATCAGTGGATTTGGCACATCGGGTACAGTATTCTCCAAAGCGGATCGGTGTGCCACATCCCTTACAATGTAAAAAGACAGTAGAATTTTCCGGAATTTCCAGTTTTCCTTCGCGAAGATATGTGGAAATCTTAGAGGAAGAGACCCCCGTCTGCTGAGCCAGATCAATGGCATTGGTTGGACCATGCTCGTCCAGATATTTTTTAACCTTACCGTAATCATTTGTCGTTTCGGTGCCGCACTTGTCGCATACGAAAATGCCGCCATATTTATAACGCATATGGGAATTGCAATTCGGACATATTTGATGACCGTCGTCATCCGGAAGCGTTAAAAAAGTTTGATTTTTCATAGTATCCCGCCTTTCAAAAATGTGTGTAACTATTCAGATTCCCCTTCCACACATTGATTCTAAATAGATACAACTATGTTTATATTGTATCGAATTTTTTCGTAAAAAGCAATTTTTTTTACTTTTTTTAGTGAAAATGTTCAAAATTACACTTGTAGAATGAAAAAAAATAGTGTATACTGTAGAAGATGTTACAAAATTATAAAGTTATTATGCAAGAATGTTACAACGATATTAAGCAAAATGGAGGAAAACGTGAGAAAAGTAAGTAGCTTTGGCAAGTGTGGAAAGCGTGTGCTTGCCGTAATGATGATTTTTACGATGGCTGTGTCATCCGGAACACCAAAAACAGAGGTATATGCCGAAGAACAGCCGGTATCTCTGGCAGGGATTAATGAGGAGGTGCCGGCACCGACGGCAGAACCACAGCCGGAAGTGACAGCGGAGCCGACGGCAGAACCGACTGCTGCACCACAGAACACATTGGTGGTAAAAAAGAAAAAATGCTCGTACCCAAAGAAAATTTATGAAGGTCAGCAGTTTACCTTAAAAGGTACCTTGAAGACAAATCATAAAATGCAGAAGGTGGAAGCAAGTATTATCGATGCACGGGGAAAAGATACCGTTGCGATTAAGAAAAAGGCAAACAGCAAAAAATTTGACCTGAGTAAAATTGACAATGACATTCATTTTTCCAAACTGGATGCCGGAAGTTATACCTACGAGGTAAAAGTTTCCGATACTTATGGAAATGAGCGTGTGGCGTTGCAGAAAGACTTTAAAGTCAAGGAGACTACCTGGGCGTGGCCGGTAGACGGTGGTGTAAAAGGTGACGGATTCCATTGCGGATGTTCTGTACACGGTGGACGTCATCTTGGAATTGATGTAAAAGGGGTATCAAAAGGAACATCGATCAAAACAATCGCCGATGGTACTGTAGTTTATGCAAAATATCATAGTGCGGCAAAACGATCTTCTTTTGGAAAATTGGTGATAGTATATCATGGAAATGGAATTTATTCGTATTATGCACATTGCAATACGTTACGTTGTAAAGCCGGAGATAAGGTAGAAAAAGGAGAGGTCATTTCTACGATGGGAGCGACAGGAGCTGCTTACGGAACGCATCTTCATCTGGAACTTCGTAAAGGACCGGCGTTTTCCGGAAATTATAACAGTTATGAGTTCTTGGATAAGTATACTTATAGACAGTTTAATCCAATGAAATATCTTACAAATCGATAAAAAGAAACGGATTACTCCGTCTCCTCTGTGGGACGGAGTAAATTTTTAACAGCCATGGCATACAGATCGTCACTGCTTGACCGCCAGTTATTGCAGATGCGAATGGCATCTTCTTCATCCGGAACGGATAATTTAAGTTCAAAGATTGGAACATTTTTTTCCATCAGACTGCAGGTGGCAGTATATTCCCCGTTTGTATTTTTACTATAATCACTGATCAGAGTAACACGCTGTACGATCTCGTGATTGTTTGCTTGTAAATATTCGTCAATTTCCTGACGAATCTCTCGAGACAAGGTGTTTCCAAATAATTCCAAAGTTTCTCTGCCGGCAGGCGTAATTTCGTAGTAAGCGGTGTTGTAGGTATTGGAACAATGAATCAGATCCGCATCCAGTAACTCGGCGAATGCGTTCTGGACATTAAAATAATTCGTGTATTCATGCCCGGTAAGATAATCCGAGATCAGTCCGAAGGTTAAAGGGGATTCGATTTCATTGAGTGTGTATAAAATGATCAGTTTGTAAATAGTAAATGCTTCATTCATGATTCTTATACTCCTTTCCTTGCCAGATGTTCTGTTGTTTTAGCTGCTTGTGGATCTCATTAAGCACCTCGCGTTTGCGGCTGCTCCATAGTGGGGCGAGCAGCAATTCTTTTGGCCCGTCTCCGGTAAGACGGTGAATCGTCATCTCCGGTGGCAGAAGAGCAATTGACTGCAAAACGAGATCAATATATTCTTCCTGTGTAAGCACCGTGCACTGACCGGATTCATAAAGGGCTGCGAGGTCGGTCCCTTTTAGAATATGCAGCAGTTGAATTTTTATGCCGTCACTATGACAGGCTACCACATGGCTGAGTGTATTGTAAAAATCCTGTTTTGTCTCACCGGGAAGTCCGGCGATCACATGGGTTACAACTTCGATACCAAGTCCTTTTAACTTTGTTACGGCATCCTCATATACAGAAAGCGGATACCCGCGGCGAATAAACTGCGCGGTGGTTTCGTTGCTTGTCTGAAGTCCAAGTTCTACGATGACCGGTTTGATCCGGTTACATTCGGCGAGCAGATGCAGCACGTCCGGCGGCAGGCAGTCCGGTCTGGTGGCGATGGAAAGCATTACCACATCCGGATGGGCGAGAGCTTCTTTGTAAAGTGGCTCCAGATAGGCGACCGGTGCGTATGTGTTTGTAAAAGATTGGAAATAGGCGATAAATTTACGGCCGACCTGTTTTCTCTTTTTTATGCCCTCGATTCCCTGTGTAATCTGCGCTGTGACAGAAGAACAGCGGGGAGCAGCAAAATCACCGGAACCGTTTCCGCTGCAAAAAATACAGCCCCGCGTATCCAAAGTACCATCGCGGTTGGGACAGGTTAAACCGCCATCCAGGGAGATTTTGTACACTTTCTCCCCAAAGCGGTGTTTCATTTCGTAATCTAAAGAATGGTAGGGCTTTTCGCCCCACATTTTCCGATTATTCATGGATATGTTCTTTTACGGCTGCGCTTACGACATCTGCGACACGTGGGTCGAAAGCTTCCGGCAGGATATTGTCTTCGTTTAACTCGTCGTCCGGTACAAGAGAAGCAAGTGCCAGGGAAGCAGCCAGTTTCATTTCTTCTGTGATCTGGGTTGCACGTCCTTCCAAAGCACCTTTAAAGATACCAGGGAAAGCGACTACGTTGTTGACCTGATTTGGAAAATCCGAACGACCGGTACCAACTACTTTTGCACCGGCTTTTTTTGCAAGGTCAGGCATGATCTCAGGGGTTGGATTTGCCATGGCAAACAGAATGGCATCTTTATTCATGGAAGCTACCATTTCTTCGCTGACAATATTTGGAGCGGATACCCCGACGAAAATGTCAGCACCGACGAATGCATCCGCGAGTGTACCGGACTTACCTTCCGTATTTGTTACCTCCATCATCTCTTTCTGCATCCAGTTCAAATCTTTCGATTCTTTATTTAAGATACCCGATTTGTCGCAGAGAGTGAGATTTGGGAAACCGTAACGGAGAAGAAGTTTGCTGATCGCGATACCGGCAGAACCGGCACCGTTTACCACGATTTTACAACCCTCTTTTTTCTTTCCGGTAACTTTTAACGCATTGATAATGCCGGCAAGTACGACGATGGCAGTTCCGTGCTGGTCATCATGAAATACCGGGATATCAAGAAGCTCTTTCAAACGGCTTTCAATCTCAAAGCATCGAGGAGCAGAAATATCTTCCAAATTAATGCCTCCGAACGCCGGTGCGATATTTACTACCGTTTTGATGATTTCTTCGGTATCCTGTGTGTCTAAGCAGATTGGAAACGCATTGACATTTCCGAACTCTTTAAATAATACCGCTTTTCCTTCCATAACAGGCATAGCGGCAGCGGCGCCGATGTTTCCGAGACCGAGTACGGCACTTCCGTCAGAAACGACAGCGACAGTGTTTGATTTGATCGTATATTGATAAGCAGCTTCCTTATCTTCGGCAATCACTTTGCATGGCTCAGCGACACCCGGAGTGTAAGCAAGTGCCAGATCTTCTCTGGATTTTACTTCGCATTTTGGGGTTGTTTCGATTTTTCCATTCCATTCTTTGTGTAAAGCGAGCGCTTTTTCACTGTTTGTCATTGTAATCCTCCGTTCTTTGAGGGAAAATCCCTGTTCGTTTTTTTGCATACATATTTATATTATCACTTTTTTATAGGAAAAACAACAGAAATGAAATTAAAATGATTTAAAGGGTTGTGTATTTTGAAAAAAATGGTACAATGGATATAAGTATCTGTATTAGGGGCGGGATTCGGAATAAATCCCAAATAGAAGGAAAGAATGGAGCAGACTATGACGTTAGAAGAGGCAAAGCGGAAATGTGAGCAGGCAGGACAGCAGCATCTGCTGGCATATTATGAGGAGCTCACCAAAGAAGAGCAGGAGAAACTTCTGGCACAGATTGAAAAGATGGATATCACATTGCTGGATCTGCTAAAGAAAGAGAGAAAAGAAGTGGAAAAGGGAAAACTGGAACCACTTGGTGCGGTTACATTGGATGAGATTCAGAAAGAAAAAGACCAATATCGAAAAATGGGATGCGAAGCAATTCGTGCCGGTAAAGTAGGGGCAGTACTCTTGGCAGGCGGTCAGGGAACTCGCCTGGGACTGGATAAACCAAAAGGAATGCTCAATGTAGGGATACATAAAGAATTATATTTGTTTGAGCAGCTGATCCATAATATTATGGATGTTGTCAAAGAGACCGGAGCGTGGGTTCCGCTCTTTGTTATGACAAGCGAAAAAAACAACAAAGATACCGTAGAATTCTTCAAGGAAAAGAAATTCTTTGGATATAAAGAAGAATATGTATTTTTCTTTGTTCAGCAAATGGCACCCTCGGTCAGCTATGACGGAAAGATTTATATGGAAGCTAAAGGACGTATCTCGGCTTCGCCAAACGGAAATGGCGGATGGTTTATTTCGATGGTGCGTGCAGGACTTCTGGACACGATAAAAGAACTTGGTGTGGAATGGCTCAATGTATTTTCTGTGGACAATGTGCTGCAGAAGATCGCGGATCCGGTATTTGTCGGAGCCGTGCTGAAACATGGCTGTGTCTGTGGCTCCAAGGTGGTTGCGAAAGCCGATCCTTATGAAAAAGTAGGTGTGCTCTGCCTGGAAGATGGAAGGCCTTCGATCGTGGAATATTATGAAATGACAGAAGAAATGATACATTTACGTGACAAACAGGGAAAATTGTTGTATAATTATGGTGTAATACTAAATTATCTTTTCTCTGTAGCAACACTTGAGAAGATCATGAATGAAAATCTCCCTACCCATATTGTAGAAAAGAAAATTCCCTATATGGATGCAGAAGGAAAACAGATTAAGCCGGATAAGCCAAACGGATATAAGTTTGAGACACTGGTGCTTGACATGATTCATATGATGGATAACTGCCTTTCTTTTGAAGTGGAGAGAGAAAAAGAATTTGCACCGATTAAAAATGCAACCGGAGTAGATTCCCTAGAAAGTGCAAGAGAATTAATGACAAAAAATGGAATTGAATTTTAGGGATAAGAAAATTAGAAAGGACGATGGAATGGATTTTACAAAATTATCATTAAAAGAACTTCGCGAGATGGCGAAGGAAAAAGGACTTAGTGGAATTTCCGCATTGCGTAAAGCGGAATTGATCGAAGAATTGAAGAAAGCGGAGATTCTTTCTCAGAGTGTCGTTCGTCCGGTGAAACCGGCTGACATTCTTAATCCGGCTGAACTTCCGGGCAAGAAACAGGCGGAAAAACCTGTTGAGAAACCGGTGGAAGAGAAAAAGAGCGAGCCGGAAAGAGAAAAGAAGGTTTACACCTATGTGCCTTCGCAGAATAACAATTCAAGAAATTACAAAGGTCGTAATATGTCCTCTCACAGTAATTACAACAATTACCAGGGAAATAATCATCAGAACAACAATTACCAGAACAATAATTATCAGGGAAATAATTACCAGAATAATAATTACCAGAATAATAATTACCAGGGAAATAATTATCAGAATAATAATTATCAGAATAATAATTACCAGAACAACAATTATCATTCAAATGCCCAAAATAATTCACATTATTCTTCTCAGGATAATTCATCGCATGACAATGGATCTTCCGAAATGTTGCAGGAGCATCAGCCGTACCGCACGATTGAGGAAGTGATCAAGGCTGGTTTGATCACGATTGCGAAAGATCGTCAGGTATTGGATGTGCATCCGACAGAGTTGAAAGAACTTGACAGCGGTATTACGAAAAAGGGAATCCTCGAGATCATGCCGGAAGGTTATGCTTTTATTCGTTGCGATAACTTCCTTCCGGGAGATAATGATGTCTACGTATCACCGGCGTTTTTGCGTCGTTTCGGACTTCGTACCGGAGATATTATTGAAGGAAATCTCCGTGTGCGTACGCAGAATGAAAAATTCAGTGCCCTTTTGTATATGACAAAAGTCAATGAACGGCCGATTACGTATTTGGCACACCGTAATAAATTTGAAGACCTGACACCGATTTTTCCAAATGAAAGAATCCATTTGGAGACAAGCAATTCAGGTGTTTCGATGAGAATGCTTGATCTGATCGCACCGATTGGTAAAGGACAGCGAGGTATGATCGTATCCCAGCCGAAAACCGGTAAGACAACACTGCTGAAGCAGGTGGCGAGTGCGATCACACAGAACTACCCGGATATGCATCTGCTGATCCTTTTGATCGATGAGCGTCCGGAAGAAGTAACCGATATAAAAGAATCTATCGAAGGAGAAAAGGTAGAAGTTATCTATTCGACATTTGATGAACTTCCGGAAAATCACAAACGTGTTTCCGAGATGGTGATCGAGAGAGCAAAACGTCTTGTCGAAGGCGGCGACGATGTTGTGGTACTGCTTGATAGTATTACTCGTTTGGCAAGAGCGTATAACCTTACGGTTACGCCAAGTGGACGTACGCTTTCCGGTGGTTTGGATCCGGCGGCGCTCCATATGCCAAAACGATTCTTTGGTGCAGCAAGAAATATGCGTGAAGGCGGAAGTTTAACCGTGCTTGCGACGGCACTTGTAGATACCGGAAGCCGTATGGACGATGTGGTGTTCGAGGAATTTAAGGGAACCGGTAACATGGAACTCGTGCTTGACAGACATTTGTCGGAAAAACGAGTATTCCCGGCTATCGATATTCAGAAATCCAGTACACGCCGTGAAGATCTTCTTCTCGATCAGAATGAACTGGAAGCGGTATACATTATGCGAAAAGCATTGGGTGCTTCTCCGAATAACGACGGCAATCTGGAACAGATCATTAACTTGTTCCGGAGAACAAAAAATAACAAAGAATTTATTGAGACCATTAAAAAAATCAAGCTTCATTAAAAATTGCTTGCATTTTGTTTCAAAGCGTGGTACAATAAGAAAGCCGATTTTGAGAAATGACACATTTTTTAGTAAAATAGAAGTAGTGAGGTGAAAATCATGAGAGAGGGAATCCATCCAGAATATTACCAGGCAAAGGTTGTTTGCAACTGTGGTAACGAATTCGTAACAGGTTCAACAAAAGAAGATATTCATGTTGAAGTATGTTCCAAATGCCATCCATTTTATACAGGACAGCAGAAGTCCATGGCAGCTCGTGGTGCGATTGATAAGTTCAATCGTAAATATGGCTTGAAATAAGCAGAGAATGAACACATAAAGGCTCCGCAGGTTTCTGTATCGCAAGGTACTTGAGAACTGCGGAGTTGTTCTATATAGAGCAGAAATGAAATGTGAAGTAATGCAGATTGGAGGCAGAATATGAAATATTCGGGAATTGGTGGACAGGCTGTCATCGAAGGAGTTATGATGAAGGGAAAAAGCCGGTACGCTGTTTCTGTGCGAAAGCCGGACGGACAGATTGAAGTCAAAGTAGAAGATTACAAAAGTCTGAAAGAAAAATATGCAATTGCGAAACTCCCGATCATCCGAGGAATTTTTGCCTTTGCAGAATCCTTAAAGATGGGAATGGGAACCTTAAACTATTCGGCAAGTTTTTGGGAAGAGGAAGAAGAAAAGGAAAAAGAAAGTTCAAAAGAAAATCAGAAAACCAATGATCTGTGGATGGGACTGGCACTTGTAGCCGCCATCATTGTCGCAATTGGTCTTTTTGTATTATTGCCATTTTTTATATCGGAGAAACTTCATAAGATTGTTCCGTCGATTCAGCTTCGAGGATTGATCGAAGGTGTGATTCGTGTTGCACTTTTTGTCGGATATGTAAAAGCGATTTCTCTGCTGGAGGATATCCGCCGGGTATTTATGTATCATGGTGCAGAGCATAAGTGCATCAACTGCATTGAAAATGGAATGGAATTAACGGTCGAAAACGCAAAAAAACAGACGATGGTACATAAGCGCTGTGGAACCAGTTTTATGCTGGTCGTAATGTTTGTGAGCATTCTGCTGTTTATGTTTATTTCCGTGCCGAATATGTGGGTTCGTATGGTGCTTCGAATTTTATTGATTCCGGTGATTGCAGGGATTTCCTTTGAATTTATTTCGCTTGCCGGAAAGTCTGAAAATCCGGTGATCAATGTACTGAGTAAGCCGGGGCTCTGGCTGCAGGCATTGACAACGAGGGAACCGGATGACAGTATGCTGGAAGTGGCGATCTCTTCGGTGGAGGCTGTATTTGACTGGCGGGACTTCTTAGCACATTATGAGGATGAAGAAGAACAGCCGGAAGAAGAGGGATTTGAAGTGGTTGATGTCGAGGATGAAAACGATGAGATTCTGCAGGCACTTGACCGGTATTTTGATGAAGCAGCACCGACTGAAGAAAAAGAGCAGTGATCTCGCCGGGAGGAACCTATGACATTACAGGATTTGTACCGGGAAGGAATCCGGAAATTGACGGAGAATGAAGTGCCGGAGGCAGAATTAAATGCCTGGTATCTTCTGCAATCATGCCTGAGTGAGGAACCGTTTTCGTATACGAGAAGCCGCTTCTTTTTAGAGCAGATGGAGCAGGCAGAACCGGAGACAATAACATTATATATGGAAAAAGTTTCCAAAAGAGAAGAACACATTCCACTGGAATACATTCTTGGATATACAGAGTTTATGGGATTGACTTTTTTGGTACGGGAAGGTGTGCTGATTCCAAGACAGGATACGGAAATTTTAGTTGAAATGGCGGTGGAGGTCTCAACGGGAAAAAAGGTCCTTGATCTGTGTACCGGATCCGGCTGCATTGGCTTGAGTATTGCTGTGTGGGGGAATCCGAAATCGGTCACATTGAGTGATATTTCGGAAGAGGCGATTGCGACAGCCGGACAAAATGAGAGAAATCTTGACCAAAATGGCTGGAAAGGAAGAGGCAGAAAACCGGAAATCACCTACGCACTTGGAAATTTATGGGAACCGATCGATGGTGAATTTGACTTGATCGTTTCTAACCCACCGTATATTGAGACAGAGGAACTTTCCGGACTGATGCCGGAAGTGATCGATCATGAGCCGCTCCTTGCTCTGGATGGCGGGAAAAGCGGACTGGTATTTTATGAAAAGATTTTAGAAAAAGCACCGTTTTATCTTGAAGAGGCGGGAATACTTATGGTAGAGATTGGTTACAATCAAGGCGAACAAGTAAAGCAGTTATTTGAGAAAAACGGGTTTGCCGATGTTGAGATAAAAAAAGATCTGGCAGGACTTGACCGTGTCGTACGGGGCAGACTGTCAAAGAAAGGAAAATGATTATGTTTGATAAACTGGAAGATACGCTTCTGCGTTATGAAGAAGTACTGAATGAATTGAGTGAGCCGGATGTGCTCAACGATCAGAGCCGTTATCAAAAATTGATGAAAGAACAGTCCGACCTTGAGCCGGTCGTAGAAAAATACAAAGAGTACAAAAGCGCAAAAGCAGGAATTGCGGATAGTCTTGCGATTCTGGACGAAGAAACCGATGAAGAGATGAGAGAACTTGCCAAGGAAGAATTAAATGAATGTAAGGCAAGTGTGGCAGAGATTGAGCAGGAACTTCGCATCCTCTTGTTGCCAAAAGATCCGAATGATGAAAAGAACGTTATCGTCGAGATTCGTGCGGGTGCCGGTGGAGATGAGGCGGCACTGTTTGCTGCTGATCTGTACCGCATGTATTGCAAATATGCTGAACAGCAGCATTGGAAAGTAGATACGATGAACTCCAATGAAAACGGAATCGGCGGATTTAAGGAAGTCGTATTTATGATCAATGGTTCCGGCGCATATTCCAAACTGAAATACGAGAGCGGGGTACACCGCGTACAGCGTATTCCGGCGACAGAATCCGGTGGACGTATCCACACTTCGACAGCGACCGTGGCAATTATGCCGGAAGTGGAGGAAGTCGAAGTGGAACTGGACATGAACGATTGTAAATTTGATGTATTCCGTGCTTCCGGAAATGGTGGACAGTGTGTCAATACGACGGATTCCGCAGTTCGTTTGACCCATATTCCGACTGGAATTGTCATTTCTTGTCAGGATGAAAAATCACAGTTGAAAAATAAAGATAAGGCATTAAAAGTACTTCGTGCCAGATTATATGAACTGGAGTGTGCAAAAGCACATGACGAAGAGGCAGAAAAGAGAAGAAGCCAGATTGGAACCGGAGACCGTTCGGAAAAGATACGTACGTATAATTATCCACAGGGACGTGTGACGGATCACCGTATTAAATTGACACTTCATCGTTTGGATGCCATTATCAATGGAGATTTAAGTGAAGTGATTGACAGTCTGATTGCGGCAGACCAGGCAGCCAAATTGGCTTCAATGAGTGAAGAATAAAATATGACAAAACAAATTTTAAACTTGATTGCAGATCAATTGAATGTACTGATTATGATAAACGAATCGGAAAACCACGCGGTAACTTTTCTTTCCCAAAGTGCCGAGTGGCTTTTTGGGATAAAAAGGGAAGTGATATCTTGTGCAGAAGACCTTTTTAAACAACTGGATCTGTATGAAAAATATCCGGAAGTACAAAAATTTTGCAGAGAATCAGTAAAATATACCATTGCCTTTGAGCATGCATTTAGTATGCCGGGGAAGCCGGAGCCGGTGTGGATCATGGTGCGTATGGCACCGGGGGAAGAGGGCGAAAATATTCTTTTAATACAGGACGTGACGATGCTTCACAGAGGCCTGCAGCAAGGACAGCAGAATCCGGAGCGCGTCCGGTATTGTTTGCAGCAGATCATGGTTTCGTATCAGGGATTATTGATGCTGCTGAATCAAAAAAGAGCGGATAGCTCGGAAATAGAGATGGAAAACGAAACAGAAAAGGATAGTGATGAGTGATGAAATTAAGCTGGGAAACTTGTTTTCGCGCAGGGGTGACAGTGGCAGTTCTGTTTTTGACAGTTCACTACTGGTCCGTGATCGCGGCAGGAATCGGAATTGCCTTTCATGCGGCAGCACCATTGATCACAGGACTTGTGATCGCGTATGCCGTCAACATTTTAATGAGTTTTTATGAAAGACATTATTTTCCAAAATCAAAAAAGAAGGTTATAAAAAAGACGCGGACAGGAGTCTGTGTTCTGCTTTCTTATCTGAGCCTGCTTGGAATCATTGCACTCGTGATCGGACTTGTCGTGCCGGAATTGATTGATTGTGTAAAACTTTTGATCGATAAGATCCCGCCATTGATGCAGAGTGTTTCGGGGGAACTTCGCGGTAATGATGAGATGACGAAATTGTGGAATGAACTGGGAAATGTAACCAAGACCGGGCAGATTGACTGGAAAGAAATTGTGACCAAAGTCGCAAATTGGGCAGCCGGTGGACTGGGCGGTGCTTTCGGCGTCGTAAAAAATGTCATCGCCGCTACGTTTTCGACGGCTTTTACCATTATTATGAGTATTATCTTTTCGCTGTATCTTCTGACGGGCAAAGATCGTCTTGTCCCACAGGTAAAAAAGGTGGCAAAGACCTATTTAAAAGAGCCGATATACCACAAAGTAAATTATGTTATACACACTCTTCACGAGTGTTTTCGCAGCTTTATCGTGGGGCAGTGTGTCGAAGCTGTGATTTTAGGAAGCCTGTGCGCTATCGGTATGACGATCCTGCGTCTCCCTTACAGTGGGATGACAGGGGCGCTGATCGGATTTACGGCATTGATCCCTATCGCAGGAGCTTATATCGGAGGTGGCATCGGCTTTTTGATGATCGCGACAGTTTCGCCGATGAAAGCAATCGTATTTGTAATTTTTCTTGTTATTTTACAGCAATTGGAAGGCCAGTTCATTTATCCGCGTGTGGTCGGCGCATCCATCGGACTGCCGGGCATCTGGGTGCTGGCCGCGGTAACCATCGGCGGAAGTGTACTGGGAATCGGAGGAATGCTTTTATTCGTTCCATTGACTGCGACGGTATATAAATTATTGCGAAACGATGTGAAAAAGAGAAATGCAGGGACGAAGGGAAAGGGGCAGTAACATTTGAATACTACACCAGAAAATCAACAGAAAAAGCATATATGTGCCGCACTTTTGGCTCACGTAGATGCCGGAAAGACGACATTGTCAGAAGCATTATTGTATGAAAGCGGCGTGATCCGGACACGGGGACGCGTAGATCACAAAGATGCCTTTTTGGATACCTCACCGTTGGAACGGGAACGAGGAATTACAATTTTTTCCAAACAAGCATGCTTTTCGTATGGAAATATGGATGTTACGATGTTAGATACACCGGGACACGTAGACTTTTCTTCCGAGATGGAGCGGACGCTGCAAGTCATTGATTATGCTGTTTTAATCATAAGCGGAACCGACGGTGTGCAGGGGCATACGGAGACTGTGTGGAAACTTTTGCAGAAATATCGGATTCCGACATTTTTCTTTGTCAATAAAATGGATCTTCCGGGGGCAGACAAAGCGGCGGTATTAAAAGAACTGCAGACAAAATTATCTCCTTACTGCGTGGATTTTACCGAAGAGGAAGAACTGTTGTGCGAAAATGTGGCAATGTGCGAGGAAACTCTGTTGGAGACCTATCTCGAAGAGGGAACTTTTAATCTGAAAAAAGAGGTCAGAAGACTGGTTTCCGGGACATTGCTTTATCCGTGTTACTTTGGTTCTGCGCTTCAGAATGAAGGCGTTGAAGCGCTTCTGGAGGGATTGGAAAGCTATACGAAAATGCCGGAATATCCGAAAGAATTTGCCGGAAAAGTATATAAGATTACACGAGATGATGCCGGACAACGTTTGACCCATATGAAATTGACCGGGGGAGAACTGAAATTGCGCGATGAGATCGAAGGAATTGGCAAAGTAAATGAGATCCGCGTGTATTCCGGAGAAAAATATACGCTGCAGCAGGAAGTAAAGGCAGGAGATATCTGTGCGGTTCCGGGATTTGCCGACACCTACGCCGGCCAAGGTGTGGGGAAAGAAGCCGATTTTTGTGCCAATCAGCTGGCGCCGGTGTGCAATTATCAGATCCTGCTTCCGGAGGGAACGGAGGAAGCCATTGCCTGGAGGCAGTTAAAGCAGTTAGAAGAAGAGGATCCGAATCTTCATCTTTCGTGGCAGGCGCAGACAAGAGAAATCTTCATCCAGCCGATGGGCGAAGTGCAGCTTGAAGTCATCAAGCGAATGGTCAGCGAACGTTATGGAATGGATATCGCATTTGGAAGTGCGACGATCTTATATCGGGAAACCATCGAAGATACGGTGATTGGAATGGGACATTTTGAACCATTGCGCCATTATGCGGAAGTGCATCTTAAAATGGAACCGCTTCCACGGGGCAGCGGTCTTCAATTTGTGACAGAATGCAGCGAGGACGAATTGGATCTGAACTGGCAGAGACTGATTCTTACACATCTGGGAGAAAAAGAATTTACCGGTGTGCTGACCGGATCGCCGATCACGGATATCAAATTTACGTTGATCGCCGGAAGGGCACATCTCAAACATACCGAAGGGGGGGATTTCCGCCAGGCGACATACCGTGCGGTGCGTCAGGGACTGCGGCAGGCGAAAAGCCGTCTGCTGGAACCGATGTATCAATTTCGGATGGAAGTGCCGATGGAACAGATCGGACGAGTTATGAGCGATGTCGGAAAGATGCACGGAACCTTTCGACAGCAGCCGGATGACGGTGAAATGAGTGCCATCGAGGGGATTTGTCCGGTCGCATCGATGGCGGGGTATGGTACAGAATTTGCGGCATTTACGAAAGGCCGCGGGCGAATGACGCTTTCTTTCTGTGGTTACGAACCGTGTCATAATGAGAGTGAGGTTGTGAAAAATTGTAAATACGATCCGGATGCGGATGTGGAAAACACGGCAGATTCGGTGTTTTGCGCGCATGGATCCGGTTTTGTCGTGCCGTGGAATGAGGTGGCAAAACACGTACACGTTGATACGTCGATAAAAAAACGTCAGCCGGTAAAAACCACGACTGCCGCTCCGAAAGAGTCGTCGAAAAAGAATTCGAAAATGTCGGAAGAAAAAGAATTACAGGCAATTTTTGAGCGGACATTCGGACCGGTAAAAACCCGTGTCGAAACGCCGGCAAAGAAAGTGATCAAAGCAGAACCGGGGAAGACGAAAACCAAAGAGTATAAACCGGTATACGAGGAAGAATACCTCCTTGTCGACGGCTACAACATTATCTTTGCCTGGGACGAATTGAAAGCGCTTGCGGCAGAAAATCTGGAAGGCGCACGAACCAAACTGATGGAGATCATGTGTAATTATCAGGGATTTTGCGGCTGTCATCTGATCCTTGTGTTTGATGCGTACAAGGTAAAGGGAAATCCGGGCAGTGTAGAACAATTCCACAATATCAGTGTCGTTTATACAAAGGAAGCAGAAACGGCAGATATGTATATCGAGAAGACGACGAAAGAAATTGCGCGAAAGAAAAGAGTGCGTGTTGCGACATCCGACGGTATGGAGCAGATCATCATACTCGGGCATGGGGCGACAAGAATTTCTGCCCGTGCTTTTCAGGAAGAAGTAAAACGTGTCAACGACCGCATTGCCGAAGAGGTTGAGAGGAGAACGGAAAAGTTATGATAGAGAGCAGTACCAACGCACAGATCAAAAAGATACAGAAACTGAAAAAAAGTGCCAGAAACCGCAGAAAAGAAGGCCTCTTTATCGCAGAAGGCGTGCGTCTTGTCGAAGATGCACTGGCCTATCGGATGGTAGAAAAAGTATATCTGTCAGAAAATGTAAAAGAAGAATATTTTGACCGGTTATCGCATAAACTGAAAGAAGCAGACATAGAATATGTAAGTTCAAAAGTGTTTCAGGAAATCTCTGATACTGAAAGCCCACAGGGCGTTCTTGCTATCGTTCAAATGCCGGGATATGACAGGTCTACTATTGTAGAAAAAGAAGATGCCGCGGTGATCTGTCTGGAGGATGTTCAAGACCCCGGAAATCTGGGGACAATATTCCGAACTGCAGAAGGCGCCGGAATGTCAGCGGTCATCATGTCAGCCGGTTGTGTGGATCTTTTCAATCCGAAAGTAGTACGTGCGACAATGGGGGCGATTTTCCGTCTTCCCTTTTTTATCACGGAAAATATGACAAAAGAGGCAGAACGGTTAAAACAGGAACATTTTTCTGTCTACGCGGCAAGTTTGGAAGGAGCGAGGCTTTATACCGAGGAGACCTACGCGGGAAAATGCGCGGTCATCATAGGAAATGAGGCCAACGGCATAAAGCAGGAGACGCAGCAGGCGGCGACACACAAAATAAAAATTCCGATGGAAGGCCGGCTGGAATCTCTCAATGCGGCGGTGAGTGCGGCACTTTTCATGTATGAGATTCATCGTAATCGGTAGTTGCAATATTTCCTCGGATATAGTAAAATAGATATTGTAGTGTTTTTTTTAATGCCCAAAAGGAGGTAGAGAATCAATGGTTATATGGTTAGTGATTTTAGCAATTATGATTCTTATCGAAGCAGTCACCATGGGATTGACGACCGTGTGGTTTGCTTTGGGAGCTCTTGGTGCGGCAGTGGTAACCGGATTTGGCGGTGGCTTTTGGCTGCAGTTTACAGTATTTGTGATTCTCTCATTTTTATCTATGATTGTATTCCGTCCGATTGCGATGCGATTTTTTAATCCCGTAAAAGAAAAAACGAATATTGATGAGATTATAGGAAAAAAGGCAGTAGTGATTGAATCCATCGATAATCTGCAGGGAACCGGAAAAGTTCGATATCAGGGAATGGAATGGACCGCTCGCGCGGAAGAAGAAAATGACAGGATCGAAAAAGATGCCGAGGTAGAGATTATCGCAGTAAAAGGTGTCAAATTGATCGTAAAAATGAAAGGATAGGTGAAAATTATGGATGGTATGATAATCAGTGGAGGCCTTGTGGTCGGAGTGATCATTGTTGTATTGGTGCTTATTATATTGGCATCCTGCATTAATATCGTTCCACAGGCAAATGCTTATATTATTGAAAGACTTGGGGCTTATATTGGAACATGGTCGGTAGGAATTCATTTTAAAGTTCCATTTTTGGATCGTGTGGTAAGAAGAGTAAATTTAAAAGAGCAGGTGATGGATTTTCCACCTCAGCCTGTTATTACAAAGGATAATGTTACGATGCAGATCGATACGGTTGTATTTTTCCAGATTACGGATCCAAAATTGTTTACGTATGGTGTGGAAAATCCAATCATGGCAATTGAAAATCTGACCGCGACGACACTTCGTAATATCATCGGAGATCTGGAACTTGACCAAACACTTACATCACGTGAGACAATCAATACGCATATGCGTTCCAATCTGGATATTGCAACGGATCCATGGGGAATCAAAGTAAACCGTGTGGAATTGAAAAACATCATTCCACCGCGTGAAATTCAGGACTCGATGGAAAAACAGATGAAGGCAGAGCGTGAACGACGTGAGTCGATTCTTCGTGCAGAAGGGGAAAAGAAATCCACTGTATTGGTAGCAGAAGGAAAGAAAGAATCTGCTATCCTCGAAGCAGAGGCGGAAAAAGAAGCTGCTATCCTTCGTGCGGAAGCGAAGAAGGAAGCGATGATCCGTGAAGCAGAAGGTCGTGCACAGGCGATTGAAGCGGTACAGAGAGCGACGGCAGAGGGAATCCGCTTCCTCAATGAAGCAGATCCGTCCAAAGCGGTATTGACGATAAAGAGTCTGGAAGCATTTGAAAAGGCAGCGGATGGAAAGGCGACAAAGATCATTATTCCTTCAGAGATTCAAGGGGTAGCCGGTCTTGCCAAAGCCGTTGTGGAAAGTGTAAAAGAAACCGAATAAACAGGAGAAGGGGATTCTTTACTACCGGTCTGTCCGGGAGAGAACCCCCCTCTTTATTCTTAAAAACAGCAGACAGAATGTACTGCGGAAAAGAGGTTAATCATGGATTTAAAAGGACGTAATTTTTTGACATTAAAAGATTTCACACCGGAAGAAATCGGATATTTTTTGCAATTATCAAAAGAATTGAAGGAAAAGAAGAAAAATGGAATCAGCCATCGGATGCATGAGGGAAAAAATATTGCGCTGATTTTTGAAAAGACAAGTACAAGAACACGCTGCTCATTTGAAGTGGCAGCCCATGATCTGGGGATGGGCGTTACATATCTGGATCCACAGGGTTCACAGATTGGTAAGAAAGAAAGCATCGCCGATACTGCGAGGGTATTGGGAAGAATGTTCGACGGAATTGAGTATCGTGGATTCGGACAGAAAATCGTAGAAGAACTGGCAGAATATGCCGGAGTACCGGTCTGGAACGGACTTACCAATGAATACCACCCGACACAGATGTTAGCAGATCTTTTGACAATTCAGGAAAAATTCGGAGAATTGAAAGGCATTAAACTTGTTTACATGGGAGATGCCCGCTACAATATGGGAAATTCCCTGATGATCGCCTGTACGAAAATGGGAATGCATTTTACGGCATGTGCGCCAAAAGAATATTTCCCAAATGCGGAGCTCGTAGCACAGTGCGAGGAATACGCCAAGGCATCCGGCGGTTCTATTACACTGACCGAGAGTGTGGAAGAAGGCACTAAAGATGCCGATGTTTTATATACCGATGTCTGGGTTTCCATGGGAGAACCGGAAGAAGTATGGGAAGAGCGTATTAAAGCATTATCCCCATATCAGGTAAATAAAAAAGCAATGGACAATGCAAAAGAGACTGCCATTTTTATGCACTGCCTGCCTGCATTCCATGACCTTGAGACAAAAATCGGAAAACAGATTCATGAGAAATACGGTTTGACCGAGATGGAAGTGACAGATGAAGTGTTTGAAACTTACGCAGATGTGGTGTTTGAAGAAGCCGAGAACCGTATGCATACGATCAAAGCAGTAATGGCTGCGACATTGTAAAAAAATAGAAAATCAGACAGTTAAGGAGGGCCAATATGAATAAAAATCTTGATTTGGAATATAAACACGAATGGTTACAGAAAATGGCGGATGTATGTGAAGCCAGCAGTACGATTGACTCTACTTTATTTGATAAATATGAAGTAAAACGAGGATTACGTGATTTAAACGGTCAGGGTGTACTTACCGGATTGACGGAGATTTCCGAGATTCGTTCTTACACTGTCATTGACCATGATATGGTTCCTTGCGAAGGAAAATTGTATTATCAGGGAATCGATATCGAAGAGATTGTCGATGGATTTTTGCAGGAAAAACGTTTCGGCTATGAAGAAGTGGTATATCTTCTGCTCTTTGGTGAATTGCCGACAGAGAGCCAGCTGGAAGATCTGAAGGACATTCTTGCCGAATACCGCAAGAGTCTGCCGTCCAGCTTTGTCCGTGATATCATTATGAAAGCACCAAGTTCTGATTTGATGAATACGCTTGGACGAAGTGTGCTCACCTTGTATTCTTATGATACAAAAGCGGACGATACGACGACGGAAAATGTTCTTCGGCAGTGTCTGGAACTGGTTGCACTTCTGCCGATGTTTGCGGTGTATGGATACCAGGCTGCCAATTATTTCCATGAAGGCAGCAGTTTCTTCCTGCATCCACCGAAAGAAGAATATTCGACGGCAGAAAACATTTTACACATGCTCCGTCCGGACAGTAAATTTACACCGTTGGAAGCAAAGATCCTGGATATCGCGCTGGTTCTTCACGCAGAACATGGCGGAGGAAATAACTCGACCTTTACGGATCACGTCGTAACGTCTTCCGGAACCGATACGTATGCAGCCATCTCGGCAGCGCTTGGATCCCTCAAAGGACCAAGACATGGAGGCGCCAATAAAAAGGTATCTTTGATGTTTGAAGATATGAAGAAAAATGTACACGACTGGGAAGACGATGAAGAGATAAAAACGTATTTGACGGCGTTGTTGAATAAACAGGCATTTGACCGTTCCGGACTTATTTATGGAATGGGTCATGCGGTGTATTCGATCTCTGACCCGCGTGCTAAGACGTTTCGTAAATTTGTAAAGAAGTTGTCGGAAGAAAAGAATATGCTCAAAGAGTATGCGTTATATGAAAAAGTAGAAAAACTTGCACCGGAAGTAATCGCGGCAGAACGCCACATTTACAAAGGTGTCAGTGCCAATATCGACTTCTACAGCGGACTTGTGTACAGTATGCTGGGACTTCCGATCGAGTTGTATACACCGATCTTTGCCATCGGAAGAATCGCCGGCTGGAGTGCACATCGACTGGAAGAACTTGTAAATGCCGGAAAGATTATCCGTCCGGCTTACAAAGCGGTTTGTCCGCATAAACCTTATGTGCCAATGAGCGAAAGGAAGTAACCCATGGATGAAAATCAGGTTTTATGTGCCTGCAGTGCATATGAGCAGAAATTTTATCTGAATCCCCGGTACGAATCTCTGCCGGAAGGGATTAAAGAAGAATTGAAAATACTGAGTGTGATGCTGACGGCAGATGTCGGCGGTGTGTTTACGATGGAATTTGAAGAAGACGGTTCTTTGTATATGTCTACGACTGCCAAAGAAAATGATTTCTTTTACGATGAGATCGGAAGTTATCTGAAGATCAAGCAGATGCGTCAGGAACACGAAGAATTGTTTTCAAGTTTAGAAGAATATTACCGTGCCTTTTTTGCCGGTAAAGAAGAATAAGAGGAAAAAGAGATGTTATTAACGATAGATATCGGAAATACCAATTTGACATTTGGTGTTTTTGAAGGAGAAATTTTACGGTCAACTTTCCGCTTGACAACCAATATTCCACGTACGTCCAATGAATTTGGTGATGCGATCGTGGAAGGGTTGTCGAGACAGCATATTTCGGAAACAACGATTGATGATGTGATCATTGCCTCGGTTGTACCAAAAGTGATGTATTCGCTGGTAAGCGGGATTAAAAAATATTTTCACTGCACTCCGTATGTGGTAGGCGAAGGGACCAAATCCGGGATTCATATTGCGGCGTCAAATCCGAGTGAGATCGGAGCTGACCGTATTGTAGATGCCGTAGGAGCTTATGATCTTTATGGTGGTCCTGTGATCGTGGTGGATTACGGAACGGCGACGACATACGATCTTGTCACAAAAGACGGTGTTTTTGCGGCACGTGTTACCTGCCCGGGAATTAAGATCAGTACAAAGGCACTTTGGTCTAGTACGGCACAGCTTCCGGAGATTGAGATCAAGATGCCGGAGACGATTCTTGCGAAAAATACGATCACCAGTATGCAGGCAGGAATTATGTATGGCACGGTTGGCCAGACCGAGTACATTATCCGAAAGATCAAAGAAGAATCCGGAATATCCGATATCAAAGTAGTTGCCACAGGCGGACTGGGAAGAATTGTCGCCGATGCAACAGATTCCATCGATGTGTACGATGCACACCTGACACTTCAGGGAATCCGGTTGATCTATGAAAAGACAAAAGCGGCCCGTCAGAAAGGATAAGCCTATGAATGTGGAGGAGTCCTGGAAGATTGGAGATGTCGAGATCCCGGGAAAATTGATTCTTGCACCGATGGCAGGTGTGACGGATCTTCCGTACCGTCAGATCTGTAAAGAAATGGGAGCGGATCTGATCTGTACAGAAATGGTCAGTGCAAAAGGCATTTATTATAACAGCCCAAACACACAGCCGTTATTGGAGATCAATCCCAAAGAGCGTCCCGTGTCTCTGCAGTTATTCGGCGCAGATCCGGACATTATCAGCGAGATGGCGGCCCGTATCGAGGAACTGCCATTTGATATTCTGGACATCAATATGGGATGTCCGGTGCCAAAAGTTGTCAATAACGGAGAGGGTTCTGCTCTTTTGAAAAATATTCCGCTCGCAGAAGAAATCATACGAAAAACCGTGCGAGCGATTCACAAACCGGTCACTGTAAAATTTCGGAAAGGCTTCCGCGATGGCGAATGCCAGGCAGTTGATCTGGCAAAGGCAGCAGAGGCAGCAGGAGCTTCCGCGGTAGCGGTGCATGGGCGCACGAGAGAGCAGTATTACAGCGGAAAAGCAGATTATGAGATCATCCGCAAAGTCAAAGAGGCGGTTTCGATTCCGGTCATTGGAAATGGCGATATTACCTGTGGTGCCGATGTGGAAAGAATGGGGCAGGAAACCGGATGCGATGCCTTTATGATTGGCCGCGGTGCCAGAGGGAATCCGTGGATCTTTGAACGGATCCGCCATTACATGAAAACCGGAGAAATACTTCCGAAACCGGGAATCCAAGAACTTTATGCCATGATCGAACGTCATGCCGCAATGCAGGCAGAGTGGAAGGGCGAATTGTATGGAATGCGGGAAATGCGGACGCATATCGCATGGTATACCGCAGGATATCCACATTCTGCAGCCATCCGAAGAGAGATCAATCGGGTGGAAACTTTGGAGGATTTGAAAAAAGTGTTCTCCGCTTTTATTAAATAATCACACAGATATCAAAGTATGAACATCGTTTGTTCATACTTTTTTTTTAACATAAAAAGGAATTATTCAGGCGGGAAAAGAACACGAAGTGTTCGAAATGCGAATTTAGGGGCAATCCCTGAATATTCCCGGAATTATAAAGACAGGAGGCGGCGCGTGTGAAACAGAAATTAAAAAAACATCGAAAGAAAATAGTGGTGATAGCGATAGTGCTTGTTATCGTTATTGCGGCAGTGGTAATTATCGGAAAAGTCAAAAGCGGACAGACAAAGAAAGAGAAACAGGAAATCCAGAAGGAGAATACTGTTTCGCTGGAGAAGATGGATCTGACAAAATCCATCAGTGCGACGGGAACGATTGAAAGTAAGGAGTCCCGCGAGGTATCGGCAAATGTCAATGGTGTGACGATAAAGAAAGTCAATGTATCGGTAGGAGACGAGGTAAAAAAGGGAAAATCTCTTATTACTTTTGATGAGACTGATCTGCAGGAAAGTTTGTCGGAAGCAAAAGATTCTCTTTCGGACGCACAGTCGGAGGGGGCGTCTTCGATTGAAAAAGCGCAAAAACAGGTAAGCGATGCGAAAAGCGAATATGCCGATGTGAAAAGTGAAGAAAACAGCAAAACAGCCAAAGCGAAAAAGGCATATGAAGAGGCAAAGAAATCGAAGCAGAAAGAGCAGATCTCGCAGGCAAAGACAGAATATGAAAATGCGGTTTCAACGAGAAAATCAACATTAAAACAAAGTAAATCAAGTATCGAGCAGGCACAGGAAGCCTTGGAAACGGCGAAGAGCAGTGCCAAGAAAAGCATCAAAGAAGCGAAAAAACAAGTGACACAGGCGCAGGAAAGTTTGGATAAATGTGCGGTAACCGCCCCAATGGACGGAATCGTTACTTCCATTTCCGTCCAGGAAGGCGATACGTACAGTGGCGGAACCATTCTTCAGATCGAAGATGTGAGCGGTTATACAATTTCTACAAGTGTAGACGAATATGACATCAGCAATGTGAAAGTCGGACAGAAAGTTATTGTTTTAACCGAAGCGACGGATGAAGATGAGCTGGAAGGCGAAGTAACATTTGTAGCACCTTCTACAGAAAGCAGCAGTGGCAGTTCTTCTTCCCAAAGTGGAGAAAGCGGTGGAATGACATCCACGAGCAGCAGTTCCGACGGATACGAAGTGCAGATTGCATTGAAAACGGCCGATGACCGGTTGAAACTCGGACTTACTGCGCGATGCAGCATTGTCGAAGAAGAAGCTGCGGACGTATTTGCGGTTCCATACGATGCCGTTTCTCAAAATACAAGCGGCGAATCGGTGATCAATGTTTCCGAAGGTGAAAACGGAAGCGTTTCGAAAAAACAGATTGTCGTTACGAAAGGAATGGAAAGCGATTATTATGTAGAAGTACAGAGTGACGAGCTGACAGAGGGCATGAAAGTAATTATTCCAACGGATTCCACCTCTGATTCTACAAGTGAGGAATCAGAAAAAGACAGTCTTAACGGCCTCCTTGGTGGAGGCGTTGGAATGCAGGGCGGCTCCGGCGGAGGTCCTGGTGGTGGCGGTGCACCGGGAGGTGGTGGTCGTCCATGATAAAGCCAATCATTGAATGCAAAAAAATCGTAAAACGTTTTTATATCGGCCAGCCTAACGAATTGGAAATTCTCCACGGAATCGATTTGACCGTAAATATGGGAGAATTTGTCTCAATCGTAGGCGAATCCGGTTCCGGTAAATCGACATTGATGAACATTTTGGGAGCACTTGACCGTCCGACGGAAGGAACGTATTTTTTGGACGGAGTCGATGTCGGGGCTGGAAAGGATAAGCAGTTATCGGAGATTCGAAACCGGCAGATTGGATTTGTCTTTCAGACTTACAATCTGATCGCCCGGACCACGGCACTTTCCAATGTGGAACTTCCCCTGCTTTATGCCGGTGTGGCGAAAGCAGAACGGACGCGCAAGGCGAAAGAACTGCTTGAACTTGTCGGCATGCAGGAGCGAATGACCCACCGCCCGGATGAATTATCCGGAGGCCAGAAACAGAGAGTGGCGATCGCACGTGCCATGGCGAACGATCCTTCCATCATACTGGCCGATGAGCCGACAGGAGCTTTGGACAGCAAAACCGGACGTGTTATCATGGATATTTTCCATAAACTGCATGAAGAACAGGGAAAAACCATCGTTCTGATCACACATTCCAATGAACTGGCAAATGAAACAGAACGTATCATTACACTTCGTGATGGCGAGATCACGGGAATCCGAAAGGGGGAACTGGTATGTTGATATGGGAAAATGTGAAATTGGCATTTCAGGCGCTGCTTGCCAACAAAATGCGGGCTCTTCTTACGATGCTTGGTATCATTATCGGTATCGGAGCCGTGATTGCCATCATGACAGTAAGTTCTTCGCTTACCAATTCCATTTCTGATTCTTTCCAGGAAATGGGAGCCAATAACATCACGGTCGGTCTGAAGCAGACGAGCAGCACGACAGAAACCCGTTCCAATGGCTTGAAATTCGGGGTTGCTAACCGAAATTCAACGGTGGAAAAAGAAGACCTTATCACGGATGATATGTTGTCGGAATTGAAAACGGAATTTTCTGATAAAATCGATGCCATTGCCATCAGCGAAACGGTGGCAAGCGGAACGGTACACGATGGGAGCAACACAGCAAATATTTCCATCAGTGGCATTAACTCGGATTATTTTTCCAGCGACGATGTAACCCTTTTGGCAGGAAGACGATTGACAAGCGACGACAATACAGGAAAAAAGAAAGTTATCATGATTTCAGATAAAGTGGTGGATCAAATTTTTGACGGGGATTCGCAAAAGGCACTTTCTCAGAAAATCCAAGTGGAAATAGATGGAATTTATTACCAATATTACGTTGTCGGCGTATACAAATACGAGTCCAATAACTCATTTTCTTCTTCCTCGGACGAAGATATTACGACGACAGCGTATATTCCTATTTTAACCGGGAAAGCGCAGACGCATTCCAACGAAGGATATCAGCAGTTTACTGTTGTAACGAAAAGTGGAATCGACAGTGTTTCGACATTTGCGACGCAGATTGAGAACTTTTTTGCGCCGTATTACAGTTCCAATGAAGATTACAAAGTTTCGACGACAACGATGGAATCCATGACGGAATCCATGAGTGACATGATCGGTACGGTTTCCATCGCGATTTCATTTATCGCCGGCATCTCACTTTTAGTCGGAGGCATCGGCGTAATGAATATCATGCTCGTATCCATCACGGAGAGAACGCGGGAAATAGGGACCAGAAAGGCATTGGGGGCAAAAAACAGTTCCATCCGCTTCCAGTTTATTATCGAATCCATGATATTGTGCCTCATCGGTGGGATCTTAGGCATCCTAGTCGGCTTTTTGCTCGGCGCCATCGCCGCCTCTATCCTCGGATATTCAGCGGCTGTTCCGGTGGCAGCGATTATCATAGCCGTCGGATTCTCCATGGTCATAGGCATCTTCTTTGGATATTACCCGGCAAACAAAGCTGCCCGCATGGACCCAATCGAAGCCCTAAGGTATGAGTGAGGCGGGTGGCTTGCTGACGAAGTCAGCAACTCTAATGCCAGCCGCCGACCTGCCGCCGAGCGAAGCGAGGGGGCGATACCAATTAGGCTTGCTGACGAAGTCAGCAACTCTAATGCCAGCCGCCGACCTGCCGCCGAGCGAAGCGAGGGGGCGATACCAATTAGGCTTGCTGACGAAGTCAGCAACTCTAATGCCAGCCGCCGACCTGCCGCCGAGCGAAGCGAGGGGGCGATACCAATTAGGCTTGCTGACGAAGTCAGCAACTCTAATGCCAGCCGCCGACCTGCCGCCGAGCGAAGCGAGGGGGCGATACCAATT
>UQAQ01000011.1 GCA_900539115.1 uncultured Roseburia sp.
ACATCCTCACGTTCTGCTTTGCTCAAAATCCCATCTTTGTTGACATCAAGAAAATTTTCTACATTTTTTCTGAAATTCTCATCCGGAAAATGCGCCTCATCTATCAACACATCCTCCATATACTTTGCCTCTGTTTGTGCAGCCTGAGCCGGCATAGCTCCTTTACACCCTGAAATTGTTCCAAACAAAAGTGTAACTACTGCTGCTTTAATAAATAATTTCTTCATAGATAATGACCTCCTTGTATACCATTATTTTACATTAATATATTCGCCCTCTCCGGGAGTAAAGCTAATAACTCCTAACCTACAAGCTCTATCCAAATCGTTATACTCCCAGCGTACATGTTTTGAAAAATATGCCAATCTTGTCTCCTCACAAAATATACTTTTTTCATCGTATTTTCTCGCAGCATACATTGCTTCTGGAAATGCAACATCCGTCATTTGTGCAGCAAAATGTCTCAGTATATTATTTGAAACCTCCTTTGCAGCATTATATCTTTCAGAATAAAATTGAGCATTATCTTCATAACCACTTCCCAAATATTTTTTAATTTTATTGAACATCATGCCTTGTTGGATTTTTTGGCTAAACTCATTCCAATATGCCTTGTTTATCATTTGTTCTTTAGTTATTTCTCCTTTTGTAATACAATCCTTTGGGACTTGCGTTTTATGCGCATAAGTATCTCCCACTAAATGCATAAGCATTCCTAATATGCGAAGACCTTTTTGTTGATATTCTGGAATATTCGCTCTAGTTGCAATAGGCGTGCTGCTTGACGTCATGTATACTATTGCTTTTTTTAAATTCTTAGAATATTTTTGATTTAAATCTGGATAATCCGTATATGGAGAGTATGGTAGGCTATTACAACAACTTGTTACATCTGATGATGTATAGACTCCTCTGCATACCCGATATAAATATCTCATAGTAGATATATAATTATATCTTCCATGAAGAATATTATCTGTAGCTTCTCTAAAGTAATATAATGAAGCTTCTTCATTTGTTCCATGGTCAATAATCCCATCCACTTTTGCGCAAGCATCCTTTATAATAACCATTTCATCAGAAGTAAAACCAACCTCAAGTCCTGGTAACCCATTGGCATCATCAATTAATTTTTGATGGCCCTCACTACTCCATTGTCCCTCTACTAATGCTACTTCATCAAAAACTTTTACAGCCTCTCGATTTTCCAAGTCATTAACAATCTCTGTACTCATTGTTTCAACCGCATTTTCTCTATAATTCTCTTCATATTGCTTGTAATGTTCCAATGCATATTTTACATCAATCAATCCATTTCCAAACTTATTATCTTCACCAAGACTTCTTGAAGACTCTGCCAACACAGTACGAATAAACTGACTTTTCTTATTTAAATCTTGTTGCCATATAATTGCCGCAGCTCCTGTTACATGCGCCACAGATAAACTTGTTCCTCCTGCGATCAGTGTACCACCAAATGCTCCATCTGTCAATATTTGACTTCCTGGTGCCACTAACTCGATTTCCGTTCCTGTTGCACTTTCCTTCGTTAATTCTGCATTTTTATCAACACTTCCCACTGCAATTACCTGTTCAAAAGCCGCTGGATATTCCACCTTACTATTATTTCCCCCATTTCCAGCTGAAGCCAATAGTAATATTCCCGCTTTTTCTGCATCGCATATAGCTTGTTCAAGTGCAACTGAATAAGTATCTGTTCCAAAGCTCATATTTATAATATCCATATGATTGTCAATACACCAATAAATTCCTTCAATTACTCGATCTAATGTTGCTGTATTGTTAGCATCTAATACGCGCACAGAATACAAATTTGCCTTGGGAGCAATATCCGCTACAATTCCCGCTACACTTGTTCCATGACTTGTTATATCTTCATAGTATGGTGCAATATTTTTTTCATCATCCACAAGATTAACCCTTTCAACAACATTTACATCTTGTGAATAATCCACCCCTGAATCCATAATAGCAACTTTAATTTTGCTATTTTTTTCTTGGTCAATAACCTTCTTTGTTGCTCCAATCATTTGCATATTCCAGTTATCCGCATCAGGATCTTTTGCATCCTTTTTGTTTACCACTTCATTATTGGTCCCGCTTGCCGAAAATTCTATATTAGTTTCTATGTCTGAAACACCCTTTATAGATTGTAACTCATCCTTCTGTCTCTCTGTCAATCCAATATAAATAGATTTTTTTCCTGTAATATCATATGTATGATAGTCTTCTACGATATTTTCTTTATATTGTTTTTTAATTTTATTAAAATCCTTTTCATTATCTACTGTGAGTACATACTCTTTAACCGTATCTTTTGCAGATATAAATTCTGCCTTTCCTTGCATCAAACGTGTTGCAGTCATTGCACAAAGCAATCCAATTGCAACCATTCTTTGTAAATTTTTCTTCATACTCTTGTTCTCCTTTTTACAATTTAAACCCGGCTGAAAAACCAGCCGCTTTTTCCAGTTTCCTGATTCACTTGAACCTCATTGCTGTATTGAAACTTCCATTTAAACTCTTCCTTCCACTCCTCTTCGAATAGTTTCTGGTAAAGTTTTTCAAACTCTCCTCCTTCCATATCATTATCCAATACAACATTTATCAACAGCGAGTCTGTTGTCTGCTGAAACACTTGAAACTGATAAATCATTCGTTCCATACATTGATTTATCTGCTCTACCGGTCCCAACAAAACATCCGGCAATTTACTGCTCCCATCCGGCATCATCAACAGATCATTTTTTCTCGCGTGTTTTAATTCCAGCCTGGTCTTAGTAATATCTCTCATCACGATTCTTCCAACATCACCAATTCCATATCTGACGAACGGCATCGCATGATTATGCAGGGATGTTACATAAACCTCTCCATATTCTCCATCATTTACTAATTGTCCATTTTTATCAATAATTTCTACATATGTAGATTGATTAAACAATTGATATGTTTCTTGATATTCATATCCGATTGTACCAACTTCCATTGTTCCATAATGACTTCTTACCTGACAAGAAAATACTTTTTCCAAACTTTGTTTCAAGCCCGCCGTCACCATCTCGCCTGTTAATTCAATATATTTCAAATTTGGTAATATAGGTAATTGTTCTTCTTTTACCATTTGCAAAATCATCTGCGCAATTCCCGAATGTACTAATAACCATAACGGATTAAATTCTTCCATCTTTTGATAAATTCTTATTAATTTTTCCCTATTTAACTTTTGTTTTGATATTAACATTTTATTGCCCTTAATCCGGTAATCTTCTTGTAATGTCGTATTAAAAAGGCAAACTCTATCGTTTGTTCGTATTCCAGCTTGTCGAAACCTTTCCATCCACAAAGGGAGCAAAGCAGCCGACATATCCGTCTTACTCCAGTATACATCAAGATAGGTTCCTGTACTTCCAGATGTATGAGTGCGATTAAGCCTCCCCATAACTAACTCTCCCAAATAGTCATCGGATATAAATTTATCTTGCTGTAAAACAATTTGATTTTTTTCAACCAAGGGCAGTTTTTCCCACTGACCACTTTCAATCCACATCAGTATTTGTGGCTCTTTTTCCGCTAATTCCCGATAAAAAGGAACTGTCGTATAAGCATGCCTTGCCATTTCAAATCTACGATTCATCTTTCATCTCCTTTTTCCTGAATAAGTTTCACTAAGTATTCAACCAGATCATTCAACTCATTCATATGAAATGTAAGTTCTTCAAAATCATGATATTCGATTTTGAATTCCTCCTCCAGTTGTAAAACCAAATTAAACATAGCAAAAGAATCCATCTCTAAAGGCTCTTCAGCATATTTCTGGCACAACTCTTTTATGTCTAATTCACAAGAATCTGCTATGATTTTCAAACATTTTTCTCTTATTTCCTCAGGCATCTCTACTCTCCTTTTCATCAATTTTCCATTCGTACACTAAAGCATGCATAAGTTTTTTGTCATTTTCTTCCAGTTCTGATATCATGTGTTTTATCAATCCATCCTCTCTTTTATCTGGACGAAAACGATATTTCTGCATCAAATGAACCAAATTAAATGCCGTTGTTCGTGCTGTTTCTGAAAATAATTTTAATTTTTTGTACAACTCTTCATTTATTATTTTTTCTTCCCACATATACTCGATACGTTTTTCCATAATTACTTTATGTTCATACAACAGATACGAGATTCGCCTGTCTGCAATCAAAAGATTAATTCCTTTCTGGGTACAAAGTTCTCGATAGATTCCGATTCCTTGAACCGTTTTTTCTGTTGGCAAAAATGCCTGCATAAGCAGTTCTGTATTTTTTTCTTCCAAATAATCTTTGCAAATTCTTTGTATGTATTCCGGTATAAAACGATAAAACCGAAAGCCCTGACAATACGTTATAATCTTGATTACATGATTCTTGTTTCGTTTTAGCGTTTCATTTATATCCCGATATGAAACGTTATATCTTTGTATTTTACCTGAGTTATCATATCCTACTGTCATAAACACTTTCTGTTTATCATCAAACCCATAAATCAAATTCTGATGAAGGTGATGTGCATAATGATATTCGTCTCTCCCAAACAAATAATACTGATCCAATTTTATCTCTATATATCTTTTCTGCTCCAGTTCCCATTTTAATGCTTTGACACCTCCATAATGCAGCATATCACTCACTTTAATATAGTTATAATCCAAAAAATGGTTGGGCAGGTCGAACTGTTCTTTTTTATAAAAATTGTAAAATTCCAGCCGTCGATGTTCACTATCCAAATTACAGTTTATCTGAATAAAATTACTAAACAGCCATGGATAAAACGAATTTTCTTCATGTCTTACCTGCACTCCGATGTATAACTTTTTCGTGGTATTAATCTGTTTTTCTCCAATCTTTTTAATCTGTTTTCCTGTTCCAAAAAAGCACTCTATTTTGCCATTTGACAGACTTAATACAAAGTCCCCTTGTTTTCCATCCAGCCTTTCCTTCATCTGCTCTTTTTTCCCTGAATAGTACAATGATACTCCATCATGAATAAAGTTTCCAAAACGGCAGATATACTCATTGTCACCTAATAAAACATTTTCTTCGTCATCTGTCAAAAACACATTGACAGCAGCCCAGGGTTCGGATTCCTGCTGAAAATTTACTTTAATATGTACATATCCTTCGTTGTCTGATAACGGTCGATAAATACATCCATTACAAAAACGGTTATATTTGTCCTCACTTTCATATTTCCAATGCATCCCTTCTTTTTTCATCCCGATAGATGTCCATGTATCGTTATCCGTTTCACAGATTTCAAACTCCGCGATACGTTTTCCAATTCTTTCCTCTGCCATAATGATGCATTGAGGCAGAGCGTAATAAGAGTAAGTTCGAACTTCCGGTGTGGTACATATAGGAAGTTCGATTCTCTTTATCTTTTGTGTGTCTTTGTTTATCACGAAAACTTTCTCCTCTCATCCGTTTCTTGTCCCACTATAATTCCTAAAACCAGCATAATCCCCGAAAAAATCACTGCATATTCCATATAAAGAACCGTTTTTCCGATGATTTGAAGGATTTTCAGAATAATAATTACCGCAATCACTCCCGAAGAAGCCAGTCTTGCTTTTTTCTTTATCGCTTGGTATTCCTGTACGTCATAATTCATATTTTTATGATTCATCGCACCTATTCGGAGAATTACCCCAAATACGAATAGGCAAAGCAAATCTACTACAATCACATTTTTGTCCGTAAAATCCACCAGATAAATCACAAAAATTTCCAATCCGACTGTCCCTAGATAACATTTCCAAAAAGAATCAAAATGAAAACCACCGGTTCTGTTTCGGATCATAAAGAAGCAAGCGATAAAAGCCCAGACACGAATTACTTCATGAAAATAGAAACCCACACCTGTCATTGTCAACATGACTAAAATGCTTTCTACAGCACAGATGATATGGTATTGGTATGTCTCTTTTTCCTTTTCCGTAATCACCTGAGCTTTTATCAATGCCAAAATATACTTTGTAACTATTTTTTCTACCACGTATATTTTCCTTTAGTTATCCTTTGTTTTGTTTGCTGGTCGCTTTGGCTGATGCAAAAATCCCACACAATGAGGCGGCCACTTTGTCTCCTCTTTCTTTACAAATTTCTCCATCAGTTTTCCGCTTACTTTAACTGCTTTTTCTTTTAACATAAAAAAGCCACGCTCCTTTCCTGCTTTGGGTAAGTCCTACCCAAGCAGTTTGAGTGTAGCAATTTTTCTCATCTTTTACAATATCAATTACATTATTTTGCCTTTTTTGACGAAATTTTTCTCTGGCATCGGAATACAGACCACCGCATGAAATTCTGAATCAAGGCTGTCAAACTGACAGAAACCTCCGTATTTTTCTGCTGTATTCCGGATATTCTTCATTCCATATCCATGTAATTCTGCATCTTTTTTCTTTGTCGTAGTATATATTTCTCCATTCTTTTTCCGGTCGCCCTCAAATGAATTTTGTACGGAGATTAAAAACTCTTCCTGTTTCAATTCCAATTTTATCCGAAGTATCTTCTGTTTTTGGCATTCCTTCAATGCTTCGATTGCATTGTTCAAAAGATTGGATAGTAAAAGTATGATGTCTAATTCTTCCATACATACCGCAGATAAATCTCCGATCTGCAGGGCGATAGCGGCCCCTATTTCTTTTGCCTCATTATATTTGTCATTTAAAACCGTATTAATAATGACATTATGTGTATCAATCTGCTCTACCTCTACACTGTACTTATGATTTAACTGCGCAAGATACGTTTTTACTTCTTCATAATTCTGGTGTTCTACTAATCCCTGCAGACAATTGAGATGATTTTTGAAATCATGATTTAAACTTTTTTGCAAATCTAATTTTTCTTCCATCACCTTATATTCCCGTTTTTCTCCTGCCGCCGCTAATTCAAGCATTTTTCTCTCATAAAGAAGTTGATTTTTTTCCGCATCACTCTTCATAAAAAATACAAGAAGCAGGTTTGCGATAAGAACGATAGACAAACATCCCCAAATCAAATATCGCATCTTGGCATTTAACGCGCCCATATCATTAGACAATATAACTGCCATCAAGCAGATGGAAATAAATGGAATAACAGCATATCTCATCATATTCGTTTGTTTCTGAAAATCATTCCATCTTCCTGCTGCAAATTTCCGCAGACAAAGAATAATGATCAACAAAATTGCTTTACTCGTCAATACAATAAGCATAGCTACCAATTCTTCATCTTTATTTGCAACTGTAATAACTTGCGTATCCAGTAATACAGTTATGACATCTGCAATTACCAGAATAAAAATAAACATCACTGCAGCCAGCAGAGCCCGCTTCTTTTCCTTTCTTTTTATGACAACTATGGAGCCAAAAAGAAGAACTATCATCGCAATCTCTTTCACAATAAAGCTGTCCTCAAAGAGATACGACATAATAAGTGCAGAAAAAGACAATGCCAAAATCCACAGTGCGTAAAATCCGCTTTTATGCTTTTTCTCTGTCGGCACAAAGGCATCCTGAAACAGGAAAAAACATACCATCTCCATAACCACAATAAGAAAACTCTGCAAATACTCCATTAAAATCCACCTCGTTTACGCAAATAATTTTTTCGTACTTCATTTCTCAGATATTTCGGGAAATGAAGCGTCGTGCCATCGATAAGAACGACATCCTGATCCAGCAGTTTTTCCACATAATTGACATTTACCAGATAACTTTTCTGGATTCGCAGCATATCCTCAGAATCAATTTCTTTTTCGATGTCATCGAGTTTTTTATAAAGACCATATTCTTCTCGTTTTCCTTTATGGAGAACATGGAAAATACTCTTATGATTTTTCGATTCTATGTATATCAAGTTACTCACACGAATTTCTGCATCTCCGACATTGGAAAATTTGTACGCGATCACTTTGTGGTCTTTCCGAATCTTTCGAAGAATATTTTTCAAAGCCTCGCGCAGGTCTGCTTCCATTTTGTCATAATCCTTTATCACAAACCAGGTTGCCTGCACCTGATAACCGGTCGCGGCATATTCTGCATAAGCCGTAACAAACACTAAAAAGGTATCTTCTCCGTATTTTCGAAGATACTTCGCCGTCTCGATGCCATTCATTTTGTCCATCTGCATGTCTAAAAACACGATATCATATTTTCCCACTTCCTCTTTCAGCTCCACAAATTCTTCTCCCGAATAAAACTCATCCACCTGACATTCCAGCTTTTGCTCCTTGAAAAACGCTTTCACAATCTCAGATATCCGTTCTACGAATATCTTTTCATCATCACATACTGCTATCCGGAACATACTTTCCCCTCTTTCGTACTATTCTTTATCTATTATACCAAAAAATGCATTGAAAATCAATGAAAATGGGAGTTCCCGGCAAGTTGACTTTCCTTATAACCGGCTTGTAAAAAATAGCAAAAAATCCCCTCTCATTTTACTTGCACTTTTCTTTCATTTGATGTAGAATGATGCCATGAGGGCAAGACCTTCTAAAACTATGAAAAGAGAGGATAATGATTATGAAGTTGATAAAAAGAAGCATTTCACTCGCTTTGGCTGCAGCTTTCCTGATTACCGGGATGCTCGGTGCTGTTCCCGCACAGGAAACACAGGCTGCTCCTCGTTTGAGTAAAAGCTCGGTAACATTGACCATTGGAAAAAGCACGACACTTCGTGTGAAAGGAACAACCGAAAAAATCGTGTGGCGTTCCACTAAAAAATCCGTTGCTTCGGTAAATTCCAAAGGAAAAGTCGTTGCAAAAAAACCGGGAAGCGCACGTATCTGTGCGAAGTTTTCCGGCAAGAAGCTGTTCTGTAACGTAACCGTAAACGGTTCATCTGCGGATACGAAAACCGGTGGCAGATTGAATCCGCTTTCTGCTTACAAAGAACATACGATCAATTATTATGATGATGGGAAAAAGATTGGTACGTTTAAGATCAAATTAAACTCCTTCCTTTCCGGACAGAAAGCAAGTGAAAAGATATTGTCTAATCCGGAAAACCTGAAACCTACCAATTCACAGGAATACATTTATTTCCAGTTTAATGTGAAATATGTAACGGGAACCGAGGTCGTAGATCTGAAAGATGTATTTAGTTATTATTACAATATTTTTGATTCTACCGGGACAAAGCAATTGGAAAATATTGACTGGGGATTCTTCTTTGAATTGATGGAAGATCTCAGTGATGTAACACTCTCACCGGGTCAGTCAAGCAAATGTTCCAAGGCGATATTGGTAAGCAAAGGAAACACTCCGGTTCTGTATCGAATCCGCACCGGACGTACTTCTTACACTTGGTTTACTACAAAAAAATAATCCGCATAACAAAGGGACTGTAAATCATTTACAGCCCCTTTTATTTTTAACACTCTCCTTCCAGGCGGAGCATTTCTTTCTTAAGTCGCTTCATAATCTTTTTTTCCAGTCTTGATATGTAACTTTGTGAAATCCCCATGCAGTCGGCAACTTCTTTTTGTGTCTTTTCACCCCCTTCATAGTCCGCAAGGCCAAACCGCATATGAATGATCTTACGTTCCCTCTCACTTAATGTCGAAAGTGCTTTCTTCAATAATTTGATATCCACCTCCCTCTCAATATCCTTGTAAATGATATCTTCACTCGTACCAAGAATGTCGGAAAGCAGCAGTTCATTGCCATCCCAGTCTACATTCAGTGGTTCATCGATGGAAACTTCCATCTTAATTTTACTGTTTCTCCGCAGATACATCAAAATTTCGTTTTCGATGCAGCGGGAAGCATAGGTCGCCAGTTTTATCTTCTTGTCTGCACGAAATGTGTTGATTGCCTTGATAAGACCAATGGTTCCGATCGAGATGAGGTCCTCAACCCCGACTCCGGTATTGTCAAATTTTTTGGCTATGTAGACAACCAGACGCAGATTGTGCTCTACCAGTTTGTTTTTGGCCGCCTCCGGATTCTCTCCGGACAATCCCTCGATACAGGCCGCCTCTTCTTCTGCCTCCAATGGTGCCGGCAAAATCTCCGCACCGCCGATATAATGAATATCACCTCCTTGATGAAACAGCATACTCTTCCAGTCCTGCATCATGCGAAACTGAAACCGATTTGGCATTGACAACCGCAATAACATGAAAATTCCTCCTAGTCCTTTTAGTTTTGTTTAAATATCCCGCTATGGAATAAGATATCAAATCCGGCATCGTTTGACAGGCATTTATCATATATCCCTAACCATTCCCGATCCTTACTGATTCGTTTCCCGTCAGGCAGCCGGATTTCCATCTTATCCACCAATATTCCCGGAAGAAAGCCACGCTCTTCTCCCACGGAATGATATGGTATATAACGCAAAAGCAACGTTTCTCCGTTGTTTATCATCCCTTCACTTAGTGCCTCAGAAAGTTCTGTTTCCTCTTCCTGCGTGAGAAGTTTTTGAAACAACTCTTTTGTCACAATGGATACCCCGGCACCGCTGACCGGCTCTGCCAGACGGTTTCCCGTATCGAAAAAACCGGTTCCCTGTACCGATTTTCCATGCCATATCAGCCGTGTTTCATACATGTACTGTTCCGGCATCCGATTCCCCAGTGTCCGCCGTACTGCCCCTGCTGCCAATTGTATTCCGATGCTTCCTCCCAAAAGGAAACCAAGCGAAATACTATGTAATCCTAAAAATTCACGAATTCCAAATAACGTTCCGGAAACGGCAGCCGCAGTCAGATAAAATCCGACCACGCAGCGAAGATGTCCCCGGAAATTCATTTTGCCATAGACAAAACGAATCAGGATTGACGTTCCTGCAGCATAGACCAAAATCCAGAGAATCCATCTGGTACGAATCCCAAGTATCACAACCAGCACACCAAGCAGCGCCCCCAGCCCTGCCCCTGCTATGCTCCTTGCGGAAACAGCAGGTTTTCTGCGCCAGTAATTCAGTATCTGAAACACTTGCAGATTCATAAGAAAGTTGACAAAAAAGAAGATATCAATGTATACTTTCATACATGTCATTCCTCATTCTTTTTATGCTTTTGCATAGTCTTATCATAGCGGATCCGACGAGATTATTTTGTCAAATTCGGGCGGAAGAATCCTAAAATATTTCCTGCCATATCGACATAGATAGACAGAAAAAAAGACTCTTCCCGACAAATAGGGAAAAGTCTTTATCTAATTTTGTCAAATGCCGTCAATGCTTATTCAAATTTCATCGAAAAAGAAAGGCTGCCTGAATCATAGTCAAATGTTCCGAGTGCCCCATTGACAATTGTAAATTGAGGCGACTTGTGTCCGATATCTGCATCAAACACAATTGGCACATGCAGTTCGGATAAGATCACCTCGACAGCTTCCACATACGTATGATCCGTAAACGACTCAAACATACATGGTCTGCCAAATACAAAGCCTTTTGCCGTATCAAACCAGCCCGCTTCCTTTAACTGCCATAGCCCCCTTGTCAGCGAATCGCTGTCAAGAGAAAAACTCTCCAGATACCATAAGATTCCATCCTCTTTGTATTTCTGCACAAATTCTTTTGTCTTATCAAAACGGGTTCCGACCAGATTTAATAAGACATCCACGCATCCTCCTAACAGCCTTCCGTTTATGGATATTTTTTCCAATTCCCGTTCGTTCTGTCTTGCAAAACAAACGGATTTTTTATCGATATGATACCCTTCTTCCGGAGACTCGCGGTCATAAAAATCATCTTCATATCCTTCAAATGTTTTTTGTATTACCGGATTTCCCGTCATACACGCATAATTATAATTTACCGCATCGTGCCATGGCTGCATGGAAAAATCGTTAAAATGATTCCCGTAAACACTTGCTGTATCACACAATGTCGTAATGGTATACGTAAGTCCTGTATTGTCCGAAAATCCCTGAAACCAAGTCGGATTTTCCCGGATTTTCTGAAAATCCAAAAGAGGCAGTATTTCCATCAGAAAATCTCCGCCTTTGGCTGAAAAGATATAGGACACTCCCGGATCCGTGATAAGGCCCATCAGCTGTTCTGCTCGTTCTGTCTTTTCGCTGCTTCGCCCTCTTCCATCGCTTGTCCTTACATTTTCGGTCTCGCGGATCGCATACCCCAGACTCTCCATCTTTTTGACCGCAAGATCCAGCCGCTGATAATCCATTTCTTTGCGGTTTCCATCTGACGGCGCAGTAATTCCGATCGTATCGCCTTTTTGTAAAAATTTTGGATATTTCATGTCAGTCCTCCGTTTCTCTCTTGAAATCCATTCCCTTTTCTAGTATACTTGATAGTACATAACATGTAAAGGAAGGAAATAAATTATGGCAGAAAAAAATCCTATTGTCACATTGGAAGTGGCAGATTATGAACCAATTAAAATCGAACTTTATCCTGAAATTGCACCAAATACTGTGAACAATTTCATTTCCCTTGTCAATCAGGGATTTTATAACGGATTAACTTTTCACCGCATTATCAAAGACTTTATGATCCAGGGCGGATGTCCGGACGGAAACGGTACCGGCGGACCAGACTACAGCATCAAAGGTGAATTCTCCGGAAACGGCTTTAAAAATGACTTAAAGCATACCGCAGGTGTTATCTCCATGGCACGTTCCATGATGCCGGATTCTGCCGGTTCCCAGTTCTTCATCATGCATAAAGATGCTCCACATCTTGACGGTCAGTACGCCGCTTTCGGTAAAGTAATCGAAGGTCTCGACGTTGTTGACCGAATTGCTTGTGTAGATACCGATTATGGCGATATGCCATTGACACCGGTTGTCATGACAAAAGTCAGCGTAGACACTTTTGGAGAAGATTATCCGGAACCGATTAAGCTTTAAAAAGTAACTACGTAACTACAAAAAAGCACGAAGACCGACACTTCCTTTCTTCGTGCTTTTTTATGTGTGTCAGATTCTCCTACTGAATCTCTCCCATAAAGTAAAATCCTTTACTTTCCGTCAATTTTACTTTACATATTTTTCCAATCAGCTTTTTATCTCCCGGACAATGCACCACGGCATTAGAGGACAATCTTCCCGTGATCAGATTTTCATCATGATCGTTGACTTCTTCCATCAACGCCTCGACGATCTCGCCCTCTTTGGCATCTGTGATTTCCGTTGAAATCTCATGGATTACATCCAAAAGTCTTGCAAAACGTTCTTTTACCACGTCTTCCGGAACCTGATTTTCCATTCTTGCCGCCGGAGTGCCGGTCCGTTTGGAATAAATAAACGAATACACACTGTCATAGCGGACTTTCCTAACGACATCCAAGGTTTCCTCAAAATCTTCTTCCGTCTCTCCCGGAAAACCTACGATCAAATCCGTCGTCAAGGAAATATTTGGCATTTTCTCCTTGATTCGTGCAACAAGATCCAGATACTGCTCCTTCGTATAATGACGGTTCATTTTTTTCAAAATTTCCGTACTTCCGGACTGCAGAGGCAAATGAAGGTGCGTACAGATTTTCTTACTTTTTGCCATTACCTCGATCAGTTCCTCTGACAGATCTTTCGGATGCGATGTCATAAAGCGGATGCGCTCCAAACCTTCAATCTTTTCCACTTCCTGTAAAAGTTCCGCAAATGTCATCGGTTCTTCAAGTGTCTTTCCATAAGAATTGACATTTTGCCCGAGAAGCATGATCTCAATGACACCATCCGCCACAAGGTTTTTAATCTCGCGGAGAATTTCTTCCGGTTTCCGGCTTCGTTCCCGGCCGCGCACATAAGGCACGATACAGTATGTGCAGAAATTATTGCAGCCATACATGATATTCACGCCCGCCTTAAACGGATATTTGCGGACGCTTGGCAGATCTTCCACGATGCCCTCTGCTTCTTTCCAGATATCCAATACCATGCGGTCCGACTGAATCCTCGTATAAAGCAGTTCTGCCAATTTATAGACATTATGCGTACCAAAAACAAGATCGACAAACGGATAGCTTTTCTGTATTTTTTCTACGACTGTAGGCTCTTGCATCATACAACCGCACATCGCAATTTTCATCGCCGGATTTTTCTTTTTTTGATTTTTCATATATCCCAGTCTGCCGTAAACTTTCAAATTGGCATTTTCACGGACTGTACACGTATTATAGAGGACAAAGTCCGCCACCGGCTCTTCGACCGTCTCATAGCCGATATACGAAAGAATGGCCTCCAGTTTTTCGGAATCTCTGGCATTCATCTGGCATCCCATCGTCTGCATCGAAAGCGTCAGTTTCCTGCCAAGGCGTTTTTCTTCCTCTGCTGCCCATTCTTTACATTTTTTCATAAAATAATACTGACGCAGAGGCTCCTCATTTGGCGCCTCTGCGTGTATATCCATAGCATCGATCTGTTCGTAATCAAACATTATTTTCTCCATTCCGGGGAAAATAATTCCCCTTTATACATTATTTCCATTTTCTGTAATAATGGACGTAAGGATCGGCATCGCATCGGAGATCGGAATTGCAAATCCCATTCCTTCCACTTCCTCGGATGCAAATTTTGAGGAATTGATACCAATCACCTGTCCCTGTGAATCAACCAATGCCCCGCCGCTGTTTCCGGGATTGATGGCGGCATCGGTCTGGATCAATTTCATCGTTGTCGTCTTTTCACTGCTGTTACTCTGACTTTGTTTGTTATTTTGGCTGTCAGACTGCTGACCCTGTCCACCAAACGGATCTGCCTGCTGCTGATCCTGCCGGCTGCTTGAATTATCACTTTCTGTGGCAATTTCACGGTCTTTCGCACTTACATAACCGACCGTCACACTGGTACCGTAACCGAGTGCATTTCCGATGGCAATCGCCTGCGCGCCGACTTTAATCTTTGTGCTGTCTCCGATATCTGCTACTTTGATGGTCGACAATGTCGAGTCTTTCAGATCACTTTTATTTACCTTCACAACTGCCAGATCCGAAGAGGAATCGGTTCCAACTACTTTGGCAGATGCCGTTGACTCATCGGAAAATGTGATCTGCACTTCCGTGCTTCCTTCTACGACATGATTGTTTGTCGCCATATAAATCGCCTGATCGTCTTCTTTCATAATAATTCCCGAGCCGCTTCCTGATTGTTCATTCTGATATGTTCTTCCAAAGAAATCCTGTGTCTGTGAAACCACTTTCACATCGATCGCCACGATGGAAGGGAGAACATAATCTGCCACATCCGATACACCTGCAAGTTTACTATCGGATGTAGAAGCCGAAGTCTGTGTAATGCCGCTCGTACTGTCGTCCGACTGTTTTGTCGTTGTCGCAGCCGTTTTACTGCTTTGTGTCTGTGTGATACCGGAACCGGTTACCCGATTCAATGCATATTCTGTACCGGTAAATACCGAACCGCTAAGTACACCAAATGTGACTGCGCCTGCTACTAATTTTATCATCTTTTTCATCGTCGTTACCTCCGTTTTCATTCTTTCTTGGATTTCCTGTTTACAATAACAACTATACCGAATGAATGTGGGCACTTTTTGTTTGTTTGTTGAAAAAGATGTGTGTAATTTATGTTTGTTTTGTGAACTAAAAGGTTCCTAATATCCGGAGATTTGCCGATTCTTCTTTGACTCCGCGAAGTGCATTCTGTACCGCCGGCTCATCCAGATTTCCTTCGATGTCCACAAAAAATCGATACTCCCAATTTTTTCCTTCAATCGGACGTGACTCCAATTGAAGCATATTGAGTCCGTTAAATAAAAAATGTGACAAGATTCGGTAAAGGGCACCACACTCATGCGGCACCTCGATACAAAGTGCGATCTTATGACTTTCCGGCAGATAAATCGGCTCTTTTCCGATCACGATAAATCTCGTGCAGTTATTTTTCTCCTGCTGGATACTCTCCTGCAATACTTCCAAACCATATTCTTTGGCCGCTCTCCTAGCTGCAATCGCCGCCTGCGTCTTATCTCCATCCTCTGCCACTTTCTTGGCTGCAGCGGCAGTATTGGAAAATTCTACCTGAACCATCTGCGGGTGTTCTTTCAAAAATCCGCTGCACTGCAGTAATCCCTGCGGATGGGAATACACCGTCTTAATATCCTCGATCCTGGTTCCCGGAAGGGCTACCAGACATTGATCAATTTTATTGACATACTGGCCGACAATGCTATTCGTATAATTCAAAAGCAGATCATAATTTGCTGTAATTCCACCGGTCGACGAGTTCTCGATCGGCAATACGCCGTACTGCGCCTCCCCTTTTTCTACTGCTTCCATCACGCTCTGAAATGTCGGGCAGCTGATCCCATTGACCTCTTCTCCGAAAAAGTTTTCCATCGCCTGCTGGGTATGTGTCCCCGGCACACCAAAATAACAAACTTTGGTCTGTTCATCTACCGGAAGTTTGTCTGCTTTTACAAAATCTGACAGTTTTGTCGTCATTGGCAACACACCGTACTGGTATTTGCGGCTGATGGACATAATCTGGCTGAAAAGTTCCGTGATCGCGCGCTGATTAAATTCATTGCTGGACATGGATTTCAGATTTCTTAATTTGTCGTCTTCTCTCTCTTTGTCATAGACCGGTTTTCCGGTTTCCAATTTATATTTTGCCACTTCGCTGGATTCTATCATTCGCTTTTCAAATAATTCGACGATCTGCTTATCAATCGCATCAATATGTTCTCTTGAAACTTTTAAATCTATCACTCGTCCATCTCTCCTTTTTTCAATTCTTCATACATCTGCATCACCGTTTTTCCGCTGACCGGATGACGCAGAAACGGTGCAATTTCCTGCAATGGTTCCAACACAAACTCCCGCAGTGGGATTTCTCTGTGTGGTACGATCAGATTTTCTTCCTGAATGATCTCCTCGCCATAAAAAAGGATATCAAGATCAATCGTGCGCGGTCCCCAATGAATCTCTCTTACCCGGTTTCCTTCCTGCTCGAGCTGATGAAGAAACGTCAATAATTCCTGCGGCTGATACAACGTATCAAACGTAAATACCGTATTTAAAAATTTGTCCTGATCCAAATATCCATACGGCTCCGTCTCATACAACGATGCTCTCTGCAAATGGCGGCAGTTCTCATCTTTTTCAATTCCTTCAAAGGCGGCCTGCAGGTACGCTTCCTTATCTCCCATATTGGAACCGACGCCGACGTAGACTTTCTTCCATTTTCTGGATATTGTCACGGAAACCGTATCAAGTGGCAGTAAAATAGGCGCCCACGGCTTTTTCACCGAAATGTCCACTTGTTCCAGACACGGATAAGCATGCAGCAGAAGGTCTGCAAGCTTTTCCGCTATCGTTTCCAATAATTGGTATTGATTTTCCTGCATATGCTCATAGATCAAATGTGCCGCTTCCGCATAATTAACCGAGTACACAAGATCATCGGTCAATCCCGCTTTCTTCGTATCACAATACATCGTCGCAGACACTAAAAACTTCTGTCCCAGCACATTTTCTTCTTTTAATACTCCATGATGGCAGTAGCACTCTAAATCTTTTATCTGAATCTGATCCATTTATTCTTCCTTCTCTTTTCCATACATAATCGCTTCGGTCATCCGCAATGCGCGGGCATTTGCCTGAACATCATGCACACGAACAAAATCGCAGCCTTTCATTGCACCGATCACAGACGTCGCAATCGTACCTTCTTCACGCTCGGTCACCGGCAGATCCAAGGTCAAACCGATCACACTTTTTCTGGATGTCGCAAGAAGTACCGGATACCCCATGCCGCACAATACTTCCAAATGGTTTATGATAGCAAGATTCTGCTCATACGTCTTACCAAATCCAACCCCCGGATCCAGCATAATGTTTTCTTTTTTTACACCATATTTTTCAGCGACCGTAAGGCATTTTTTCAAATCGGCCACGACATCCGGCACAAAATCCTGGTATTCCGTATTATCACGATTGTGCATCAGACAAACCGGCACATCGTAGCGGGCAGCAAGTTCTGCCATCTTTTCATCGTACAAAAAGCCCCAGATATCATTTAGCATATCGGCTCCGGCTTCCAATGCCGCCTCTGCCACACGGCTTTTATACGTATCAATCGAGACAGGAATATCATATTTTTCTTTAATCTTTTGAATCACAGGCACTACTCTCGCGATTTCCTCGTCCTCGGTAATCTGCTGATGTCCGGGTCTCGTAGATTCGCCGCCTACATCGATCAGGTCGGCTCCCTCTTCGATCATTTTCTCCACCTGTGCCATGGCATGTTCCAACGTATCAAACTTTCCACCGTCCGAAAAGGAATCCGGTGTCACGTTTAAAATGCCCATGATATATACTTTTTTTCCAAATGTAAAGGTTCGATTTCCAATTTTCATATTTCCTGTCATTTTCTTTTCTCCTAGCATCATAATTGCCCTCGTTTTTCCCCGATGGCACGTCTTCGTGACAGATTAAAGCCGCAGTAGTTCCAAAAATTCCTGCTTCCAGTTTTCCTCTTCCTTCGCACAACCGCGTGTGCTGAGTGTAATCGTCTTTGTTCCCGGCTTCTTGATGCCTCGCATCGTCATACACATATGCTCCGCCTCCACCATAACGATAACACCTTTAGGTGCAAGAATATCCATCATCGCATCTGCAATCTGATCGGTCAGCTGCTCCTGAATCTGTGCTCTTCTGGCAAACACTTCGACGGTCCTCGCCAATTTACTAAGCCCCACTACTTTTCCATCCGGGATGTATCCAATATGAACTTTTCCATAAAATGGAAGAAGATGGTGCTCACATACCGAATAAAAGGTAATGTCCTTCTCCAGCACAAGACCTTTCTGCGTAGAGGTAAATGTCTTTTCCAAATGACCGGCAGCATCGGCCTCATATCCGCCAAACAGCTCCTCACACATCTTTGCGATCCGGTCCGGTGTCTCCAAAAGGCCCTCCCGCTCCGGGTCTTCGCCAATTCCTTCCAAAAACAGCGAAACCGCTTTTTTTATTTTATCTTTATCCATTCTGTCTGATGTCTCCATTCTTAGCAATGCTAAATGTATTTTACCATGATTTTATGGGGAGGTCAACCTTGCGGGAATTTTTCCGAATTTCAATAGGTGAAGAAATGTTCTGACAAGAGAACTATAAAATATAATGTTATACAAAGGTCTATCTTTATTTTTGTTAATAATTCACACTTGTTTTTTGAGGGCATATAAGTACCAAATATTCATTATAGAACAAATAATAAGTTTGGTTATTTATAATGGCAATCACCCCATACCTTCAATTCGATTTTCATTTATGATTCCTGCATATGATGATGTTTTGTCCGAATTAAATTTTGCGCAGATTTCGAAAACCGATAAACGTTACGCCATCGCCTTAACTATACCTGTTGTGATTTTCCAAAATTAGAGCGTGAATACATAAATTATAAGTCCAATAACTAAAGACAAAAATCAGCACCACTTATTTCCAAGTGATGCTGACTACTTTTAACTACTATCTCTTAATCCACATATTTCTTCAATGTCGCACGTACGGCACCGGGTCCGGCGATAAGTTCAGCAAACATGCCCTCGATTTTTTCACCAAGTCCTGCTTCGTACAGGTCTACAGCAAAGATAGACGCATCCTTGAGAATTGGAGAAAGTACCGCATGTACGTCGGTTGCTTCACCAAGTTTGACATCTTTTACATACCGTTTTACTTCGTCGAGACGTGGGTCAGAACTCTGCTCAAATGGCTGTCCCTCGTCATTGATGCCCATAAGATAACGGCACCATCCTGCCAATACCAATGGGATCAAAGTCAGTGACTGTACATCCAAGCTGTCACTTGCGATGTAAGACTTGATTGTCTCGCCAAAACGGATTGGAAGTTTTTGCGAAGTATCTGTTACGATACGCTGTGGTGTATCCGGCATAAATGGATTTGGAAGGCGGAGCGTGAGCACTGCATTCGCAAAGTCCTTCGGATCAATGATACCAGGATTTACTACAACCGGCATACCTTCCTGATAGCACATTTTTTCTACAAGAGTAGATAATTCTTTGTCTTCCATCTCTCCGTGGATCGTTGTGTGGGAAAGAAGGCATCCGTAGATAGCAAGTGCCGTATGAAGCGGATTCAGGCAGGTACAAACCTTCATCTTTTCCACTTTGTCTACTGTCTCACGGTCGGTAAAGAGGATTCCTGCTTTATCGATCGGAGGTCTTCCATTCGGGAACTTGTCCTCGATAACAAGATAACCGGTCTCCTCGGAGTTTACAAATGGTGACGTATACGTATTGCGGTTTGTTATGATCAGATCCGTATCTTCAAAACCGTCTTTTTCAAGCATTTTCTTGACATTTTCGTCCGGACGAGGAGTGATCTTGTCGATCATCGACCATGGGAAAGATACCTGATTCTCGTCATTCATGTAATCTGCAAATTCTTTCTCCACGATTCCATTTTTCACCCAGGCATTGACAAATGCCATAACGCCGGCTTTCAATTTATCTCCATTGTGGGAGCAGTTGTCCATACTGGAAAGAGCAATTGGCGCTTTGCATGTTTTGAAGCGGCGGTAACACAGAGCTGCCACACGTCCCATCAGATGCTGCTGATTTTCCGGCTTATCATTAAATCCACTTTCTACAACAGAAAGAAGTTCTCCTTTTCCATCGTAAATGCTGTATCCTTTTTCTGTAATGGTAAAACTTGCCATCTGCAAGGAAGGATTTTCAAAAATCTCGAACAATCTTGCAAAATCTTCCGGGGCTGCCTGATCTGCTACCAGCGCTTCGACAACACTTCCTACGATTTTCTTTTCGATGGTTCCATTGGCTTTCAAAACGACGGAAAGGCTCAGGCAGTCGTATGGTTTGTAAGCTTTGCTGATAATCTCATGGTCAAAACTCTCTGCCACGACGATTCCGCGGTCATACTCTCCCTGGTTCAATACACGCTGAAGAATTTCAGCCGGGAACGCACGGAAAATATTTCCCGCTCCAAAATGAACCCAGGTAGGTGCCTCTTTGGTTTTCTGCTTTACGGCCTCGCGGTCATACTTAAGTACTTCGTATCCTTTTTCTTCCCATACAGGAGAAACTTCTTTTTGTAAATCTGTCAGTTTCATGATTTCGATTCCTTTCCTGTCTTACTTGTTATTTTTCTTAATTGCTTCCCAAAGACCATTCAGATAAGCGACACCAAGTGCACGGTCATAAAGTCCGTATCCCGGTCTTGCCTTCTCACCCCAGATCATACGTCCGTGGTCAGGGCGGATCACACCGTCAAATCCCATATCAATCAATGCTTTTACAATTTCATACATATCAAAGTTTCCATCGGAAGAAAGGTGGGATACTTCGTGGAACAAGTCTTTGTTTTCGTATTTAATATTACGGATGTGTGCAAAATGGATTCTCTCTGCAATTTTCGGATTGCGGATGATCTTAGGAAGGTCATTGTTCAAATTGCTTCCCAAAGAACCGGTACAGAACGTAAATCCATTGTAAATGCTGCTATTTAAAGAAGCGATCTTAAGAAGGTCGTCTTCACATGTTACGATACGTGGAAGACCAAATACATCCCAAGCCGGATCATCCGGGTGAACAGCCATCTTGATCTGATATTTTTCACAGGTTGGCATGATTCCATCGAGGAAATATTTGAAGTTTTCGCGCAATTTATCAGCCGTTACGTCTTTGTATTTATCAAACAGATCCATGATCTCGTCTCTACGGTTTGGCTCCCAGCCCGGCATAACAAAACCGCCGCTGGCTTTTTCGATGCGGTCAAACATTTCACTGGCATTGATACCATCGATAATAGAAGAATCGTAAGCAAGTGCTGTAGATCCATCCTCTAAAGGCATCGCAAGGTCCGTTCTTGTCCAGTCAAAAACAGGCATGAAGTTGTAACATACAAGGTGAATACCTGCTTTTCCAACGGCTTCCAAAGATTTACAATAATCTTCGATCAATTTATCTCTGGTAGGAAGTCCGATCTTGATATCTTCATGTACGTTGATACTTTCTACACCGCACAGTTTAAGACCTTTGGCTTCTACTTCCTGTTTTCTCTTCATTACATCTTCATAAGTCCAAGCCTCTCCTGCCGGGATATCATGAAGAGCTGTGATAACTCCTGATACTCCTGGAATCTGGCGAATCTGCTCCAGAGTTACACTGTCATTTCCTTCGCCATACCATCTCAATGTCATTTCCATAATTTTATACTTCCTTTCCTTGATTAGTCATAAATTTTTCTGTTTTTTTCATCAGCGATACCGCATTTTCTGTAAAAATACGTATTTACGCGGTCACGCCACTCTTTTGCATTTACAAGCTGTCTCTCAAAACGCTCTGACACACAGTCAAATGCGCGGTCAGACACTTTTCCTTTTAATCCCTGCCATACTTTCTGCATCGCCTCTACTTCTTCCACACCTTCAAAATGAGTGTCATAGATATGCTGGATCAAAGTTTTTCCGGTTTTTAACATATACGTATACGGAATATGATGAAAGAACAACAATAACTCTTCCGGACATTTCTCCGTATCTGCATAAATGCTTCTCCAAGGTTCATTGTACTGGGACACATAACCGGTTCCTTCCATCGTACGATCTACTCCGATTCCATGGAGATCCGCACGATGATACGTACCCCAGCGGTCGTATTCATAACCATCGACATCCGGTCCATAATGATAATGTGGAGTTACCATCCAGCCAATGCCAAGCGGTGCATTGTACTTTTCATACGTTGCCCAGGAACCACAGAGCATCGGTACGACAACATCCGTCACCTCTTTGTCGTCTGCCAGAGACAACCGGCTCCATTCTTCTGCAATCTCTTCTGCTGTCAGACTGGTATCCATCGCAAGGCGACCAAATCCATATAGGTTTGCTGCCGCAAGATCATTTCCGGTCCAGTTCTCATCGTCACCGGTATTAATAACACCTGCCATACCGCAATGGACCTGATTGTAAGCATGTCCGGAAACAACTTTCTCTACGGTCGTACCTTCTCCATCGCCATACGTATCAAAGTCTAGGATTTCTTTCCACATCGGAATCAGGTAGCAGAGATCGATCTGCTGACCGGTATACTCCTGTGCAATCTGCACTTCTAACATCATATTTGTCTTTTTCAGCCCGCCAAACAATGGGGAAACCGGCTCACGAACCTGAAAATCCATCGGTCCGTTTTTAATCTGTAAAATGACATTGTCATCAAACGTTCCATCCAGATTCATAAAATGATCGTAAGCTGCTCTTGCACGGTCCGTCTTTTTGTCACGCCAGTCTTGTCCGCAGTTGTAAACAAAACATCTCCAAACGACGGTTCCGCCATATGGTTTCAGCACTTTTGCAAGCATATTGGCTCCATCCGCATGCGTACGTCCATAAGTAAATGGACCGGGACGGCCTTCGGAATCTGCCTTTACCAAAAATCCTCCAAAATTTGGAATCACCTTATAAACGTGTGCCACGGCTTTTTCCCACCAGGCAATTACCTGCGGGTCAAGTGGATCCGAAACCGGAATATCACTAAGTTCCATCGGAGCCGCAAAATTGACGCTCATAAACAGACGAATTCCATATCTGGCAAACAGATCTGTGTATTGCTTTACTTGTTTCAAATACACATCTGTGATAAGATACGTTTCTTTTTCATGAACATTTACATTATTGATGACAATGGCATTGATTCCAATGGATGCCATCAATCGCGCATACATCTCTGTGCGGTCGTTATAAAGGATTTTGTAATCATCATAAAAAAATGATCTTCCTGAGTATCCTCGTTCAATACTTCCATCCATATCATCCCAATGATTCATCATGCGAAACGGCATAGATGGGATGCAGTAATACGGCATTTTTTCCGAAAGATTGTCAAGAGCTGCCATACGCAGAAAAGCAAATACTCCCTGCAGCACTGCGGTCTCTGTTCTTCCTGTGATCACAATGCTCTCCTCTTCCTCATAAATGGCAAACGCCTGATTCAGCACTTCCGTGCTCTGTCCTTTTCCTTTTTCATCCGGGAACTCATACTCTTTCTGTACCTGCATAAAAACAGACGGTTCTTCCAGTATCTCATAAGACATTTCCACCGTCTCTCCAAGCATGGCAAACATCGCCGTCTTGTATTCTTCTTCAATTGTCTGTGCAATCTCTCCTGATGCAAATAATACCGGATTCAAATAACATGGTCGGATCTTGTCTTTCGCCAATGGCTTATAATCCAGCCAGCATTTTGTATAATTCATAGTATTTCTCCAATCACTTTCCTTATTCCCTTTCTATTCTATCTTTTTTTTGTCTGTAAATCAATACCCTTTTTACAAAAAAAGCCGAACAAACCGAGTATTTCCCGATTTGTCCGGCTTTTGATTTTTAATCTGCCAAATTATGCAAATTATTTAGAATGAGAAGCTGCAAAGTTTGCATACTTCTTATTCATATCACTGATCTTACTATCCCATTTAGAAGAAATTGCTTCAATCTTCTTAGCAGGAGTTGTAGCACCAGCATATACTGCATAACAGAAATCACCATAATCAAGGTCACTGATAAGTGGCAGATAAGATGTCTGAATGTGCTCCTGCTCGTGCATCATTGTCAAAGTCTCGTCTACAGCACGGTCATCTCTGAACTGATCATAGTATGTCTGTTTCCAAGCATCATCCAAATCATAGCCTGGTGTAGCTTCTGTGTAAAGATCATAAGCAAATGCGATCTTTTCAGCTTCTTCTGCACTAAAGCAGCTAGGCATAACAACAATGTTGTCGTTTGGAGTAGTCTTGTTTGTAGCACCTTTGTTCTTTTCGTTGTATGGGAACATAACGAATCCCCAGTCATCTTCCATACTAGCGAATGCGCTGATCTCATAAACTTCAGCTGTCTGCATTGCAACTTCACCATCACGGAATGCTGCTTTATACCAATCCCATGCAGCTCCGTCTGGTTTTGGCATGATATAACCCTTGTCCATAAGGCTCATACCCCAGTTCATAGCTTCGAGGAATTCTTTGGATCCTGTAGCATTCTGGTAGTTTCCGTCTTTGTCACGGGAAACGAATGTTGCATTGTTGTTTGCAGCACACATAGGAAGGTAGTATTTGGAGAAACTAGCAAGTGCATACTGATCTGTTTTACCATCTCCATCTGCATCTACAGTAAGTTTCTTACAATACTCTTCAAATTTGGACCATGTCCATTTTCCATCTTTCTGAAGGTCGTATGGTTCATCTTCGCTGATACCAGCTTCTTTCAACATACGTTTATTAAAGAACACACCACCACGTGGCTCGTTCTCAGGGCTCATACCCCAGATACCATTACCGATGCTCATAAGTTCAACAACGGTCTGATTCCATTTCTCTTCTGTAAAATCGAATTCAGGAAGTGTTTTCAAGTCATACATCAAACCTTTCATCAAAGGTGCAGAAACCATTTCCTGATACAGATAGAACAACTGGCAAGAAGGACTGTTTGACATAACGCCGTTTACGTATGTCTCCTGCTGGTCAGTGTAGGAGTAAGCACTTTCACGATTAATCTTGAAGTTGTACTTCTCCATGATTTCCTTTCTGTAATCTTCGGTTGCTTTAGCATAATCTGTTTCTCCTGTATCTTCAGATGTATACCAGTCACCGATCTTGATGGACATTCCTCCCAAATCATCAAAAGTTTTTTTGCTGCTGGAAGATCCACCTTCGTCTCCCGTCTTCGCTGTATCGCCGCTAGTGGAAGAAGAATTACTATCGCCTCCACAACCGGTCAGACATCCAACAGCAAGAACTACAGAGAGACCCATTGCAAGCAATTTTTTCATGTTTGCTTTCATAATTTTTTTACCTCCTTATTTTTTATCGTTACACTGCGCCCACTAGAGACGCAGTGATAACTACATCCTAAACATTCGCTCCGGGCTGACGCCCTTCGCTCATGATGTTACTCATCAAATACAGGCTTTCTCTCTGGGAGTGGCAGAGGCAAAAAAGCCAACGGCTTTTCTCATGTACCGAATATATAGGTCTTGCAAGTAAACTTGCGACCATATATTCAGTACATGAAACTGCTACGCAGTTTTTTGCTTCTCCCCCTCAACAAATCCTGTGCTTGATTCGCGTATGTTACATCTTGATACCAGACTGGCTCAAACTTTCTACGAAACCTTTCTGGGCAAACAGATAAATAATGATCAATGGTAAAATCACCATCAATGTACCTGTTGCGATCATTCCCTGTGAATAAGCTGTAGTCGCTTTCTTTGCGATGCCGCGGACATCCAGATAACTATCCAGTGCTCCGGCGATACCATTTAACTTACTGGACAACAGAACAAATTCGGAATTCAAAAACAGGTTTGAATAGAAGGAATCTGTCCACTGCCATACGTAAGAAAACAGGAAACAAGATGTCAAAATTGGTTTTGCATCCGGTAACATGATACGAACGAATGTTGACAATTTTCCACATCCATCCACATAAGCAGCTTCTTCCAATTCTTTTGGAATTCCACGGAAGAACTGACGAATCATGTAAATGTACAAACCACTCTTCAGACCCATACAGCCAAGACACATCAAAGCATATGGTGTCAAAGAATTCAATAAGTTTACACCAGGTTGTCCGGTGATCAATTCAATGATACCGAAGATATCAAAGAATCGGAAATTCAGGAACAAGGAAGCCTGAATTGTTGTAGGAGGAACAACGATTACAAGAATTACGGCTGCGAACCAAAGTCCTTTCAGCGGAAATTTGTAACGTGCAAATCCATAACCTACCAATGTACAAGAAATAATCTGCAATACACTGACAAGAAGTGAAATCAATGCTGTGTTTGCCAATGCCTGCCAATACTTCATCAAATAAGCAGCAATTTGATAATTGCTCAAAGTAAAATGTCTTGGGATTGCAACAATTGTTGAATCATACAAATCCTGCTCTTCCATGAAACTAATGGAAATTTTGTTCAACAATGGCTGTAAAATCATGAAACATAATCCAAACAACAATACAAAACGAATGATTTTGTAAAATACGTTGAACGATGTTTTGCGCAGTAAGTAGCCATTGGATTTTTTGTTTCGTTCGATAAAGGTCTTTAATTTGTTCTTCTTATTCATAATAGTACACCCTCTTAGAAATAATCAGCGAAACAATTCCAAGTATAAGAATTACGCATAGGAAGTATATCCAAGCCATCGCCGAACTAAATCCATAACTTAACTTTCCTACCTCTTCCGAAATCTTCGTCATAACCTGGTTGTCGGTCTTCAAGAAGAAGTCGATTACGGTATAAACTACGTTTACAAGTATCATTGAACTTACCATAGGGAAGGTAATCTTCCAGAAACTTTCCCATGCGGTACATCCCTCAATCTTTGCAGCCTCAAACATACTTGGCGAGATTGTCTGCAAAGCAGAAAGGAACATGATGATCTGGATACCAGATGCAATCGCGATATCATAAACTTTGTTGATGATATCAAATACATATTGGAACATCTTCGACATCGGGCTGCTGTCTGATGTTACCAGAATACTCTCCAGCACCCCGGTAACACTGGCATCATTGGATGTCTCAGAAATCATATCTTTCATATCGTTCAGCAACTCATTGTTGTATTCAATACCTACAATTACACCGGATGAAAGAATAACCGGAAGGAAGAATATCGCACGGACAAATCCTCTTCCTTTGAAATTCTGGTTCAACAGCAATGCAATAAAGAAACTGAAGATCAATGTTGCTGGTGTATTTACTACCATTCGGAGCAACTCACTCAGTAAGTAAGGTACAAAATCCGGGTCAACGGTAAAAGCATCTTTGTAATTCTTGATACCAACCCAGGTCATTTTTACACCTTCACCGGCAACAGGAGTTACATCATTAAATGTCATTCGCAAAGAACTAATCAACGGAACAACCATGAACAGAATAAAACCAAGGATAAATGGTAAAATAAACAAGTATCCTGCTACTGCATTCTTAAATGCAAGAGTTTTTTTCTTCTTCTGACGTTTCATTTATTTTCCACCTCCTGTTGTGATAAAGTCTCTCTGAGGAACTTTTGTTCCATTGTAATCATAATCTGCATAATTGTAGTTTACAATGACAGACTTACCATTTTCATAAGTTGTCTTATAAACACCATTTGCAAGTTTTTCATGTCCTGTAATGAACTGACTGTAAGTATCACCAAGATTGTTATTAAATTTCTTATACAATTCAATAGTTGTATCTTTCCAGTCTGTGAAGTTACATGCATAATACTGCGTATAATCTGTATCCTGCAATACACTTGTCGGCTGATCCATAAATGTGAAGTACAGTCCGGCACCTGTCTCTGCAGATTTCAAGATCATATCCGTCTCATCCTCGGAGAGGTTGATTGCGCTTCCGGAATAATTTACAAGACCATGAAGTGCGATCTGATAAAATGGAACCGATTCATCGATGATATTAACGGCTTTGCTGTCAATATCCATATCTGTTACATAGTCAGAATACGGAACTGCATACTGGTTACCGGTTGTTGTCATTACAAGACTTCCGGATTCCTTCAATGCTTTCATCTTATCAACCTGCATGTTCATTGAAGCTTCACGAGATACACGATCCTTTGGATTGTAGTCTCCGGCAAGAGTGTTTCCAATATCTTCAAATCCAACATTCTTAACTCCATAAGAGGAAGAAATTGTATTTACATATTTGTCAATGTTCGCAATTGTATAGGATGGTTTTACCAGATAGTAACGATCACAGTTTTCGTAATCTTCATTTGTCTGGTAAATGATTGGATCCAGTGTATACAATTCTGCGATCTCACGGCTTACAAATTTTGCCGCATCGCGGTTTACTCCAAATCCATCACCTAATTTGTCTTTCATTACATAAGTGAATTTTGCATTCATGAACAGATCAAGACCTTCTGTCGCATTTGCATAAGTTGCAAGACTTGATAAATCACTCTTGCTGCCCAAACGTCCAACCAATTTTACCTTTGCGGCAGATTTCTGCTTCACACCGGTATTAAACCAGCCGGTATATTTGGCTTTGATATTTTCTACGCCGGCACCTTTCAATTGCTTCAAAATATCCTGAGCCTGTGAATACGTAGTCAATGCAAGGGAACGGGTAACCGGATAACCGAGAACATGTTCGATATTATCTACGGCTCCAAGAAGTTCAACTGCCATTGGCACGGTTGTATCTTCTTTCTTAACCAGTTCCGGATAACGATTTGTCAAATAATCACGATATGTTCCCGCTGCACTTACATAATCTGTTTTATCAGAGAAAATATAGCGCTGTGTCAACGTTTCTTTCGGAAGACTTGCTTCGTAAGAACGAACCGTTGTATCGGATTTTGAAGAAATGTCCATGTTTTCACCATGAATCATCTTGTAAACAAAACGTCCATAGTTATAACCATTTTCTTTTCCAGCGACATCCGCTTTTACACTAGAGTAAGCACTTCCCTCTTCGGATACGCAGATAAAGGAACTTGTATTTGTCGTATTGGATACTACAAATGCCGGATAGGTTGCTCTTGTCTCATCGACAACCATATCTCTGCTTGTACCGTAGTCCCATCCATACATATCCGCAAGATACGTCTGCTGTGTTGTCTTTCCGTTGTTGAAGTTGATAATTCCACCACTTCCGTCCGGAACAAGAACATAACCACTTTCATCTGTGTTTCCGGCTCCCATGTAAGGAAGAACAGAAAGTTCAACGATTGGATAATCTGTATTATATTCAATCTGTTCCATCGGTACTTTTACAACCAGTTGGTCACCATCCAGTATATACTGTACGGTAACATCAAAAATCGGCTTTCCGGCATTACGGGAAACATTGTATCCCTCGCTGTCTTTGTTACGCTGTTCTTCAGTATAACCAACCTTAGTAAACATTTCTTCCAACTGTTTTGCTTTGGAATCTGTGATCTTTTCAGATAAGTAATAAACCGGCTCATCTTTAAGATCAGGGAATTTTTCCAATGCCTGCTGAAGTTCTGTGTCGTCATCTGACTCACTCAGTTCTTCATAATCATAATGAACATAGTTACGTGTCACACGGCTCTGATCAGATTTTGACATCTGCTCCAAAAGTTTCTTCATAGAAGATTCTTTAATAACCAATGGACATACATACAATTTCTCGATATCACCAATGGTGTAATGAACCGCTACTGTGTCATCGCTTACTTTTTCAATCTTATAGTTGCCATCCAAAATGGACTGGCTGTAATTGTTGATATCCTTCTGTGTATCCGTTTTATTGGAATACTTCACAAGAAGGGTTGCATTCAACATTTCTTTTAACTGTCCTTTGGCATTTGCATACTTTTCGATATCTTCGGAAGAAGGGTTGGAACGGTATTCCTTACCATTCTTCTTATCTTTTAATACAAATGTTGTCGTATCTTTATCAACGGTAAGTTCCAAAGAACTATTGCTAATGGTAACTTCCTGACTATCTTCGTTTGTATAAGATGTCAATTCTTTATAACTCGAGGATGAATCACCACAACCTACTAAAGCGAAGGAAGCCAGCGCAGCAACTAAAAGCAAACCAAATTTCTTTTTCATTCTTAACATTGCCCTCCTTCCAATTAATAGAATCTGTAAATGATTTCTTTATAAATCGAGTAGAAATATGAGAAACCATCACTTATCAAACTAAAGAAGAGAACCAGCAGGAATACGATAACCAACATACCGACTCCTGTGAAAACGAGTGATGCAAACGCTTTTCCCAAAAGGAAGTCGTGAATCATCATGACAGATGCCATAATCAAAAGTCCACACCATACCATGGAGAAATATCCAAAATAGGTGTAAAATGCACCCTCTTCTTCTGTTACTACGTTACTTAATACGATCAAAGGAAGCTGAATCAATACATATGGTGTCATCGCATAAGCGGTTCCCATATAAATATCTTTCAATGTACCTTTTCCTTCAAACAAAGTTGTCAGACACCAGTTTGCTACACAATAGACTACAAATGGAAGCAAAAATGTCATAATCTCTAAAAGAAGGTTAACTTCATTCCAATTGACTGGTTGGAAAATAAAACTGGTAAAACCGAGTTTTAAAAGATTTGTAAGCAGCACCAAAATAACGATTGTATTAGCTGCTCCTACAGATCCTCTCTTTTCATGAGTCAAATCCCAAAAGCCGTCAAAAGGACGAACACAACAGTGTAATGCATAACGAAGTGATCCAAGATAAGCACTCCAGCTTTCTTTATTGAAAACACGTTGTCTTATACTCATCCTTTCTCTACCTCCTTTCTAGCCTTCTTCACAAATCCAACGCCGAAGCATACAACGATCAATACTGCAAGCAGGATCAAAATGATCGTAATGTTGTTTTCGAACCATTCCTTACGATACAATTTGTATGCTTTCGAATAGTTTGTTGAATCCAGTTTCAATTCAAAGTAATCCATGGCTTCCTGATAACTTTCCTGACGGAGGAGAGAACGGCCAATACCAATGTACGCCTGATCATAGTTACCATTCAGTTTTAATACTTTCTGCCATGTAGCAGCAGAAGCATCATAGTCACCAATTTTATACTCACTCAATCCCTGATTGATATATTTACCATATTCTGTCAAAGTGAACTGAGTGATCGTTCCTAATGTAGAATCCATAACGAGCAATGTATCGCCAAGATCCTCAATTGCCATTGGATTAATGAAGTATCCTGCTTTGTATCCATGACCACCAAATGCATACAGCATATTTCCCTGGAAGTCATAAGCAAAAACACGACCTCTGGTATTATCAAGTGCATAATATACATCGTTGTCCAAACAAGCAATGTCTACGAATTTAGAAGCACCTTTCATTTCTCCGGACTCGGTCCAGCGAAGATCTCCATAAGGCTCTTCGTATCCGTTACGAACCAAGATATCGGTTCCTTTGGCATTCAATTTACGGATTGGCTGTGAATTCTGAGGAGCAACATCTTCACCGGTCTTACCGATTGTTGCATAGATAAATCCCTCGGAATCAAGGCAGAGGTTACTGTACTCTGTTGGAACGAAGAGTTCCATCTGGCTTCTCTGCTCTTTACTTGCAACCATCTTCCATATATACTGAAGAATATTATAAGTTACTTTACTTGCTCCAACGTATCCGGTAAAAGATCCGTCGCTTGCAAATTCCATAAAACCTTTATTTACGTTCTGTACCTGTGTAAAGATACGTTTTGAACTATCTACTACTAACTTCTGTGGAAGGAAGTCCGTAGTCTGGTCAAAAGTTTCATCATCCGGTTTTGTAATGATCTTAATGACATTATTATCTTTGTCCAAATGAACGATACGTTTATTTCCTGTATCGGCAATATACATATCTCCTTCATCACTTACGAAGACATCCTGTGGGCCACTCAAAGTGTCTTTCTTATCTCCGTTATTAAACTCTGTCACAAGACCTGTCTGTGTGATCGTATCATTGAGATAAGACATTTTTACGATACGATTGTTTCCTGTATCTGCTATGTAAAGATCCGTACCATTTACATACATTCCCTGAGGCTCTTTAAAGTTACCGCACTGATAATCCGAACCCGTAATGATACGTGTTACAGAATAAGCATCCGGCGACTCGCGGTCATAACCCCAGCAGTCATAAATATATGTATAATGATTTCCATCTGAACTTGTCGCAGCACTGGCTCCTGTCACACCGATAAGGAGAGACAAGATCAGTACAAGAGCAAACACGGATGTTACTTTCTTACATACTTTCATTTTTATCCTCCTTTATCAGTCTTTAATACCTGAACTAGCCATTGTTTCCAAAATGTTACTCTGGGCTGCTACGAATATGATGATCGGAACCATCATAACTACCATCGTTGCCGCGGAACCTACACCAGCACGGGCAACACCGGCAGACATGATCTGCTGCAGCGCATAGGGAAGCATCTTGAACTCCTCAGAGTAAATGTAAATCTGACCTTTCATATTCCAAAGAGCCTGCACAGAGAAAATCGTTACAGTCAGCCAAGCCGGTTTTACGTTTGGCATAACGATCTGAAGGAAGATTCTTCCTTCTTTCGCACCGTCAATCTTTGCTGCTTCGATCAGCGCATCCGGAATCTGCTCCATGAACTGCTTCATCAGGAACAATCCCATAGGAAGTGCAAACGCAGGTACGATCAGTGCGGCATAAGTATCTACCCATCCAAGTTTTGACATGATCAAATAGGTAGGAATCTGGAGAACATACGCATTAAACATGATCGCGGTTACACAAAGATTGAAGAATCCCTTGCTTCCCGGAAAATCATATTTAGCCAACACATAAGCTGCCATAGATCCGAAGATCAAATGTCCTACTGTACCTACTAACGTGGTAAATACAGTGTTGAAAATGTATCTTGTAAAAGGTACATAAGAACTTGACATAACAACCAGCATATCCTGGAAGTTATTGAATGTCGGGTTCTTTACAAAAAAGCTTGGTGGATAAAGATAAATCTCATCCAATGGTTTAAACGCACTACAAATGGTATACACAAGGGGCATAACAAAGAATATACCAAACAGAATCAACATAATGTAAATTCCGATGTCTCCACCAACGGATCGATTTGGTTTTCTCCTTTTGATTTTGATTAATTTCATCGTTGTTATACCTCCTATCAAGTTCCAACTTTGCTAAGTAAGGCTTGAATCGCCTTATTACACAAAATCATAACTACGAACAATACCGTTGCTATCGCGGATGCGTAACCCATCTCAAATCGCGTGGTACCATAATCGACCAAGTGAGTTACGACGGTTCGTGCCGCGTAATCGGTACTTGGGTATCCACAAAGTGCCATGGTAACGTCAGCTACACCAAAGGACTGTGTAATCGCCATAACGGCACCAAACAAAAGCATTGGTTTCATATTAGGAAGGGTAATGTACCACAATTCCTGCCAACGGTTTCTTACACCGTCCACATATCCGGCTTCAAACTGCGAAGCATCGATACCCTGCAGACCGGCTACGAAAGAAAGGAATCCGGTACCAAGACTCATCCAAAGTACTACTATAATAACTACATTCATCATGTACTTGGTATCCGTCAGCCATAGGATTGGCTCGTTGATAATACCAAATTTCAATAAAAATCCGTTTACATATCCGTAAGCATCTCCACTGAACAGGATAGACCAGATCAGGTATGCCTGACCGGAAATCGTCGGTGCATAGAATACCATAACGGCAAATGCACGAACGAAACGCGGCAGTTCGTTGATAAACCAGGCAAACAAGAATGCCATGATATATCCAAGCGGACCAGTGATCGCCGCCAATAAGAATGTATTCTTAATTGCAATCAGGAACACATCATCATTGAGGAGCAGATCGATATAGTTTTCAACGCCGATAAATTTCGCTGGTTCCAATACGTTGTAGTATGTAAAGCTATAAAATACAGACATACATACAGGCAACACATAGAACACTGTAAACAGAATAAAATATGGCAACAAGAACAGATAACAGGTTTTAGACATCTTTGCCTTTTTCCAGGCAATCCCGATATCACGTTTCTTAATTTGCATATACTTTCCAAGAAACTTCATTCTATACTCTCCTCTCTCGATTATTTCTTAGTGTCTTTTATTGGCAGACCAAATTCTTCACGTTTATTTGTAAGCTCATCGTTGATCGTGATGACATAGTCAAGAAGTGTCTCTCTTGGGTCTTCATTCTCATTCATAACCTTACGAATTGCGTTTGTGATATGTCTTGCTGTGTAATATCCACCGGCAACTTCCGGAAGTCCAAATGCGGATTTCCACTGCTCTTTCAAAGCGGCTGACTCATCGCTGCTCCAGGAAAGAGTTTCAAATGTGTTGCGGTTTGCTGTAGCATAACGAGCAGCAGCACCCATAACAGCTTCCAACTCACTTGCGTAATTGCTCTGTACTTCAGAGCTTGCCCACCATTTAAGGAACTGCCAGGCAATTTCTTTCTTACCACGTTCTTCTGCACCACGAAGCATCATAGATGCAGTACCCCATGACTGAACAGAACGGTCAATACTTCCATCTTCCTTCTTCATACCCGGAATCAAACCAAAGTTCCAAAGACCCTTGATCTCAGGAGCAAATACCGCCAACGTGTTAAAGTTACTATAATCCGCACATCCGATTGGCATCTCACCACTACGGAAACGGTTATTAAAATCATACTGTTTATCCAGCTTATAGTTGGTAAAGAGTTTGGTATAGAATTCAAATGCCTCGATACCTTCCTGCGATGCAATCGTTGTCTCCATTGCGTCAGCATCGTACAAAGTACCACCACGCTGATATAACTGAGCATAATAGTTTGCAAGGTCAGGGTTTGTAACGTTATTGATCTTACGCTCTACAGAAGGGATTGCAAAGGACATGCTGTTCTTCTGCAAAATTGGAAGTGTTTTCAATACATCTTCCCATGTATTTACATCTTTTTCCGCATCAATTCCGAGTTCTTCCATAATATCTGTACGGTAGAACAATACGTTGTAGTTCTGTGTCTCAGGCAATCCGTAAAGACCACCGTTAAATTTGTAAGACTCATACGAACTTGGATAATATTCAGAAAGAACATCATCCACTTCACTGCCAAATTGCGACAAGTCAACAACCGCACTACGAAGTGCATAGTTAACAGGCTCTGTCTGTGAGATGCAAAGTGCAACGTCAGGTCCGAATCCGGAGATAACGGCCGGGAGCATCGCATTTACGGCACCGTTTGCGGATGTCGCTGTATTTGCGGATGCCGCTGCATCGATCAGTTTGACATTTACTTTAATTCCGGTCTCCGGTGTGAACATCTGGTCTACCATGTTTTTCAAGATAGTACTCTGGTCACGTCCGGCTGTGATCCACACATCCAATACGTCCGGATCATCGGAATCGTATACATTACCAAGAGCAGAAGAGTCACTGCGGAAAGAATTGATAAACAATTTGCACTCATGTGCCATTTTATCAAAACGAGTTTCGTTTACTTCCGGAATATTTTCTTTTGCATTTGCAAGCACAATGTAATCAATATCCATTGCTGCTGCACTCAGGTTGTTAATAGAAGTTCCGAGAGAACTGATATTTTCTTTAAAGTTTGAAAGTGTACCAGGAATCTTGTCCGGACGTTTTACAAACTTCTCCATCTGAGCGGCAAGAGTCTGTGCTACAGAAATCTCTCCACCTTTTTCTCCGGTATATGCAACAACTTCATCTACCAGTTTGTAAAGACGTTTAGATTCAAAATCCATCGCTTCGATAACTTCCGGATATACTTTTTCAATCTGATAGTCACGGTATTCATCCGGTTCTGTACCTGTCAATACGAGAATCTGACGATACATCTGGTTCATGTTGAATACACTGTCTGACAATTCAGACAAATATTCACCAAGATCACCCAGTGTGTTTTTCAGACGAATCGTATGCTTTCCTTTTGTCAAATGGAATTTGTAAGCATTTCCATCCGCATCCTGTAAGCAGACCATCTGCCAAACATTACTATAAGTAAACTGAATTTCTTTTACTTCTTCAAATGGAACTTCGCCATCGATGTATAAAGAACGGTTTGCAATGTATCCACGGGTATATCCCTGACGTCCCTTGATTCCGATAACATAGTCACCTTCTTCAGGAACTTCCATATCCCATTCGATCCAATCGTTTGGAACTTTCCACTGAGTACCACCGGTCATATCAAGAACCTGGCGGTCGGTAATACCCTGCTCCGTTTTACCATCTTTGTCTTCGTACTCCGTATCACTTGAAGTTCTGTCATATGTAGCATAGAGAGAAGGAGAAGAACGGCGCACTGCCTTTTCGCCCTGAATTTTTTGAATGTATCCCTGCTCCGTGTTATTCGTAGCATTTGCATTCTTTTTGCTATACTCTTCATATGTAGGAGTTGTCTCCTTGTTCTGCACTGCCAATTTACGGATTACAAATTTTTCATTGACACCCGTCAATCGGATCGTGTTCTCTCCGGCATTCAAATAGAAACGAAGTGGTTCCATTTCGTAACCGGTAGAATCTTCAAAGTAAGTAGAGATCCAACCACGGTTTTCATCCTGCACCTGTTTGGCACGGATTTCATTTCCCTGGTTATCCTGCGTCACTTCGCCTGCGTCTGTGTAGACACGTCCGAATGCAATCGCATCTGCTCCACTAAACGGAACGGCACCGTTAATCTGAATTTCAGTTTCGATGTCAATTCCTCGGTCATCCTCATCTGTCGTAGGATAGTAATCAGCTAGCAAGTTGTAGTATCCGGCGGTTTTTACATTTACTTTAAATTCTGCATAACCTTTTTCCGGAATCTGCAATGCCGTTGATTTGTCGTTGGAAGGACCCACATCTGTACGGGTGGAAGTTCCCTGGCTGTCTGTAGGTTTTAATACATTCAGCTCGTAGGTGTTTTCCTCGCCCTCAGGTCTCGTATCTTCGTGCTGTGTTACATATTTTGCATATGTATCTTCACGTCCATACGAGTCACTGTTTGCGGTCAGATCCACGTCCTTGTACTTGTCGGAGTTGTCGCTTGTTGAAGTTCCCTTAATCTGGAAGAATACTACTACTGCTACCAGTATTAATACTACAACCAGGAACTTAATCAAGCCTTTTTTCTTCATCAACTTTGACATGGCTGTTGCAATCTCCTTTCGCCCTTTCTCTTTTTTATGCGTTTCGCACAAAAAAACTGCGGCAGCAAAACGCATTTTGGAATTCTTTGTATATTTTGCATACAGTTTGTATTTAAGTATATCATCATTTTTGTGACATGTCTATAGTTTTGAACATTTTTTTTATGAATTTTTACTAAATTTTGAACAATTTTTGATAATTTTATGTTTTCCATTTACTTTATTTCTATCCTATACTAAAATAAATTTGTAGAATTTCACTACAATTCATACATAATAAGGAGACAAATTATGAACAAAAATGTAACATATTCCAACCCGATCCTTCCGGGCTTCTATCCGGATCCATCGATCTGCCGAGTTGATGATGACTATTATTTGGTAACATCCACATTTGCCTATTTCCCCGGTGTTCCGATCTTTCATAGTAAAGATTTGATCCATTGGGAACAGATTGGCAACATTCTTGAACGCGAAAGCCAGCTGCCTCTTGGCAAATCCGGTGTCAGTGAAGGTATCTTTGCTCCGACCCTCCGCTATCACAACGGTACCTTCTATATGATCACAACCCACGTCAGCAATTCTTTGGGAAACTTTATCGTTACTGCCGAAGATCCCGCAGGCCCATGGTCAGATCCGTACCCGCTCGGTTCTTCCGGCATCGACCCTTCCCTGTTCTTTGATGATGACGGCAAATGCTACTACTGTGGTACGCAGCCACGCCGGGAAGGTTCCCGTTATTTTGGCGACAATGAAATTTACATTCAGGAACTTGACTTGAATACAATGAAATTAACCGGCGAAAGTTACCCGGCATGGCACGGTGCTCTTCGTCATGTAGAATGGCCGGAAGGTCCACATATATATAAGAAGGATGGCTATTATTATCTGATGATCTCCGAAGCCGGAACCGGCCATCACCACGCCATCTCGATTGCACGAAGCAAAAGCCTGTTTGAACCTTTTGAGGGCTGTCCTTACAATCCGATCATGACACACCGTCATCTCGGATGGAATTATCCGATCGTCAACGTAGGACATCCGGATATCGTAGAGACACAAAACGGCGAATGGTGGATGGTTCTTCTCGCTTCACGGCCTTACGGTGATGGTTACTACCGCAATCTCGGCCGCGAAACATTCCTCACTCCGATGACTTGGGAAAATGGATGGCCGATTATCAACCCGGGCAAAGGTATCGTTGAAGATTATGTAAAAGCACCGGATCTTCCGACATTCTTTGCTAAAAAAGAAGCCTGCCGCGAAGATTTTGATCATATTGCACAAAACGGACTGCCAAAGCACTTTATGTATCTCAGAAATCCAATCGAGGAAAACTATGATTTCTCGAAAAACGGTGTTCTGTCTCTCCGTTGCGGAAAAGATCTTCTTGCTTCCGACGGACGTCCAAGTTACGTATGTATCCGCCAGAAAGACAGTTCTTTTGCTTTTGAAACAGCACTTCATTTGGAGGGAAAAGAAAACGAGCAGGCCGGAATCGCCTTGTTCCAGAGTACAGACTATCAGTACCAGTATCTTGCCGGCACAAATGGCAATGCTACGACACTTCAGATCATTAAAGTAGAAAAAGGAGAATCGACGGTTGTATGCGAAAAGACACTGGATGCCCGGTATCCGGATCTGATTCTTCGTTTGGAAGCAGACCAGCAAAACCTCCGTTTCGTATATTCTACACCTGAAGAATCCTCGTTTACAGAAGTTGCTTCCGGTTTGTCCGCTCACATTCTGTGTACAGACATCGCCGGTGGTTTCGTCGGAAATACAATGGGTGTATATGCGACAGCAAACGGCAGCGATAGTGATACATTTGCTTCCTTTGATTACATGGAATACATTCCATGCGGCGAATTAAATTTAAAATAAGAACTTTACATCGTCTAAAAAAGGAATCCGGAAATAAACCGGATTCCTTTCTTTGTTCGCTCCTTAACTACAATACGTAGTATAAGAAAAATGCTTGAAAGAAACGTGTATTTCCTGTGTTTACTTTGTGTCCTTGTCCAATTCCTTTTCAAATGTTTTGAAAAAGCGCTGTAATAATTCAAGCATCCGGATCATATCTTCACGCCCCATCGCTTCCATCGTGCGCTCACCGACGTTACGCATACGTTCGGCACACGATTCATACAATGCCTCTCCTTCCGGCGAAAGCGAGACATACGAAATTCTCCGGTCTTTTTCACTTGGACTCTTGACAATGTATTTTTTATCTTCCAGCGTCTTTATCATTCTGGAAACCGCCGGCGATGATACTTCCAAAAAGGCAGCCAGTTCACTCAAAGTCAGTTTTCCTCTCTCATCCTTTTTGTTATGGATCATATGAAGCATCGCAAATTCGCTGCGAGACACCCCTTCAAATTGTATGCGGTCACATACTTTTTGAAACATCGCAACATTTTTCAAGATGATATCCTGTACCTCTTCTGCTCCTTTTCCTGCTTCTGTCATTTTCTCATCTCCATGTTTTTTCCAATTTCTGTCTTTTATGCGTGGCAGCGTTCCAAAAGTTCTTCCCAGCGGCGGTCAACTTCTGCCTGGAATGCCACGATCAGTTCTTCATTGCCCGGTTTAAACAAATGTTTAAATCTTCCCTGGCGTTTTAAGAAATCTTCGATCGGAAGTTTTTTCTTTGGTTCATAATTCAAGATCCATTTTCCATCGATTACTTCAAAAAGCGGCCAATAACAGGTTTCTACCGCCGACTTACAAACATCGATGATATCCGGTGCATCATAACGCCATCCACGCGGGCAAGGCGCCATTACATTCAAAAATGCGGCTCCCTCTGTATAAATCGCACGCTCCGATTTTGTATATAAATCTTTCATATTCCCAATAAATGTCGTCTGTCCGACATATGGAATGTTGTGCGCTGCCAGAATGGCTGCGAGGTCTTTTCTCGTCTGTGGCTTACCCTGGGAAACTTTTCCAGCCGGTGTCGTCGTTGTATCGGCATACATCGGTGTCGCTGAAGAACGCTGGATTCCTGTATTCATGTAAGCACCATTATCATAACAGACATAAACCATGTCATGTCCACGCTCCATTGCACCGGAAAGGGACTGGAAGCCGATATCATAGGTTCCACCGTCTCCACCAAAGGTAATGAATTTATAATCTTCTTTTAATTTGCCTTTTTTCTTCATAAAGCGGTACGCCGTCTCAACACCGCTCAGTGTCGCCCCTGCATTTTCAAACGCATTGTGGATATAACTGTCTTCATAGGCTGTGTAAGGATACATGAAAGTGGATACTTCCAGACATCCTGTTGCATTACCGATTACCGCTTTATCTCCCGGATGAAGGGCTTTTAAAACATTTCTTACGGCAATGGTTCCACCACATCCGGCGCACATACGATGTCCCGGTGCCAGGCGGTCTTCTCTTTCCTGTATTTCTTTAAAATTAAATTTTGTTTCCATCTGTTTAATCCTCCATCTTGTCCCGAAGTCCGATATAACGGTATGCATTTCCTGCCGTTCCCTCTTCTGCTGTCTGCATCAGTTCGTCAAATGTTTCCTCTACCTGTTCTACCGTAAGGTCACGGCCGGACAATCCGTAGATGTAATTTACAGTCTCTGCCTGGTTCTTATTGCGGTACATCGCCGCCATAAGTTCGGCTCCGAGAGGACCGCCATTGGCACTGTAGCTCTCACAACGATCAAAGATTCCTACTGCTTTACAATCTTTCAGGGCTTCTGCCATTTCCTTGCCCGGAAACGGACGGAACACACGAACTTTCAATAATCCGACTTTTTTGCCCTCGCTGCGCATCTTGTCTACGGCATCTTTGATCGTACCACAAGCAGATCCGATCGCTACGATGGCATATTCTGCATCATCCAGGTAATATTCTTCAAATAAACCAAATCCACGGCCGGTCAATTCACGAAATTCATCTGCCACGTCTAAAATGACCTGTTTTGCATTCATCATTGCCTGTGCCTGCGCACGTTTTGCTTCCATACAATAATTGGAAACAGCATATGGGCCGACTGCCATTGGCTCTTCCGGATTCAAAAGAAAATGTTCCGGTTCATATGTCCCTACAAATTTCTTTACATCTTCGGTTTCCATCAAAGTAATATTTTCCACTGCATGGCTTGTGATAAATCCATCCTGGCAGATCATGATCGGAAGCATAACATCTTTGTGCTCCGAAATACGGTATGCCTGAATAAAGTTATCATAGGCTTCCTGATTGTTTTCTGCATAAATCTGAATCCATCCGGAATCTCTTGCCCCCATACTGTCAGAATGCTCGCTGTTGATATTCAGCGGACCGGACAACGCACGATTGACTACTGCCATGCAAAGAGGCAGACGATTGGAAGCGGCCACATAAAGCACTTCCCACATCAAAGCAAGTCCACAGGAGGAAGTTGCTGTCAAAGCACGCGCTCCTGCTGCCGATGCACCGATCGCAGCACTCATGGAACTATGTTCACTTTCTACCGGAATAAATTCCGTATCAATCTCGCCATTGGCGATAAAATTGGATACAAACTGTGGAAGTTCCGTTGAAGGAGTGATTGGGAATGCCGGCATGACATCCGGCTCCACCTGTTTAATTGCATGTGCTACGGCTTCATTACCGGACATACGCTCTAAAATACTCTTTACCATTTTATTTGCCCTCCTTCATCGTAATTGCGTCAAATGGGCATGCTTTCACGCAGATTCCGCATCCCTTGCAGTGTTTCAGATCAAATTCGCCGCGTTCTCCGCCGGAAACCGGAATGGCACTATCCGGGCAGTATGGCACACACAACAGGCATTGTTTACATTTTACCGCATCAAATACCGGAGTATTGACTCTCCATTCACCCGTTTCAAACTCCTTGGATGTCGCAGATTCATAAATCTGGAGTCCCGGCGTAAGATCCTGCCACGCAGCACCTTCATGTATTTCTTTTGCATGTATTATATTACTCATCTCCACGTACCTCCTGCATTGCCAGACGAAGGGCCTGCATATTTCCTTCAAGCACTTCCGGTTTTTTTGCAAATTTATGACTCAAAGAAGCTTCCATTTCTTGAATAAATTTCTCTTCTTCCATAATCTTGGATATCTTAACAATCGCAGCTAACATCGGAGTATTCGGAAAATATTTACCAAGTGTTTTCATGCATACCTCTCTGGCATCAATCGTATAAACACGTCCCTTGTATCCACCAAGCAGCGGACGGATCTCGTCACTTGTCTTTGCCGTATTCACCAAAATTGCGCCATCCTCTTTCAATCCCTCCGTCACATGAACCGAATGAAGCAGTGTCTCATCGACAACAACCACATAATCCGGATCATAAATGTTGGAATGTACACGAATCTCTGTATCGCTGATACGGTCATATGCCGTGATGGGCGCACCCATTCGCTCCGGACCATATTCCGGAAATCCCTGTACATGTTTTCCTGTCTTAAACGCAACATCAGCAAGTAGAAGAGCTGCGGTCTTAGCACCCTGTCCACCTCTTCCATGCCAGCGAAATTCTGTTAGCTCACTCATGGTTAGTTCTCACTTTCTTTTTAATTCTATATGTACGAATGCCAGAGGCATCATAAAATAATAGTGCCATCTTATTGATAAAATGACACTATTAAAAATTATAATATGAAATTCTATTCTTGTAAAGTATTTTTTGGAAATATCACGGTAATCGTGGTACCTTTTCCCAGTTCACTGGAAAGAGTAATCTTCGCATTATGCTTTGCTACGATATGTTTTACGATGGCAAGTCCCAGTCCGGTTCCACCGGTCTGCTTTGAACGGCTCTTATCTACGCGATAAAACCGTTCAAACACTCGATCCGTACTTTTCTGCGGAATTCCGATACCGGTATCTTTTACCTGTAGTTTTACGCAATCTTCCTCGTTTTTCAAAATCACCTTTACGCTGCCGTCTACTTTATTGTAACGAATCGCATTGTCGCAAAGATTGTATAACAACTCTTCCATCATTCCCTTATTGGCGCACACATGGCAGGAGCTTCCAAAAAGAGAAAGAAATACCTGATGTTTTTCGGCATTGATCTGAAGCATGCTGACACAGTTTTCTGCCAGTTCATACAGATCAATATCTTCAAATTCAATCGTTTTCTCTGTCATATCCAGCTCGGACAAACGTATCGTATCATTGATCAATGTCAACAGACGCTTAGAATTGCGGTGAATCTCTTTGGCAAACCGTCTTACATCATCATCTGCCGCCATCCCGTTTTCAATCAATTCCGCATAACCGGAGATGGACGTCAGCGGCGTTTTTAATTCATGTGACACATTGGCCGTAAATACCTGCCGCATTTTCGCACTCTTCATAATGTCTTCGTGCTGTGTTTTTATTTTTCGGATAAACGGAACAAGTTCTTTGTAATCATTTTCTTCCTCAATAGAATCCATATCCTCCGCCATCCGCTGAATCGGCTTAATAATACTTTTTGCAAAGAGAAGTGTCATGATCCAGCTCACAACAAAAATCAGCGCAATGATGGCAATAATCTCCGGCAGGATTTCAAGCAGAATGCTGTAAATACTTTCCGATTCTTTTCCTACACGCAAAACCGTACCATCCGGTCTCCGCAGCGCATAATAAAACGTATTTTTCGCCAATGTATCGGAATGCCTTACGCATCTTCCCTCTCCCGTTTCCAGTGCATCGTCAATCTCCGGGCGGTCCTTGTGGTTATCCATCTGTTTTGTGTCTGCGAAATTGTCAAATAACACCTTTCCTTCTTTGTCTACAATCGTCACTCGAAGATTTTCAAAATTCATCTTCTTTACCATTTCAGATTCATTATCCGATGTCTCAAGTGCATTTTCCAGAATGACCGCGTTATTTTGCAGACTTTCGTTTACTTCCTCACATAACAGCTGATAAAAAATAAAACTAAACAGTACAACCATCAATGTGATGATAATGGTCGACACAAGCAAAAAGGTATGATTTAATCGTTTTTTCATTCGAGAACATACCCCACATTCCGGACAGTTTTGATCCGAGTTCCCTCTTCGCCCAGTTTTTTCCGAAGGGTTTTGATGTGCATATCCAGTGTTCTGGATTCTCCTTCATAATCGGTTCCCCAGACGCGGTCCATAATACGGTCACGTGTCAAAACGATACCGACATTCTGCATCATCATCTTGAGAAGTTCAAACTCTTTGTAAGTCAATTCGCATAACCGGTTTCCGACATATACGCAGTGCTTTTCATTGTCAATCTGAATCTCCCCAAGTGTCAGCGTCTTTTCTTCGCTTGCTGCATTGCTCCTTCGAAGCAGGGCTTTCACACGGGAGATCAGTTCCATCACGCCAAACGGTTTGGCAAGATAATCATCCGCTCCCATGTCAAGCCCTTTCACTTTATCCATTTCCGATGTCTTTGCCGATACAAAGATCACAGGTATTTTTTTCGTATCCGGAACGGTCCGCACCTTTTTTAAGATTGACAATCCATCCAAATCCGGAAGCATCACATCAAGAAGGATCAAATCCGGCGTCTTTTCCGACAATTTAGCAAAAAAGTCCTTCGCATTTCCAAACCCTTCCACTCTGTATCCGCTGTTCTTAAGGGCAAACATCTCAATTTCCTGAATATTTACGTCATCTTCGACTACATAGATCAGTGCCATCTTTGGTCATCTCCTTTTCCTTGTGTTACTATAGCATTCTTTTGTAAAACAAGTTAGAAACCCATGTAAAATCCATGTAAAATATTTTAAAGAGTGACTCCAAATCCAAGGATCGTAAAGGCTTTTTCCTCATCGCCCGGATGCATCACAATTTTTACAACGTGTTTTGCCGACTCCGTTTCATTCAAAATAATCTGCGGATTGCAATGATTCCATCCATTCACAAGCGGATCTGCCGTAAGAGCCAGTTTATCATCCACATAAATATCCGCTTTTCCAAATTTTGGTGTCCCGGAATCTTTCGACACAAGCACGATATTTCTCGCCGTAATCTCCATAACAAATTCCGCATCCGTCGTCTCATATGCCTTCGCCCAGCCATTTTCCAGTACCGGAGAAGCCTGGCTGCTCATATTTCTTTCTACGTACTGGATTTCGGTATCTTTATGATCAAATCCCTTATGGGAAACCGTTCCATACTGTTCAATATTGGTTGAATCCACCAGTATGATATTTTCAAATTCCGCGCCTTTTACCGGCTTCACTGTGAAATCGCTGTCGTTTTCCGGCATCGGTGCTTTCGCTGCCTGCTCAAACAGACCGATCAGGCAGTCTGCCATAATACGGTGTCCGTCATTGGTCGGATGGAAAATATCATAAAAATACTGTCTCTTTGTCACAACCGTATTTTCAGAAAACTGTGGTACGACAGCCGCTTTTACACTCACCATTGGAAGGTCATAATTCTTTCCGATCGGTACGAGACGGTCTTCCAGGTTCCATTCACTCATAAATACCGCAAAGTTAAGAATAACGGCTGGTTTATTATCCGCATTGGCAATCTTGCGCACAAGGCTTTCAAAACTTACCCCCTCGGTCTCATCCCCTTCATCGTTTACGGCAAATTCCACAATGACAACGTCCGGTTTGATTTTTCCATAATCTGTCACTTCTTTTTCATAACGAATCATACCGAGTTCGGACGGAGTTCCTCCGACACCGGCCTTTACAAATGTCACATGTGCACCGTCATCCGGCGTAAAACGCTCACAGAAGCCACGATAAGACAAGTATGCATACGATTTACTCTCAATCGGTTTTGCACCGGCTCCCTGTGTGATAGAACCGCCAATATACGCGATTGTTACCTCTTCGCCACGCTGTGCCTTTTCAATCGCCGTTTTCAATCGTTTTGTATTTCCAAGATTCAACAATGATTTCTCAATCATTTTCCGATAGGCTTCGGAGGCAAAATCAATCGGAGGATCCACTTGAATCTCCGGCACCTGATAGCCGTCATTCAGATAGAATTTGAGCGTTACACTGGCACTCTTGCAGTCCTTCGGAAAATCGAAATCGAATTCTCCGATGATATCATCCATCTCATTGACCGGCACCTGCGCAAGTTCGATCAAAACCTCCTCGCCGTTGCATGGACATTTTGCCGTGATATTGCTTCCGGTAACATATTTATCCTCTTTTCCATAACAATTGATCGTAAAATCAATAAAGCTGCTTTTTTCCTCTTCCTCATGTGCCGTAATGCTGACACCGATACTATGTACAAGTTTACGGATCCCCTCGAAAGATTCTAACAGTTTCAGAATATCTTCGTCCACATCTCCACAGATTCCTTTTACCTGCTGTACCAGTCTGCCCTCCATATAGTTGGTATCCCGGCAGCTGCCATCCCTTCCCGGCAGTCCCGCAATATCCTTATCTAACATCAGATACAGGCTTGGTCTTTTTTTGGTTGGGTCTTTTGGTGCTTTTGGTCCTCTCATTTTTAATCTCCTTTAATTTTCATTACTATTTTTTGCAGTTTCCTGCTTTACTGTCACATCCAATTGATCAAACGGAATCTCAATTCCTTCTTGATCAAATCTGAGTTTGATCTGCTCCAACATCCGCCAGCGCACCGGCCAGTAATTTTCCTTTTTTACCCAGACATGCACTGCCATATCGACAGAACTGCTGGTAAGCGCACCAACGACAACATCTACCGGCTCCCCGGCAAGAATCTCTTCCTGGTCTTTGATAACCTCCTGCAGTACACGGCGTACCTGCTGCAGATCCGCATCATAACTGACTCCGATCTCCAGATCGATCCGTCGTTTATCCTGATTCGTCACATTAATAATGTTTGAATCCGCTAACTTTCCGTTGGGAAGAACTACGGTCTTATTGTCAACCATCTGTAATTTTGTGTATACAATATCGATTCCAATGACCGTTCCTTCCAGATCTCCGACAACGATATAATCCCCAACCACAAATGGTTTCATCATCAGGATCAATACCCCGCCGGCAAAATTTGCCAAGCTTCCTTGAAGAGCAAGTCCCACGGCAAGTCCTGCAGAGCCTAACAGTGCAATGATCGAACTTGTGGCAAATCCAAGGAACTGACACAAAATCAGAATCAATACCGCATACAATGCAAATTTGATAATGGACAGCAGAAAATGAGCAACGCCCTCTTCCATGCTGCTTTTATCAAATGAAGCACGAAGCAGCTTTAATAACAGTTTGACAATTTTTTTCCCGATTGCAAATAAGATGAGCGCAATAATAATATGCAGTGCCGCATCCGCAACGGCCGGTATTTTATCTGTAAAATAAGAAAGTGTCATTTGGTCTCCTTCTTTCTATTTGTGATAGGGTTCTTTTTTTATGATACGGTATGCCCGGTAAATCTGCTCCAATAAGATCACACGCATGAGCTGATGGGGAAATGTCATTTTGGAAAAACTAAGTTTCCGATCTGCCCTCTGTAATACTTCTTCCGAAAGTCCGAGCGATCCTCCGATCACAAATACAACATTTCCTTTCCCTGTAATGCCATACTGGTCAATCTGCGCAGCAAACTGCTCGGACGTCTTCTGCTCTCCCTTGATGGCAAGAGCGATCACTTCATCATCCGGACGAATCTTGTCTAACAGCCTTCTGCCTTCTTTTTCTTTAATCTGCATTTCCAATTTTTCCGAAGCCCCATCCGGTGTCTTTTCATCCGGAACTTCTATGATCTGCATTTTCACATAGCGGCCAAGACGCTTTTCGTATTCTGCCACAGCCTGCTGCATAAATTTCTCTTTGCATTTCCCCACACAAAGTATGGTTATCTTCATAGTTCTTTTTCCTTTTCTTTCGGATGATATTGAAACGGCCGTTTATAATCCGGAATCTCATACAGATACAAAATTCCGTTTTTTACTCTGCGTACCTCTTTTCCGACAAACCCCAGCCGGAACAGTTCATATATAAAGTTAAAAATCAAAAATCCGTGCGAAACGATTAAAATATTATCCTGTGACCAGTCAATCTGACGAAAGAACTTACGTACTCGCCGTCTCGTGCCTTTAATATCCTCCGGCTGGCTCTTGGATTTAAAAAACCATGCGAGTCTTCCGCAAAAATGCCAGATTGGAAATGGCAGTTTCAAATGATCGGTATTGATAAACGGAGCATTGTCTACTTCACGCAGAAGTTTATCCACATAAATATTACCGCTGTACACTTCTTTTGCTGTCTCGACAGCACGTTCCAGATCACTGCAGTAACAAATGTCCCAATGAATCCCTGACATATTTACTTTTTTCTTCAATATCCTTGCATGTTCATATTTTTCTGACCACTCTCTAAATTCTTTGGATGTCATCATCACTTTATGAGGGCAGTCTACTTTAAAATGTCGTACTAATCCAATCTTCATTGGTTGCCTCCAAATCCTCCAAATTGATTTTATCTTTTCTACTAATAGTATAACAACAAGGACCCTGACAATGCAATAGCAATTTGAGAAAAATATCGTTTTGAAAAAAAATTTAACTTTTTTTCAAAAAAATATATTCTGACATGTTTTTGACACATCTGTTTAGTATCTTAATACTCGGAAAGTATAAACTTTCTACTCCCACCCTATTATACGCTTAGGTACCATATGGTACCACAAAAAACACCTCCTCCCAGAGGTGTTTTTTGTTTGTTCTTTTTCTTGACCGCAAGTACCCGAAATTTGGTCATTTTTTCTTATGTACGCAGTGCCAGGCTCACTTCCAACCCCTGATTGATTCGTCTCATAACACTCTCATCCAGATGACAAACTTTCTCCCGCAGTCGTGATTTATCAATTGTTCTCACTTGTTCCAGCAAAATTACAGAATCTTTTACGATGCCATACTCTTCCGAATTCAGTGCAATGTGCGTTGGAAGCTTCGCCTTATTCATTTTTGATGTAATCGCCGCGCAGATCACCGTCGGACTATATCGGTTTCCCATATCATTTTGTATAATTAAAACCGGTCGTACGCCACCTTGTTCGGAGCCCACAACCGGTCTTAAATCTGCATAATAAATGTCGCCTCGTTTAACCACCATGGTACATACCCCTCGTTATTTTCTATTTCCCTATGTAATACAGGATAAATTTTTTAATTCTTTATACCACGAATTTCTGTGGTATACTCCTATTATTACCAATATACGTGAGTTTATACCATATGTTAGTTATTTATTATAGTAACATGTGGGGGAGGGGCGTCCTGAATAGTTACGTAGTAACTATTATATATATTTTCTCGGTACACGTTCTGTAATGCTGCATATATATTCATAATTGAACGAATGTGCCAGAGCTGCCACTTCCTCCACGCTGATACGCCGGGAGCCGTCCTGACCGATCAGAGTTACCGCATCGCCTACCTTAACCTCCGGAATGTCTGTCACATCGATCATAAACTGATCCATACAGATTCGCCCAACGATTGGCGCATAACAGCCTCTGACAAGCACTCTTCCCTTTCCGGACAAATCTCTTTTCACTCCATCCGCATAGCCTACCGGAATCGTAGCGATCACACTTTCGCGCTCGGCGGTAAAGGTTCCTCCATAACTGATACTTGTTCCCGCATGAACTGTCTTGACATGAACTACTTCCGTTTTCCAGGAAAGTGCCGGACGAAGTGGCACATTTTTCTTCACTTCATCGGAAGGGAACAGACCATACGTCGTTATGCCGGAGCGCACCATGTCCAAATATGTAGATGGCAGTCTCAAAATTGACGCACTGTTTGCCACATGTGCAAGCGGGATTTCTACGCCTCTCTTTTGAAGTTCGTGACGAAAGATCTGAAATTTTTCAAATGGCTCTTTCGTCCATTCTGTCGATACCTCATCCGCTCTGGCAAAGTGCGTAAAGATTCCCTCAATCTCGATGCCCGGAAGTCTGGAAATCGCATAAATAACCTCAATATTATCTTTTACAGGCTGAAATCCAATGCGCCCCATTCCGGTATCGACTTTAATATGAATCTTCGCCTTCTTTCCAAGACGCACTGCCTCTTCACTGAGAATTTTTGCCATTTCATAACTGTATACTGCCTGAGAAATATCATTTTTAATCAGATCCTCATACCAGATTTTTCCGGTGTGTCCCAAAATCAAAATCATCTTAGCAACTCCGGCTTTCCGAAGTTTCAATGCCTCTTCAATAATAGCCACACCATATGCATCCACTTCGTCTTTTAATGCCTCTGCGACTTCAATATCGCCGTGACCGTAAGCATTTGCTTTGATGATTGCCATAATTTTTACCTTATCTCCCACTTTTTCCCGTTCACACCGGATATTATGCTTGATTGCGTCGAGATCAATCTCCACATACGTTCTGTCATATTTTTTCTTTTCCAATAATTCGTCCATCTCATTCTCCATTCTGGTGGATTTTCTGCAGGGAATCGATCAAGTCACGTGCCATCATTCCATGCTCACCATATTTCTCTTTGTATCTGTCTCCTGCCAGCCCATGCAGGTAAACGGCTGCTTTTGCCGCTTCAAAGCAGGACATCCCCTGCGCGACAAGGCCGCCGATCGTTCCGGCAAGCACATCACCGCTTCCGCCGGTCGCCATTCCGCTGTTTCCGGAAATATTGACATAGCACTCATTTCCGTCACTCACACAGGTTCGGGCATCCTTTCCGACGACAATGCCGCCCTGCTCCTCTGCAAACTGTTTTACCTTCTGTAAAAACTCTTCTTTTAATTCAGCCATCGTCCAGCCGGAAATCACACAAAATTCCTTGGGATGCGGTGTCAGGATCCAAGCGGCTTTCGTCTTTTGCAGCTGCTCACGGCTGCACATTGTGATACCGTCGCCATCCAGCACAATGGGCTTGTCAGAATTTTCCAGCACGTGTGCAATTATCTTTTTCGTATCCTCTCCGGTTCCAAGTCCCGGTCCCAGTACGATCACATCCGCAAAAGCCAATCCTTTAGCAAGCACTTCCTCTTCTTCGTACGAATCCACCAGGGCTTCCGGAAGCATCGTAAGGATCGTCTGGCAGTTTTCCTTTGCCGACAGAACCTTTACCAGACCTGCCCCCATCCGATATGCCGCCTTCGCTGCAAAAACAGCCGCGCCGCACATATTTTTACTGCCTCCGATCACAAGAACGTGGCCAAATGTCCCTTTATGGCCGTCCGGTCTTCTTTCCGGCAGACAATGTTCCAAATCTCTTTTATCATAATAATACGCCGGATTCTCTATCGCCTCATAACTGCAGTCCGGATATCCGATGTCTCCGATCACTACGTTTCCGGCGTACCGGCATCCGGGATAAAGAACCAGTCCCAGTTTATTCACTCCAAAAGTAACCGTCGTTTCTGCTTTTACCGCCGTTCCAAGAACTTTTCCGGTATCCCCATGAATGCCCGACGGGATATCAATTGCAAAAATGCGTTTCTGTGACCGGTTCATCTGCTCGATCATTGCCTGATAGACGCCTTCCACCGGCCGGTTTAAGCCCACGCCAAAAAGCCCATCCACAAGGATTGGATATTCTGCAGAATCTACTTCTGCTGCCGTAACCGCCTCAACATCGCACGCTGCAGCCAGCCGCAATTGCAAAAACAGATCTTCCGACATACGAGAAGTCTCTCCTACCAGCACAATCGCCGTATGGTATCCCTGCTGTTTCAATATTCTTGCCGCCGCAACCGCATCTCCGCCGTTATTGCCACATCCGCAGACAAATAAAATTCCTTCGTCTTTGCGAATCGACTGTTCGATCACCGAACTTAATACCGTCGCCGCTTTTTCCATCAGAACCGCACCGGGAAAGCCGACTTCCTGTATGGCGTGTTCATCCAGCTGTTTTGCCTGTTTTGCCGTAAATAAATATCGCATATGCCACCTCACTTATTCATCATAAAGGGGCTGCAATGCTGCCTCTTTTTCATCTGTCGCCACGACAAACGCCGTAACTTCGTTCTTTGTATTGGTAATACTGATATGTATCTGAGTAATTCCCAGTCGTTTTGCTATCTTTTTTGCCTTTCCATACAGCCGCACATACGGTTCCTCCAGTTCTCCCCGGAGCACCTCGATCTCTCTCGGCTCACACTGGTAAAACCCTGTACGAAACGCTTTCGCCACCGCTTCTTTAGCAGCAAAATCGGATGCCTTCCGCACTTTATGCTCTGCAAATTGTGCCATTTCTTTCGTTGTAAACGTTCTTTCCACAAAATGGCTGCTCCGCTCACACGCACGCAGTACCCTCGCGATCTCTATTGTATCGATTCCAATCCCCAGAATCATAACATACCTCTTTTCTATCACTTATAATGATCAAATACATTCATTACTTCTCGCCCAAGCAACGCATGCATCAATCCATATGTCTGATCCACACTCTCCTCTAATTCCACTTTATCTGCCACTTTCTGCTTAATCTCTGCACGCTGTACCTCGATGTCCTGCGTCAGTTCCTGCAGATATTCTTCCCTCTCTTTGAGTTTGTCATAACAATACGTAATGGACACGACGAGAAGCTCCTCATTGGTTTTCCGGATTTCATAAGGCACTTCCATCAGACGATCACTTTCTTCTTCAATCTTCTGCTTTGTCTCAATCAGCAGCTTTTTCTGTTTCTCTTTTTTTCGGTCATTTTCACCCTCATTCATCCCGGACACGATCGCGTCTATCAGTTTTTTCTTGCCTCTTCGCAGATCCTTGATCTCATTGACCAGTTTTCCTTGTTCTTTCAGGAGTTCATTGCACTTTTTTTCCAAAGTTTTCACTTCTTCCGGTTTCACTCCACCGGGAAATAATTTGTGCCAGCGCTCATCCAAGACAAGGATGGGAAGTTTTTTCCCATGCACCAGCTGCTGCAATGGCGGCAATTGGTCTCTGTTTCCTTTTGGCATACACACCGCCCCTTTCCTTTTACTTATCTTTTTCTGACAGACGATAAGAAAGACGCATCAAACTCTCTGCCAGATGAACATTTTCTACCACAACATGTGAGGGCACTTTCAGATCGGTAGACGCAAAATTCCAAAACGCCTCCACTCCGACTTCCGCCAGTCTCCCGGCGATCTTCGACGCCTGATCTTTTGGAACCGTAAGGGCTGCTATGTGAACCGGGTGCTCTTTTACAAACACTTCAATATCTTCAATCGAATAAACCAGAATGTCGTTGATCTTTTTTCCGATTTTTTCCTTGTCGACATCAAAAATACCAGCCATCTGAAATCCCCGCTTCGTAAATCCTCCATAATTTGCCAATGCACATCCCAGATTTCCGGCTCCGATAATAATTACATTATAATTATGTTCGAGTCCCAATATTTTCCCAATTTCATCATGAAGATAACTTACATTATATCCATATCCCTGCTGTCCAAACCCACCAAAATTATTAAAATCCTGCCGGATCTGGGAAGCCGTTACATTCATTTTTTTGCTCAACTCATGCGACGAAATCCGATCAATCCCTTTTTCGAGCAATTCACTCAGATATCTATAATATCTTGGAAGACGCTTGATTACTGCAGATGATATTTTCTTTTCTTCCAATGTGCCAACCTCCGTTACGTCCGTAACGATTCAGGGTCCCACCCAAATAACACCGCCCCTGAATAGTTACGTTTTTATATATTATACTACATTTTCTTTTATAAAAAAAGATGTAAAAATCAACTTTTTATGCTATACTGTCTTTAGCAAATATTTTGATTGGAGAATATTATGATATTAGCGTGTAACCATATAGAAAAAAAGTTTAATGACGAAGCGCTCTTTTCAGACGTTTCTTTTCATATCAACGAACACGAATGTACTGCTCTTGTGGGCGTAAACGGCACCGGAAAAACCACGCTTTTGCGGATTATCGTCGGAGAACTTCCGGCAGATAATGGCGATGTCATTCTGGCAAAGGATACTTCTGTCGGCTATCTTCCGCAGCAGCAGGGATATCATTCGGACAAAAGTATCTACGATGAATTGTGGGAAGTGAAAAAGGACATTGTCGCCCTCGAACGCGAGATCCGTATAATGGAAGAAACCATGCAGACCGCTTCCGGTGAAGAATTAAATTCCCTTTTGGAGCGCTATCACCGCATGCAGACTGAATTTGAGGCCAAAGACGGCTACGCGTGCAAAAGCCAGATTATGGGAATCATCAACGGACTTGGCTTTGTCGGAAATGATATTGACAAATCGATCAATACTCTTTCCGGCGGACAGAAAACCCGTGTAGCACTCGGAAAACTCCTTCTCCTTGAGCCGGATCTGCTGATCCTCGACGAGCCGACCAACCACCTTGACCTCGCTTCGATCCAATGGCTGGAAACGTATCTTTCCAACTACAAGGGAAGTGTCCTGATCGTATCGCATGACCGCTATTTTCTTGACCGTATCGCAGACAAAGTAGTCGAACTCGACCACGGCAAAGCAACCGTTTTTAAAGGAAATTACAGCGATTACGCGCAAAAAAAAGAACTTTTACGCCGGGATGCGATCAAACAATATGAAAATTATCAGCAGACCGTGCGCCATCAGGAACAGGTCATTGAAAAACTGCGTTCTTTCAACCGTGAAAAATCAATCAAACGGGCAGAAAGCCGCGAAAAAATGTTGGAAAAAATGACACCGGTGGACAAGCCGGTAACAGAACAGAAATCAATGCACTTTTCCCTTGTTCCGGAAAAGGAAAGCGGAAAAGATGTTTTGCGTGTGGAAAATTTTGGAAAGTCTTTTGGTGACTTACACCTCTTTCAGGATGTCTCCTTTGAATTGTTCCGCGGAGAACGTGTTGCTTTGATCGGGAAAAACGGAACCGGCAAAACCACTCTTCTCAAGATGCTCTGCGAACTGGAATCTCCGGATCAGGGTACTGCCGTCTTTGGCACGAACGTGGAACTTGGCTATTACGACCAGGAACACAATGTGCTGCACGAGGAAAAAACGATTTTTGATGAAATCCACGATGACTACCCGGATCTTAACAATACGAAGATCCGCAATGTCCTCGCTGCCTTCCTCTTTACCGGGGAGGATGTCTATAAAAAGATCTCACTTCTTTCCGGTGGAGAAAAGGGACGTGTCTCCCTGGCAAAACTTATGCTCTCCAAAGCCAATCTCCTGCTTCTCGACGAGCCGACCAACCACTTGGATATCGACTCCAAAGAGATTCTGGAAGATGCTTTGAATCATTATACCGGAACGGTCTTATACGTATCGCATGACCGCTATTTTATCCAGAAAACCGCTACCCGGATCCTGGATCTGACCAATGAACATATTCTTTCATACGATGGAAATTATGACTATTATCTGGCGAAGAAGGATCTTGTCGAAAGCCGCTATCTCGGCAACACGACAGAACCTGCGCCAAAAACGGAGGCTCCGTCTACTGCCAAACTCGACTGGAAGGAACAGAAAGAACGGGAAGCAAAAAAAAGAAAGATTGAAGCTGCGTATGAAAAAGCAGAAAACGAAATCCAAAAACTGGAAGAACTTATCGAAGAAACCGATGCGCAGATCGCCCTTCCGGAATACGCTTCCGACGTTGCCAAATTGACCGAATTATCAAAGCAGAAGGAGCAATATGAGGCAGAACTGGAAACCGCGATGGAGGAATGGGAAAAAGCAGCGCAGGCGCTGGAAGAATTGGAGTAAGTTCAAAAATAATCATTGACACACGAATACATTTACTGTATTATAGTAAAATATATATCAAAGGCTGTGAAGAGAAAAGTAAGTAGTTAGATATGTTACAGAGAGCCTGATAAGCTGAGAACAGGTACAGAAGGAACTACTGAAAATGGTCTCGGAGCTGCGCACCGAAGCTGTTATGCCAAGGCTGCGACGGGTGCTCCCGTTATAGAGATAGACTATCGATGAATCATTTCTCGTCCGTAGTTGATAAGGCTTATATCGTGAGGTGTAAGTGAATTTGGGGTGGTAACACGAAGCATACGCTCTCGTCCCTGAAAAAGAAATTTTTCAGAGAGGAGGGCTTTTTTCATGCAAAAATACGGAAGTAACCGCAAAAATATGTTGTAAATAAACAGCATAAACCGAAGTTATCACAACAAAATTCAAAGAAATGAGGAAAATAAAATGAGACAGATTTTAATTGGCGGTGCATGGCCATATGCAAATGGCTCACTGCACATAGGACATATTGCAGGACTCTTACCGGGAGATGTATTGGCGAGATACCATCGGGCAATCGGAGACAACGTATATTTTGTGTCGGGAAGTGATTGTCATGGCACGCCTGTAGCGCTCCGGGCAAAACAGGAAAATAAGACACCACAGAAGGTGAGCGACTTTTATCACAGGGAATTTACAGAGTGCTTTGAACGGCTGGGATTTAGTTATGATGTCTATACCAAAACCTCTGCAAAGGAGCATAAAGATTTTGTGAGAGAATTTCATAAAAAATTGTACGAAAGTCCCTATGTCTATGAAAAAGAGGTTCCACAGGCTTATTGTAAAAACTGTAAAACTTTTTTGGCAGACCGTTTTGTATTAGGGAAATGCCCTACCTGCGGAAGTGATACGAGAGGCGATCAATGCGATTGCTGCGACACCGTTTTAGAGCCGGAAACACTTATCGAACCAACGTGTGCTGTATGCGGAAAACCAATTGGTTTCAAGAATTCCACTCACTTATACATTGCTATTTCCAAGCTCCGGTCAGAGTTAGAAACACTGGTTGAAACTCATCCGGAATGGCGAAAAAATGCAATTGCATTTACAAAGCGATATATCAGCGAAGGCTTAAGAGACCGGGCATTAACCAGAGATCTGGACTGGGGAATCCGTGTACCGAAAGAAGGATATGAAAACAAAACCATTTATATATGGGCAGAAAATGTATTAGGGTATCTGTCTGCGAGCAGAGTGGCTGCCGGAAAAGACGTAAACGCTTTTTCTGCGTTGTGGCAGGGAAAAGATGTGAAACATTATTATGTACACGGGAAGGATAATATTCCATTTCATACGATCATATTGCCAGCACTTTTACTCGGCAATGGAGCGGGTTGGCATTTACCGGATCAAATCATATCCAGTGAATATCTGACTTTGGAGGGCAGGAAAATATCTACAAGCCAAAATTACGCAATATGGGTAAAAGATTTACTGGATCATTATGAAGCGGATTCCATTCGATACTTTTTTATTGCAAACGGACCGGAGAAAAAAGATGCGGATTTCTCATGGAGAGAATATGTCAGAAAACATAATGGCGAATTACTTGGCGCATATGGAAATTTTGTAAACAGAACCTTGGCGTTTATTCAAAAATATTGCGATGGTATCGTGCCGCAGGGAAGTAATAACGTTCAATGGGAACAACAAATAGATCAACTGTATACTACGGCAGGAAAACTTATTGAAAGTGGACATTTCAAAGATGCAATAACCGAAATCTTTGATTTTATACGAAAGGCAAACAAGTATTTTGATACAGAGCAACCCTGGATCACGCGGAGTACAGATCAAAATGCCTGTAATAATACTCTTTATCAATGTGTACAGATTATAGCAAATTTAGCCGTTTTGCTTGCGCCTTTTTTACCTTTTTCTTCGGGAAAAGTATTAAAATGGCTGAACTTAAACAATAAGTGGGAAAGACAGCATGTAGAAAGCGGTTATCCGCTTCCGGAAATTGGAATATTATTCCAACGGATTGATAAAAAGGTAATTGAAGAAGAAACCGAAAAATTAGAAGCTATTCTATAGTAAAAAAAACGCATGAAAAAGGGGGCGGTCTTCTGCCCCCCCTTTCATTAAAATCCACCATTTTGATATGCTCTGGCAATGACATACGATGGTTCATAGAATGCACTGCAATTGTAATTATCAATAACTTCACAAAGTTCGTCATTATAAACCCGAATGATCGCCTCAACATAATCTTCTTTGGAAGACATCGTATCTCTTACCAGTCTCTGATATACTGCCCCCATATCCAACGCAGAAGGAATGATTTCTGCGAGTTCCCTGTCAACGGCTGTAATATCAAAGTTCCCTTCCTTTAAGTCATATTCTTTAATCCAATCATTCTCGACTTGAAGCGGATTTTCGCAATGCAATACATTGGCACAGCTCAACAAATGATATAATTCCTCTTTTCCAATTGCATTTACAACATATTTGTTTTTCTGCTTAATATGCCGTGCCACTCTTTCAATCATATAGCAGATAAAATAAACATCATCTAACTGTATCTCTTCCTCCGGAAAATACTTATTTTTCATAGTGTATCACTTCCTTCAAATGTCAATGTTTTCAATGCCTCTTCGGTGCAGAACACAATCTGGTGCGTAGGATAATTGAACTTTGCAATTTCCCAAAATGCTTTTCGAGGAATTCTTCCATCTATAAAGGCTTCCACATAATTCCAAATCTGATCGTCTGCCATTGGTCCCTCAATAATATCATAATCATGTTCTATACCTCTGCGGCAATTCACAACAAAATCCAGCCATTCATCTGTCATCTCCTCGAATTTTAACACTTTTAACCCTGAATCCTGCACATACTTATAACGATTAATGACTGAATTTCCCTTTTTGGTCATTGCCCATCGTTTCGCCTGTTTAAACAAATTTGTACAATAAAAACCATATCCAAAATCTTTATAAAAACCATTCTGAAGCACTCGCGGAACCGGTACTTCTACGTTACTTCCATGGTATACAATATTCTGCATAGAATTCCCCCTGATAATTTTAGTAGTATTGTAACATCATTTTATAGAAATTTCAAACTATATTATTTGCAAAATATTTCCCCGTACAAACTTCAATATTTTGCAAATTAATTCCACAAATTCATATTTAAAAATTCTTTCAATAAAACTTCATTTGATTAACATACTGTAACCCTATTTTTTAATAAAATCTTCCTAAAAACCAACTAAATCCACTTTAATTAGTTCACTGTTCATCACTAAATTTCCACTTATATCCGCCCGCATGCTTTTGTATTCCTTTAGCCGCTTCTCTGATACTTTTTGCATTAACCCCTATAGCTCTTGATGCCGCTTTTATTGAATCATAATGTGCTATAAAATTTCCCTCATCATCAAAACAATCTAGTGGCCTTATTGCAACAACTTCTACATTTTTCTGCAACGGTAATATATTAGTTATAGGTTCTTTATTCGAGACTTTCCTCCACTGATATCCACCAGCACTTTTTTTTAATCCAGAACATGCTCTTCTTATATTTATCACACCTGCTGATGTTTTGGCCTCCAGTTCCTCATATGAGCTAAACTGTGCAATATAATTGCCGTTTAAATCAAATTGTCTAATATAATATCCTTCAAGTAGATTTTTTTTAATTTTAGGTACTTCAATTTTCTTTCTCTTTGACTTTGGCAGCAATTCAATTACATGGACTTCTTCAGCATCAGAATTTCCGCCCTGTTTGAATGTTTCGTCTGAACTTGTCGCAATATCAATACCAAAAAGAAGTTCTAACATATCATCCTTGATAACTCTCTCATCTTCACTACGACTGTTAATATCAATAAGCATTTCATTTGTTACTTCAATCAGTTTTCTATCTAGATACTCTTCTACTTTTATACCTCTTAAATGAAGAAGTAGCAGTGGTTCCTGATCTAAAATACTTCCTATTGCATATAAAACAGCTGCGATATGTTTACACAGACATGCTACATCTGGGCATGAACATGAAAACTCTATTTCTTTTAATGTAGGAAAAAGACCCTTATCAATAGAAAATAATTTTCTGTAATTCTCCGGCACAACACCATTTCTAAGCATATTTATATCTTTTATTTGTTTTAGTGTATAGTCTACAATATTTTTTGATGCTGGTTTAATGTTAATTTCAACATGATATGATTCAACTGTCGCTCCCGCTACTATTGCATTGATATGACCTTCTTCAATCCGCAGTTCTTTAATTGCACCTTTTCTTATATAAGTTCGCCCCCGTTCCAACCGGTTATAATAATCAGCATAATTTGCTATATTTTTACACCACTGCTGTCCCCACCATTCATACGAAATCACTTTAGAAGATAATTTTACAATGTACTCACTCATCCTCATCACCTCCATATGAAACAACTCTTAAAAGTTCTTCTGTTGATAATTTCGATAGGACATTATTATCTAAATCGTTGATATATTCATCTGCCATGTTCTGCTTGTCCTTTAACATTGAATTTACAACTTCTTCAATCGTATTAGCTGTTACAAACTTATACACTGTAACATCATTCTTTTGTCCAATTCTATATGCTCTATCCGTCGCCTGATTCTCAACTGCCGGATTCCACCATCTATCAAAATGAATTACATTTTGAGTCGCTGTAAGATTCAAACCAACTCCAGCTGTTTTAAGTGATAAAACCATATATGGATATAAACCACTTTGAAATTCCGTCACATATTGATTTCTTCTAGCCATATTAGTATCTCCATCAATCGTTGCTCCTGCTTGATGAAATACATTTTCCAAAACACTATTTAATGCTGGTATAATTTCTTTAAATTGGGTAAATACTAACACTTTTTCTCGTTTTGCATATATTGTCTCACAAATATTTCTTAATTCTATAAACTTGCCACTCATCTGCTCTTCATAATCCTGTAAACCATAATACTGACTCGGATGATTACAAATTTGTTTGAGTTTCATCATCGCAGAAAGAACCAATATCTGTCCTTGCCTCTTATCTTTTAATGAAGCTATTGCATTATTCATGTCTTCTATAACTTTATTATACAAAACAATCTGGTCCTTAGTCATATTTATTATTACATCAATTTCATTTTTCTCTGGTAGATCAGAAATAATGCTCTTATCTGTCTTAACTCGCCTTAACACAAATGGTTGTATTAGTTCCTTTATTCTCTTATGTGCCTCAGGATTGGATGCATATAATTTTTTGAATTGCTCCCTTGACCCTAACAACCCAGGATTCAAAAAATCAAATATAGACCATAACTCTAATACATTATTCTCTATTGGAGTTCCCGTCATTGCAATTTTCATTCCAGCATTAAGACTTTTTATCCTCTTAGTCTGTGATGTATAATAATTCTTGATAGCTTGAGCTTCATCTAAAATAATAACATCCCAATAAACTGTATTTAAATAATCAGCTCTCATCGCCGTCTGATATGTTGTTATTGTAATGAATGATTTATAGGTACCTTCCTTAGGAACATTGGATCCTCTAAGAACAAAAACATCCATTTCAGGAGCAAATTTATTTACTTCATCTTGCCAGTTTGCAATCAATGTCGCTGGTACAATAATCAATACATGTCCATCTTTAGTATTATGATATTTTTTTAAAAATGATATAACCTCAACTGTCTTACCAAGCCCCATATCATCCGCTAAGCAAACACCAAATCCTAGGTTATACATTCCCCACAGCCATGAGAATGCATCTTTTTGATAAGTTCTAAGTATGGAATCAAATTTTTTTGGCAATTTAGATTGTTCAAAACACTTTCCAATATATCGTTGCAGCCAATCTTCTCTAGTAAACTCTACACATATAGGGCATTCTGTATCTGAAGCATTTATTCCTGCCTTAGACCTTAATATCTCCAAAAGTGTAGTTCCATCACCCGAATATAGTTCATATTCATCAAGTAGCATTTTAAGTTCATGGTGATCGTTATCTACCCAACGCCCTTTTATAAATTCAAGACCTTCCTTTTGTTCTAATAGTGTTTTTGCGTCTTGTACAGATATTTCAACACCTTTATATACAAGATTTGGCGAAAAATAATTTAACTTTGCTTGACTTAGATATCCTCCTGAAAAGAGCATTTTCTCATCCATATCTATACGAATCTTCGATTGAGATTCTGTGTACCACTTTGGAATTCTACATACTATTCCACATTTTTCAAAAATATCGACTTCTTTTAAAAATGAATAAGCATCCTCTTCACTCATTTTTACCGGAAAATAAATATCTCCACTTTCCAGATACTTTGTAACAAATACACTCTCCCTTGCTGCCTTATTTAAACTTGAAATAAGCAAATCAAGTGCCTTTGTGTTGTCCCTAAACTCTGATAAAGCATTCTTTAATGGAAAATGAACTATTTTATTTCCATGCTTTGCAGTATATGTTGCTAAAAAAGCAAAGGGATACTCTGTTCTTTCCATATTCTCCACAAGATGAAAATAAATGCGCGAAGGGATAACTAAATCAATTCCCTTTGAAATAAGATACTCAATTGGCTCTTTTCCAGAAATTTCTATTTCTTGTTTTAATAGTTCATTAAACTTAAACTGTTGATTTAAAATCCAAGAAGAATCAATAAACTCATGCCCGATAATCATAGGTACATAAGGCATTAATGCTTCTATTTCCAGAATAGACATTTGTGTGTATGTAACTATTCCAAAATTAAGTTCTTCTGAATCAAGAACTCTTCTCAAAAACTGTTTTGCTAAATGTTGCAAAAATCCAAGTGAAATCGAACTCTTAAATTTACTCAGGAAAGCAAGTTTAAAGAAAAATTCATTGGGATTCTCTCTATAACACCGATACAAATCTATCTGAGAACTATCAAGTGTTTCTTCAGAAACTTCATCAATGCCAAAGCCATATTCAGTTATATAGACATTAATAAAGTCTTTCATAAACTAAACCCTTCCTACTTAAAAATCATTATTATTTATCTATGTTGTAATAATCACATATAAGGCACTTCAATACATTCACTCTTCCTTGAATCTATCAAATTCACTTTTTTATTATAACTCTTTCCATCTAAATTTCAAGCATATCGGAGATTTTTTTAACTTTCTCAAAAGGTGCGGTCACAATACACGCAACCGCACCTCACAACATGCCGAACTCCTATCAAATCTCGACATCCTCACTATAATCTACATTCTCATAGCCAAAACCGAACATATGATAAAACTCATCCCAGTATTCTTTGATATCACCGAGAGTCTCGATGGATTCCGAATCTACTTTGTCCCATACTTCGGAGATCTTGTCCTGTACTTCCGGACGCATCTCATAGTCATCAAGGCGGATTCTTCCTTCCTCATCGGTTTCCGGGCCGTTTGGCAGTTTTTCCATAAACAGGCGGTCCATCTGCTCGATACAGCCTTCATGCAGCCCTGCGTCTTTCATCACACGATAAAGCAGGGAGATGTAAAGCGGAACAATCGGAATCGCTGCGCTGGACTGCGTTACAAGTGCTTTGTTTACGGATATGTATGCTTTTAATCCAAGGTTTGCAAAGTCCTCATTCATCTTCACGGAAGTCTGATACAGATGCTTTTTCGCCTGTCCAATGCTTCCCTCTTTATAGATCGGATGCGTAACTTCCGGTCCGATATAAGAATACGCAAGCGTTACAGCATTTTCTGCTACGACACCGGCATCGGCAAGTGCCTGAATCCAGTCATACCAGTCTTCGCCGCCCATAACCTGGATCGTCGCCTGAATTTCTTCTTCTGTGGCAACCGGAACGGTCACCTCTTTGATCTCATTCGTGCGAAGATCAATGGTTTTATTGGTAAAAGGCTCGCCGACGGTCTTCAGTACAGAAGAAACAGTTGTTCCATCCGGCAAGGTTCTGCGTGGTGCTGCCATACTGTAAACGATCATATCAACTTTTCCAAAATTTTCCTTTATGCAGGCAATGACATCTTCTTTCATTTCTTTTGAAAAACCATCTCCGTTAAAGGATTTTGCATAATAGCCATCCTCTGCTGCAATCTTTTCAAAAGCCTGCGTATTGTAATAACCCGCGGTCGCTGTACGTTTGCCCTTGGCTTCACGCTCAAATGCCACACCGATCGTATCTGCTCCATATCCATACGTTACAGCGATACGGGATGCCAGACCGTAACCGGTGGAAGAACCGATCACTAACACTTTCTTAGGTCCTTCTACCTGTTTTTTTTGTTTTGTATACTCAATCTGTCTGCGCACGCTCTCCTCGCATCCTTTCGGATGAGCTGTCGTACATATAAATCCTTTTACCTTTGGCTCAACTACCATTTTAATCCTCCAATCTTTATCTCATGATTACATAAAATAATATCATAAAGAAGTGCAGTACACTTCCTGCGATAACAAATAAATGAAAGATCGAATGCATATAACGCTTCGTCTTTCCGACGCCATACAATACGGCTCCGATCGTATACGCGATTCCACCGCTGACGAGGTATACCATTCCGCCAAAACCAAGCAGTTCTATCGTCGGTTTGATAAACAAAATGATACACCATCCCATGCCAAGATAACAGATCATCGCCATTTTCTTATATTTTTCAAGGTCAATTGCGGTAAATGTCGCCGCACCAAGACAGCACGCCCACACGATACCAAAGATCACAAATGCGATGACCGGATGATTGACACGGATGCCCGCCAGTGTGATCGCAGTATAAGTACCTGCGATCAAAAAATAGATCGTGCAGTGGTCAATGACCTGAAACACTTTTTTTGCCCTTTCGGCTGTCAGCCCATGATAAATGCTTGACATCGCATATAAAGCAACCATTGTACCGCCGTAAACTGCCGATGCCACAACCGCCCAGGGATCGCCTTTTAATGCTGAAAAAATGACACAAAGTACCAAAGCAGCGATTGCCAGCGCACCTCCGACAATATGGGAAACCATATTAAAAATTTCCTCGCCTCTCGTATAATCCGGAAGTGTTCGATCTTTTAATTTTGTTCTCTTTTTCTTTTCCATCTTCTTACCCTCCGTGTCTGCATATTAGATTCCCATTGCATTACATAGTCCCATGGATAACACAAGGCTCATGCCGATCAATACTACATTTTTGCATTTTGCCTTTTTGAGTAAAAAAAGATTCAATCCATAAATGGCAAAGATCATGATCAGTATGGTAAACCATGGATATTCTTTATTTTGCGCCAATGTCATACTGGATTGTATCAATCCTGACATGACGGTCAATAAAAGTCCTGATACGATCACTTTAATGGATTTCTTTATATTAATAAATACCTCAATATTTTCCAAATATTCATAAAGGTGATAAACCACATCAAATACGACCGCCGAAGCCATCACACTCATCGCAAACCCGGCAAGTGCCATCCACATGCCGCCTGCTGTCGTTCCTGCCAGTCCATATCCATAAGAATAGCCGATTCCCGACAACGTCTTACATAAGATGGATCCCGGCAGAATATTTACAATAAGTATCAGATAATTATAAAAAGAGTTTTCACTGATATAATCCGGCACAAACAGCCCATCTGCGATTGTCAGATAAGCATCGCCGCCTCCAAATGAAATCAGGGAAGACGCAATTCCTTTTACAAAAAACGGTAAACACTGTTCAGCAAAATAAAACATTGCCGGCAGACTGAGAAAAACCGCCGCAGCTATCCATACTGCACTTTCTATCACCAGTGGTTTTAGTACCTTTTTTCGTTTCTTTTTCTTTTTGACCGAACTTTTCTTAAAACTGTATACCGCCAGAACAATCATAACAACACGCACCGTCCACGTCACGATATCATTATCTATGATCTTCGCTTTTCCAACACACAAAAGGTAAATGCCCGCCACGATACCGGCCGGTACCATCGTCTGCCATTGAAATTTACAATCTGTGACTAATATGGCAAAAAACGCAATTGCCAGCATTTCAATCGTAGAAATACTAAATAACGGCGTCTTATCAATCTGAAAGATACGAAACAGATTGCGCCCGGCTGTCAGTATAAATACACCGACGCACACGCCAATTGCCTTTCCACGGTGCTTTTTTACCACACAGTCCTGAAAGGCATTGTGAATATATTCCGTTAAAAGGCACATGATAAAGGCGGTGATCCCAATCGATGCATACTGAATCTGGGTCAGCACTTTCGGATTCAATCCGTCCATTCCTGCCATCAGAAGTACCGTCATCAGGGCGCCGGGAAATGCCATCGCGATCGCCGCAAGAATCATTCCTTTTTTCCCGGAAACCGCTTTTCCTACACCTGTTGCAATCTCTACCGGAAGTGCTCCCGGAGTCAGTGCAGCCGCCACAATATCTTTTTCGTACTCTTCTCCCGTGATAAACCCCTTTTCTTCTACGACTTCCTGTTGAATCACTGGAATCAGTGCATTTCCGCCTCCAAACCCGATCATTCCGATCTTATTCATGGAGACAAGCATTTGTACTAACTTTTTCACGTCTTTTCCTCATTTGACAAAAGATGAAACAACGCTGCTTTGTAGATCAAAACAAGCCGTACATCTTTGTCGCAATATCGATTCTTCAAAAATTCTATTGTTTTATATCCATATACCAAAACCAGTATACTTAAAGCCACAAGTTTTATTTCCGGAAGAAGAGGCATACAGATCAGAAAAAGAACGGCCGCCGTAAATCCGGCGCTGATCACCCCAAACAAACGGCTGATCGTTACCGACAAGCGCACGGTCTGCAACAGATTCAGCAGCCGTCTGTCAAGATGTTCTTCCTTATTTTCTATTAAGACAAAATAGATATCACAAAAAATATCCATACATTCTTTTTCTTTTAATTTTGCACAATACTCTCTATAACGTTTTCTTCCAAACTCTTTCTGCATTAATCTGCCTAATACACTAACCAATTTTTTTCTCCTTCGGTTTCTGCCTTATCTCTATAGTATTCGGCAATACCTTGTTTGGTTATACGTAAAAGATCAGCAAAATTTATAAATTGTCGTTGATGTAAATGTGTCACCTGCTTTCAAAAGACAGGATTCAAACGACGGAATATTGATGGAGTTTGGAAAATACTGGGTTTCAAAGCAGACACCATTTCTCTTTGTGTACTCTGCCCCTTCTTTCCCTTCTTCTTTCACAATAAAGTTTCCGGTATACAACTGCATTCCCGGAAGATCGGTATATACTTCCATCGTTCTGCCACTTGTGCTTTCCGAAACTTCTGCCACTTTTTCAACACCCTTTGTCTTCTTATCCAAAGCAAAGTTGTGGTCATATCCGCCGGCAAGGATCAATGGTTCATAATCTGCTCCGATATCTTTGCCGATGGCTTTCTTGGTTCTGAAATCCATCGGTGTACCGGTTACATCGATAATCTTTCCGGTCGGGATCAGATCATCTGTCGTCTCGGTAAATCCGTTTGCCTGAATCCAAACTTCATGATCTGTGATGTCGCCGCCATTGTGTCCTTTCAGGTTGAAATAAGAATGATTTGTTACATTACACAAGGTATCTTTGTCGGATTTTGCTTTATAATCCAGTTTCAATTCATTGTCATCTGTCAATGTATAGGTTACGGAAATCTCCAGATTTCCCGGATAGCCCTGTTCCATATCCGGACTTACACGGGAAAATGTCACACTGTTTTCTCCGGTTTCTGCCTGATACATTACCTTATTGTATCCCGGCGTGCCACCGTGAAGATTGTTCTTTCCGTCATTTTTCTCCAATTCATATGTTGTACCATTCAGTTCGAATTTAGCATCTCCGATACGGTTTCCATGACGTCCGATAAAGGAACCAAAGAAACATCCATTGACTTCATACGCTGCTACATTATCGAAACCAAGGACAACATCGGCAAGTTTGCCGTCTTTGTCCGGTACAAACAACGATACCAGATTGGCACCATAATCAATAAACTGCGCTTTCATGCCATTTTTGTTTTCCAATGTGTACATGGAAACTTCTTCACCGGCACTTGTTTTTCCAAAATTTGTCTTTTCTACACTCATTCTTTTACCTCTTTTCTGATCTCAATACCTAATTCTTCCAGCTGCTTTTCATCTACAATATTTGGTGCATCTGTCAAAAGACAGGAAGCATCTTTTACTTTCGGGAAGGCGATCACTTCACGGATGCTGTCTTCTTTTGCCATCAGCATGACGAGACGATCCAATCCGTAAGCCAGTCCTGCGTGAGGTGGTACTCCGTACTTAAATGCATTCAACAGGAAACCGAACTGCTCATGTGCCGCTTCCTTTGTAAACCCAAGGCACTCAAACATTTTTTCCTGAATGTCATTCTGATGAATACGGACAGATCCTCCACCGATCTCTGTACCATTTAATACAATATCATAGGCTTTTGCACGTACTTTGCCGGGCTCCGTGTCGATCAGATCAAGATCTTCTTCCATCGGCATCGTAAACGGATGGTGCATTGCCTGATAACGTCCCAGTTCTTCGTTGTACTCAAGCAGTGGGAATTCCGTTACCCACAGGAAATTGTACACGTTCTTGTCAAGAAGATCCATTCTTCTTGCCAGTTCCAGACGAAGATTGCCGAGAACATCGTATACTACTTTATTTTTATCTGCGGCGAACAAAAGAAGGTCACCCGGCTCTCCTTCCATCGCTTTTACAAGGGCATCCAGTTCTTCCTCTGTCATAAATTTGGCAAACGAAGATTTGTAGGTGCCATCCTCATTGATGCAAAGATAAGCCAATCCTTTTGCGCCGTACTCTTTGGCAAAATCCACCAATGAATCAATCTTTTTACGTGGCATTGCGCCCTGTCCTTTGGCATTGATACCACGGACGGAACCGCCGTTTTCGATTGCACCGGTGAACACACCGAAACCACAGCCTTTGACAACTTCTGTCACATCCTGAAGTTCCATGCCAAAACGGGTATCCGGCTTGTCCGAACCAAAACGGTCCATCGCTTCCTGCCATGTCATTCGCTGGATCGGGAGCTGTACGTCTACGCCGATCGTCTCTTTAAACAATTTCTTCAACAGTCTTTCATTGACATCGATAACATCGTCTACATCGACAAAAGAAAGTTCCATATCGATCTGTGTAAATTCCGGCTGACGGTCGGCACGAAGGTCCTCGTCACGGAAACATTTTACAATCTGGAAATAACGGTCGTAACCGGAACACATGAGCAGCTGTTTGAACAGCTGCGGGGACTGTGGCAAGGCATAAAAATTGCCCGGATGTACACGGCTTGGTACCAGATAATCTCTTGCGCCTTCCGGTGTACTCTTTGTAAGCATCGGTGTCTCGATCTCCAAGAATCCCTCTTCTGCCAAAAATTGTCTGGTAAGTGTCGCCACTTTGCTTCGCATGATCAGATTTCTCTGAAGATCCGGACGACGCAGATCAAGGAAACGGTAACGAAGACGAAGTTCGTCTTTTGTCTTACTGTTTTCTTCGATTGGGAAAGGCGGTGTCTCAGACTCTGACAAGATGCGGATGTCCTTTGCACGTACTTCGATCGCACCGGTTTTCAAGCTTTCGTTTACCGCACCGGAACGATTCTCTACGACACCGGTTACTGCGACAACAAATTCCGCACGAAGTTTCGTCGCTTTTTCAAATCCTTCGGCTCCGGTATCGCTCTCTTCAAAGATCAACTGTATGATTCCAGAGCGGTCACGCAAATCTACAAAAATGATGCCGCCCTTATTTCTGCTTTTCTGTACCCAGCCCATCACTGTGACGGTCTGTCCAACATTTTCTGTCGTAAGCTCTGCGCATCGGCATGTGCGGCGCAGGCCTTTCATTGATTCTGCCATTTTTTTACATTCCTTTCTGATGTACAACTCTAATCTGCAAAAAATTCCCGGATCTCTTCGTATCCGTCTTTTGCCAATAATTCCTTCTGGAATTTCTTATTTTTCTTCATTACATTGATACTGATCTTGTATCCGTTTTTACGTTCTTCATTTGCCTGAGAAATGACTTTCTTCATCAATTCCGGCGTTGCTTTTTTATCGATCAAATATGCCTTTTTCTTTGAACTTGACGGTACTTTGAAATCACGCTCAAGAAGAAGCATGACAATACGTTCAAATCCGATGGAAAATCCACAGGCACACGTATCATTTCCGGTAAATTTACCGATCATTTCGTCGTAGCGTCCACCGCCTCCGACAGATCCACCAAATTCATCCATCGAGATCTCAAAGATCGGACCGGTATAATAACTCATGCCACGCACAAGTGTCGGATCAAAGGCAATCTTAAAGTCTGCGGATTTTGTCTCTTCCACGGTAGAAATGATCGTCTCAAGATCTTCTGCCGTGCCTGCCTCCAGACAATCGCCCAGTTTTTCTTTCAGATAGTTTACTCCGGCGATATCATTTGTCACCGTTTCAAACAATTCTTTACACATATCGACGGATTTCCGGTCATAACCGGCTTCAAGGAGTTCTGCAGTCACACCGTCCATACCGATCTTATCCATCTTATCCAGAATGATAAATACCGAATCGTATTCTGCTTCCGGGAATCCGCAGTATGCTGCCATTGCTTTCAAAATCTTACGGTTGTTGATACGAATGGTGAAATTTGTAAAATCCAATTTGCCAAGCAATGTCGTCGTTGCCAAGATCAATTCAATCTCTGCCAGGATCGAAGGTTCTCCAAGGATATCGATATCACACTGCATAAACTGGCGGAAACGACCTCGCTGTGGGCGGTCGGCACGCCATACATTTCCCATCTGAAGGGCTTTAAACGGTGCACTTAACTCGTTTGCATGATTGGCATAATATCTTGACAGGGGAACGGTTAAGTCATAACGCAGTCCGCTGTCCACCAGATCGGCTTCGCATTCTGACGTATCCAGTTTCAATTTTTCTCCTCTTTTTAAAATCTTGAAGATCAATTTTTCATTTTCGCCGCCCTGCTTACTGCAAAGACTTTCGATATGCTCTACACAAGGAGTCTCAATCGACGAAAATCCAAAGGTTCCATAAGTTTCTTTGATGAGTCCGATCACATAATCTCGGATTTCCATTTCCTTTGGCAAAATATCTTTCATACCCGTTACCGGTTTCTTCTTTAATGCCATCACGCATTACCTCCAACTTTCCTTTTTTCTTCTTATCATCTCGTCAATTCTACCAATGTAGTCATCAACGCTTTTTACATTTTCTACTCGTTCCATCCGGTTTTCCTCCGGAAATACGATCTTGGACGAACCTCCGCTGCCAAGTGCCAGGATCGACTGCAGTTCCTCCATAATAAATATGTTATACAAACATTCTTTTCCCGGTTTTGCATAAGCCACATTTTCCTGATTGGTATTTCTCGTCGTATGTGCCTTATTTTTCTGGCGGTACATATAATACGGCTCATATCCGTGTACCCGGCAAAACTGCTCTGCCTCTTTTTGCATCGGTTCGATGCAGGCATCTTCCTCACGCATCTCACCGCCCTGCTCCAGCTGCTCTTTCCGCAGTCTGGATGCCCGTTTGATCACCAATGTGTGAACGGTGATACTGTCCGGTTTCAATGCTTCGACTTCCCGCAGTGTCTCTTTAAAATCTTCCAATGTTTCCTCCGGAAGTCCTGCGATCAGATCCATATTGATATTATCAAATCCCAATGTTCTCGCAAGCATAAATTTCTCACGTATTTCCTCTACCGTGTGCTTACGCCCCAAAAGTTCCAGCGTATGCTCTTTCATGCTCTGCGGGTTAATGGAAATTCTTGTCACTCCATGGGCTTTCATGCTCCGCAGTTTGCCCTCAGTAATGCTGTCCGGGCGCCCTGCCTCAACGGTAAATTCCTTCGACTGTTCCATCGAAAGATATTTTTCAATCATCGCCATCAAACGCTCAAACTGCTCTTCCGATAACGATGTCGGGGTGCCGCCGCCCACATACACACTGACCATCTGCTTGCCGGCCAGCCATTCTTTGCACTGCGTCATCTCTTTTTCCAAGGCATCCAGGTAGGCATCCATCTTATCTCGATACCTCCCTGCCGGAAAAGAGGAAAAGGAACAATAGGCACAGATTGTCGGACAAAAGGGGATGCCGATGTACACATTCGCACACCTTTCATGCTGCATGCCCTGTGTCAGGGAAAATTCTTTTTTTGCAACATCCATCGCCAGTTTCACTTTGTCATCCCGGCAGAAATATCCTTCTTTTAAAATATCCCGGATCGCTGCCTCTTCTTGTCCCTGCATCATCAGCCGGAGTGGAATCTTCGCAGGCCGGATCCCGGTAAGAATCCCCCACGGAAGTTCTTTTCCCGACTGCGTTTTCAAATATTCATAAACTTCTTTTTTAATCTGGTTTTTCGTGTATGGATTCGGAAAAAGTTTTTCCCATTTTTTTCCATCCATCTGCCATTTTATCGAATAGCCGTCTTCCGTAGAAACTTCCGGATGTTCGACTACTCTGCACTCTTTTTCCGGATAAAACACCATCGCCAGAGCTTTCATATCATACGAAAACTCCGTTCCGGAAATGTCAACTTCTATCATGAGAATTTCCTCTCTTAAGCATACGGATTATTCGCCTGTTCATACTCAATACTTGTCGCCGGGCCATGTCCGGAAAACACTTTGGTTTCACTCGGCAGGGTCAATACTTTTTCCCGTACCGACTGCATCAGATCTTTTTCATTTCCGGTCGGCAGATCCGCTCTTCCGACGGATTCCATAAACAGCGTATCTCCACTAAAAAGCACTTTCTGTTCTTCCAGAAAATAACAGCAGCTTCCTTTTGTATGTCCCGGTGTGTGGATTACTTTCATCGCAATCCCGGCACTCTCAAACTGCTGTCCGTCGTGAAGCCATATGTCGGCTTCCAGTTCTTCCGGTCTTCCGGTCATTGCTGACACATTCATGCGGGCATCCGAAAGCAGTTCTTTCTCGACATCCAGCGCACAGATTTCGCATCGTATCGCATTTTTCAGATCTCTTACTCCCTGAATATGGTCAAAATGCCCATGGGTAAGCAAGATATGATCTAAGATCATTTTCTGATCGCGGATATAATTTGCAATCTTATCTCCGCTGTCGCCCGGATCTACCACAAAGCAATGTTCGGAATCCTTTTTATGCACAATATAACAGTTGGTTCCTACACTGCCCACGACGACAGATTCTATGATCAAACCATTGATTTCCATAATCTATCCTTTCTTTTTCCATCGATCAGCCGTTGGAACGTCTCTCGATGTCAATAACACTTTCTACATTTCGAAGTTTTTTTACTAATTTATTGAGCTGTTCCACGCCCCGGGTCTCAAAACCGACCACGATCGTAGCTTTATCCTGCTTGGAAGTCCGGACATTCATGGACTTCACGTCGATTTCATTCTCGGTAAAGATCTTCGATACATCAAACAATACACCACTTCGGTTGTACGAATAAATGACGATCTCGACCGGATAATAATCTTCGTTCTTCTTCGCCTGTGCGCTCCATTCTGCTTCGATCAGACGATTTCTCTCTTCTACCGGCAGATGGATCATATTGACGCAGTCCGTACGATGAATCGAGATACCACGGCCTCTCGTGACAAATCCGACGATTTCATCTCCCGGCACCGGGTTACAGCATCTTGAGAAACGAACCGCAAGATCATCCAGTCCCATAACGACGATTCCACTCTTTTTGCCGCCACTCTTTGTCGAAGAGGATTCACTTCCCTCTTTTATGCCTTTCGCCTCTTTTGCATTTTCTATCGCCTCTTTCACCTGCTCGTCCGAGACAACACGTTTATTCTTCTTCTCATATTCATAAATGAGTTTATTGATAACTTGGCCTTCCTTCAAGCCACCATGTCCGATGGCCGCGCAGACGGAATCCCAATCCTTAAATCCATATTTACGTTTGCAGGCTTCTGTATATTCGGGCTTTACATATTTATACAGATCAATGCTTTTTGTTTTTGCATATTGCGCCAGAAGTTCTTTTCCACGCACGATGTTTTCTTCTTTAAACTCGGTACGGAACCACTGATTGATCTTGTTTTTCGCCTGCGTACTCTTGACGATCAACAGCCAGTCACGGCTCGGTCCCTTACTGTTCTGGGAGGTGATGATATCGATCTGGTCTCCATTTTGAATCTGGTAATCCAGTTTAACGATATTTCCATTCACTCTGGCACCTACCATTTTATTCCCGACAGCGGTATGTATCGCATAGGCAAAATCGATCGGTGTCGAACCTGCCGGAAGGGTCTTTACATCTCCATTTGGTGTAAAGCAGTATACACTGTCTGAGAACAGATTCAGATCGCTTTTGATGACACTCAAAAATTCTTTATTGTCCGACATATCCCGCTGCCATTCCAAAATCTGGCGCAGCCATGCCATCTTGGCCTCATCATTTTTAACCTTGGCCTCGCTTCCCTTTGTCTCCTTATATTTCCAATGTGCCGCAATACCATATTCTGCTGTTTTATGCATCTCATATGTGCGAATCTGAATTTCAAATGGCTGTCCGTTTGGTCCGATCAATGTCGTATGCAATGACTGGTAATGATTTGGTTTCGGCATCGCAATATAATCTTTAAAACGTCCCGGAATCGGCTTATACATCTCGTGAATGATTCCAAGAGCCGTATAACACTGCTGCTCTGTATCTACAATAATTCGTATCGCAAACAAGTCATAAATCTGATCCAATGTCTTATTCTGATTTACCATTTTTCGGTAAATACTGAACAGATGCTTCACACGTCCGTCGATTGTTGCCTTGATCTTGGCCTCATCGAGATGTTCTTTGACATCTTCCATGATATCCTTAACAAACGTTTCCTTCTGCACACGCAGATGATTAAATTTGTCATTCAATTCCTTGTAAGCTTCCGGCTCCAAATATTGTAAAGAAAGATCATCCAATTCTACCTTTACTTTGGAAATACCAAGACGATGTGCGATCGGCGCGTAAATGTCCATCGTCTCTCTGGCTTTTTCTTTCTGCTTTTCCGGTTTCATAAATTGCAGTGTACGCATATTATGAAGACGGTCCGCCAATTTTATAATGATAACACGGATATCTTTTGCCATCGCCAAAAACATTTTACGAAGATTTTCCGCCTGCACATCCAGTTTGTCCGCGGAATAGTTCAGCTGGGTCAATTTCGTAACACCATCGACCAAAAGCGCAATCTCCGCACTAAACATCTGAGTAATATCTTCCACAGTATACGGTGTGTCCTCAATGACATCATGAAGAAGTCCGCCGACAATCGTCTCCTTGTCCATATCCAGCTGTGTCAAAATGATTGCCACACAGACCGGGTGAATCAGATATGGTTCCCCGGATTTTCTTTTTTGATCCTTATGTGCTTCTTTGGCAAGTTCATATGCTTTTCGTATAATCCCCATCTCATCCTGCCTGTTTTCCGCTGTCAACAGCTTTGTCAGCACCTCAAATAACACATCAGGATCTGTAAAATTAGGTGGGATGATGTCCTTCGACAGTTCTCCCGTATCAAATTTTTCAATTAAATCACTACGTTTGTCCTGTTCCATATCTCATCCTGCCTTTCTTTTCTCTATCTGTTTTTGGGCGACCCTAACGTTATTATATAAAAAAATGTCACAAAATGCAACTGTGATTTCATGTTCCAAACTGTTAAGTGCGAAAAAAGGAACGCTTTGAAGCGTTCCTCTCTTTCCATTATTAATATGACTTGCGCATTTTCTGCTCCAGTCGTATTTTATCTGCAATTAAAGCTACAAATTCGGAATTGGTGGGTTTTCCTTTTCCATTACTGACGGTGTAACCAAATAATTCATCAATCGTATCCACTTTTCCTCTAGTCCATGCCACTTCTATCGCATGACGAATCGCCCTCTCAACTCGGCTTGGTGTCGTCTTATGCTGCTTGGCAATGGATGGATACAAAATTTTTGTGATTGAATTCAGCATCTCACCATCATCTACAGACATCATGATCGCATCTCTTAAGTACTGATAGCCCTTTATGTGCGCAGGCACACCAATCTCGTGAATGATCTGTGTTACATCCATTTCCAGATTGTAGCCCTTTTTGTCTGATTCTCGTGATTGATAGTTCATGACAATCGGCAATGCCCCCGGTTTTAATTGCTGTATTTTCGCCTGAATCGTTTCCTTTTCAAATGGCTTTAATACATAGTATGCAGCACCGTATTGAAAAGCGGTCTGCATTACATTTTCTTGAGTAACAGCTGTCACGACAATGAATTTCGGGCGTTTCTCGATTCCCGGTAATCCTTGGCATACTTTCTCCAAAACCAGAAGTCCGTCCATCTTTGGCATGATCAAATCCAAAAATACAACATCCGGTTTGGTTTCGCGGATCATTTCAATAGCCTCCACGCCATTTTCTGCCTGCCCAACAATCTCCACCTCAGTATCTTCCGATAAACTATCTTTGATCAAAGAAATTGTTCTGGCACTGTCGTCTACGATTAGAACCCTAAGCTTGTTCACTCTTTTTACCTCCCATATTAGTGTAGAACAGCAACGTATCATAATTTATTTACGTGCTCCTTTTGCATTATAAATGTTTTTTCCACATTTTGCAATACCAATATATGGAATTGATAGCGTAAATTGTTTTTCGGAAAAATGTAAGCAGACCAGCCCTTTGATAATTTCAAGATTTTGAGCTCAGTTTATTATACTACATCTTTCCTTATATTTCTATACTTTTTCATTTCTTTGTTCTACACGCTATGCTTATGCAATAGTTCCCCCGGCATTAATAATAGATCTCATCCATGAGAATTGCTTTTTCTCCAATCCCGGGATTGCTTTTCTTAACACTTCTTCATTTC